>NZ_JBVHOQ010000059.1:0-39400 GCF_055568375.1 Streptomyces sp. NPDC026062
CCCCGCGGAGCGGGTAGATCCCTGCTGCGCAGGGATCGAGGGGAACCCCCGCGCGTTGCGCGGGGGTTGGCGAAGTGACACCTCCCCGCTGCGCGGGGAGGTCCGGCTCTGCGCTGCGCTTCGAGCCGAGAGTCCCTTTCGCTGCGCTTCAGGGACTTCGTGAGCCTGTTGACACAGGCTCAGCCGGCCCCGGTTCCCGGGGCTTTGGGTCCGTCCGCTGCGCTCCCGGACCGGGAGCCCGCTTCGCGGGCGGCTGGCTGTGAGGGGACGGGTGAGGGTGTTTCCTTCGCGGAGAACTTTCTGGGAATCCGGATTTGGGGTTGGTGCCTTCCTGGGTTGGAGATCGTGATGGTTGTGCTGCGGGGTGCGCGGGCGGGGGTGATGTCCGTTCCGCTTCGTTGGACAGACATCCAGGTCCTGTCCCCCTGTCGTGGTGTCAGTTTCGGGGTGTGTACCAGGGCACCACGCGCAGCAGGAGGTCGAGGGTGTGGCGGGCTGCTGTGCGGGTGGCGGTGGTGGGGGCGAAGGCTGCGGCGAGGGCGAGGGTGGCGGTGGTCGCACCGAGTGCGGCGGTGAGGATGAGCAGGAGGCTAATCAGGTGGCCGGGGTGGTGGAGGGCGCTGGCGATGAGGAGGGTGAGGAGCGCGGTGGTGAGGCCTGCAGCGGTCCTGGTCCGGGTGCGGTTTCGGTGTTCTGGGGTCACGGATGGGCCTTTGTCTTCTTGGAGCTGGCGGGTGTCTGGGTGGTGCCGGGTCCAGTGAGCCAGAGCCGCAGGTCCGCAGAGAATTGCACCTCTCGGGGTTGTAATGGTGGGCATGGCACGAGGAGCGCCGAGTCCGGCTGATCTGCAGGTGGTACGTGAACTGGCTGTGCGTGGGCTGGTGGTGACGGTCAGCCAGTTGGAGAGCTGGCGTCGGGCGGGGTTGTTGCCGCGGCACCGGCGGCGGGGGCTGGGGCGTGGCCGGGGGTCGGTGGTGGACGCGGTCGATCCGGCGGTGGTGGAGAGTGCGGCGGTGCTGGCGCGGCATCTTCGCCAGGGGCGGGATCGTCGGTTGGCGGTGCTGGAGTGGTTCGCCGAGGCGGGCATGGCTGCTCAGCCGGGAGCGGCGTCTATGCCGGAGCCGCCGGTGGCCGCTGTGCGTGAGGCCGTGGTGTGGGTGCTGCGGGGGACGATGTCGCATCGGCTGCTGGAGGTCGCACGCGGGGCGGCGGGGGCGGGTGAAGAGGCCGCCGATGCCCTGTATGAGGTCGCCGGCCGGCTGATTGGGGCCCATCCGTACCGCGGGGCCGCGAATCCCGCCCTGGTGCGTGCCGCGCTTGAGGCTGACGAGGACGTACCGGACGGGCCGGACTTCACCGGGGTGGTGCACCTGGTCGCGGCGATTGGTCTGGGGGCGCAGGAGGTGGGAGCGGATGCGCTGGCGGAGGCGTTCGCCGCCTACGGCTGGTTCGGGCTGACGGCCGAGGACTGGGCGCAGATGCTGGGGGCGGTTGAGCGTGGTGAGAGCCCGCCGGTGGACTGGGGGCTGCTCCAGCAGCGCGCGGACGTGCTGGGGCCGGTTCAGCAGGCCAGTGACGAGCAGTTGCTGCGGGCCCGGACGGTGCTGCTCGGGCTGCAGATGTTCTACGGGTTGTACGCGATGCACGCCTTGTTCATGCCGGATACGCCGGCACTGGCCGCGCTGCGGGCGCGGATCGACGAGTGGGGCATGTTCCCGGTCCTGAACCACGTCATCACTCTGGGCCCCTCCCCCAGGCACTTCGCCGAAGGCCTAGCCGTCTGTCTCGAGCCGCTCTTCGACGGGCTGTACGAGACGCTCATGGAACAGCTCGCGGCCGACCCCGCCCTCTTCCGGCTCCCCGGAGACGAGAGCGGCGCGGCCGGCTTCATGGAGAGGTGGATCGGTACGCTGCGCGGACGGGCTCAGGCGGGCCGGGGAACGATGTGATTCCGGTAAGGAGAGCGTGCGGCGCCAGGCACGGCCGGGGGCGCCCGTCAACGGCGCGGCGCCCCCGGCAGCTGATGGACGATCACTCACCATGTCGGTCGGGCGCGTCGGCGCGCGGGCCGGGTGCCTGTCGCGCGTCCCGGACCGGGTAGCGGACCGGGAGTGGGGTGCGGCGGCGCTGCTGGTGGTGGTGCCAGCGGGCCCGCCACCAGGCCAGCCGGTGCTCGGAGTCCTGAGGGAAGACGGACTGGATGACGGTGACGAGCAGGCCGAGTGCGAAGCAGGCGAAGGCGATGGCGGTCAGCCACCACGGGGCGCCGATCAGGGCCAGGACGAGGCCGCTGATGCCGGTGGCGACGGAGGAGATAAGTGGTCGGGTCGGGTTGTGCATGGAAGGGTTCCCCCTCGGGCGGGCGTACGTGTGAAATACGCGGGATGTCGGTAATCCGGGCGTCGTTTGCTCGGCCTGCATCCCTTTTTACGAAGAGGGTCCGTGCCTGTTGTATCGGTGGGTGTCACACGCTTTCTCCCGGAGGTCACCGGCGCCGTCGGGAGCTGCGCTCCCTGGGGGCGTAGCGGTCGAAGGCCTCGCCCCACGCCTGCTGCATCGAATGCTGCCTGATCAGAGAGCTCCTCGCGTGTGCGACGGTGGCCAGCCACTGCACGAGGTCGGTGGAGGCGCCGGCCAGGAACTCCCCGGTCACCGACTGTCCCGGCCACCGCCAGGTCGCCTTGTGCACCCGGAACCGTGCGCCGATCCGGCTGTCGAGGCGGGTGGCCTCGTCCGTGAATTGGCGGACGTTGCCGCGCACGTGCCGTAGGTGCCGCAGGTCCTCCTCGTCGCAGCCGTCCAAGGCCAGCTCGTCGATGATCTCGTCCATGGCCTGCAGGGTCGCCGTGCGGGCCTGGGCCATAGCCTCCTGACGTTCCTCGGCGCTGATGAGACCGAAGTCGTATGCCGCACCCACCGGGACGTCCAGCGCGAGATAGAGGTCGGGCTCGTCCTCGTCGCCGAACTCGTGGTTCCAGTCAACGAGTAGGGCCTCGATGTACTGGAGGATCTGATCGGGCGGCAGACCGGCCGCGGCGGCGAGCAGTGCTGCGGCGCCGAGCACGGGCTCGTAGCCCGGCGCGTCCGGTCGGCGCTGAAGTGGCCACACGGCCTGCCGGTTGCGGTGGGGAAAGGCCAGGACGCGGCCCTCACCTGTCCATGCCGCGTACGGCTGCGGCAGCCCGCCGGTGTCCGCGGAGGCCGGGGCGACGGCGCGCCAGCCGGGCGGGCGGGTGAGCACCCAGCCGGGCGGGTGGACCGCGTACTGGGGCGTGTCCGTCCGGGTGCGGTGGGTGAGCCAGTCCTCGAAGTCCTGCAGAGCCACCTGTCGTTCGGCCCGCCACACCGCGGTGCCGCCCCGGCCACTCCAGTCGTAGTCCGTGGTCCCCCGCTTGAGGTAGCACCGGCGCTCCTCGTCTGCGTGGAGAGTGTCCTGATGCAGGTCCTCCCAGGCCTCGCCCTCCTCCTGCAGCATCCGTGCGTTCGCCTCGGCCTGCGGGCCGGTCAGCAGGTCGCGGGCAATGTTGTCCGCGACCTGGAATCGGGCTGGGGAGTGCCAGGCCACGTCCTCCTCGAGGGCCGTCGCGATCCTCAGCAGGCGCTGGTCGTACTCATCCAGCTTGGTGTCGGACGTCCAGGCCGTCGCCTTACGTAGCTCGTCGGCCGCGTCCAGGAGGTCGAGCTCCGGACCGGTGATGAGCGCGGCGGTCGCCAGCCGCCACAGGTTGCGGGCGGCGCGGTGCCGCAGGAGGGGAAGCAGCCCGTCCAAGAACTCGTCCGTGAACGGCTCGGCCACCGCGATGGCGGTCACCACCGCGTCGGTCAGCACCCGTCCTTGGTAGTCCCGAAACGCCCGCTCGTACTGCCCCGGCAGCAGCAGCGAGACTGCGCGGGCCCGCTCCAACAACGCGGAGCTCGCCCTCAGCCGCAGGGGCCGGTCCTGACGCGGATCCTTACGCCAGCGCGGCGGGGGCGGGTAGCGCAAGACGGTGGAAATGTGCGTCAGCCGGTCGTCGGGATCAATCTGCTCCTGCCGCTCGACATGTTCGGCCAGCAGCCGGCGCACGGTCGCGTCCCGCGATGCGCCCTGCCGGGCCGCGACGGCGGCCAGCGCATCGAAAGCACAGAACGGGACCCTGACATTGGTCTCCATGTACTCCGGATTCACAGGCACCCAGGGATTATCCGGACGACACTGCCCCCAGCGCGACACGGGGCACGGCCCGGAGCGCACCGACCGTCCGCAGCCACGGGGTGCGCCCCGTAACGCACAGCAACGGCCGCCCCGGGTCTCGCTCCAGCCAAGGACGTAACCCTGGAACCTTTACGTCGCGTGCGGCTACGGCAGGCGCGGCAGGACTCACGGCCCCTCGGGCCTGCTTGAGCGTCCCCAGCGGTCGGGCAGCGGCTTGTACCGGGCCGTCAGGACGCCGGCTCTGCGGGCTTTGCTGGTCCAGCTCGATCCCGTCCTGTAGCTGACGTTCCACAGGGTGCAGATCAGAGGCAGTGGTGGCTGTTCCTGGGCCAGGGCGAAGAGGTAGGCGTCGGTGACCTGGCGCAGGTGGTCTGGCCCCCGGGTCCGCACGGGTTCACCCACGACGCCCCGGGCCGTGGCGAGGTAGAGGTTGCCCTGCAGAGCCGCGAGCCCGCGGGCGAAGACGTCGTCGAGCGGAGCAGCGGCAAGAGCCTTGGCCGTCAGGTGCGTTCGCCAGCCGCCGGCGTGCGTGATGTCGGGCTGGATCGCCCATCCACGGACGAACACGTTGCCCTCGCGGGCACCAGGTTCGATGCGGAAGGACCAGTCGGGACAGTCGGGCAGGTCGCGCAGTGTCGCTCCGTTGGTTCCCACGGTGGTCTGCGAGGAGGGCGGTTGGCGTGGCGGGCGCGGCAGCGGGATCACCCCGCGCCGGTCCGGCTCGGTGCGGGGGCCGTGGCGGCTGGAGAGCGGATCCTGTCCGAGGACCTGACGCCTGCGCGCCTCGGCCAGCCAGTTGTCCACGGTGTCCACTCCCTTGCCCCAGACAGCGGCGATCACATGGCGCGGCGGGAGGTGGCGGGCGACCGCATGCGCGTAGACCGCGGCGACGAGCAGGCAGAAGTCGCGGCTACCGCCCCGGGGACGCCGCGTCCAGCCGGCATCGAGCTGCTCGGCGGCGCGCGTGGAGACGGTCGCCGCCACGGTGGCGATGGCCAGCACCCGCTCCCAGTCGACGGCGCGCACCGCCCTCGGCGTCACCCTGCCGGGGCGGGCGCCAGGAACACGCAGGCGCAGGGCGGCAGGCCGGTGGATGTCGTGCTCGCTGCGGCGCAGGCCCACCGTGAAGACAGCGGTCCGGGCACCCTCCAGCCCGCTGATCTCGACACGCCCGGCCTCCGCTCCGGGCCGCTCGGAGGCGGCTCCCTTGTCGTACAGGGTCACCGACACCCACATGGGTCTCCTCCTCTCCCCCAAGTCCTCATCCTTGGGTAATCAGAGCGGAAATGGGAGATGGTCTGCACGGGGGTGGGCGCCATACGGTCGAAGCACCGGCCACCAAGGTCGCTCGTCCGCCAACTCCCCCGCCTGTAGGAGAAGTTCGTCATGCCCGCTTCGCCGACGCCGTCCGTGCAGCCCTCCTCCCCAGTCCGTCTTCCGATGTGGCTGCGGCTGGCCCGGCCCGCAGCCTTCCTGCTGGTCATCGTCTTCGCCAGCGTGACGACCTACCAACTGGTGACGGGCCCGTCCCTCACCACGGCGCCCTGGGCGACCATGACCGCCGCGGTCTCCGCGGTCTGGGTGGGTCTGCTCCTGTACGGCGCCCATGTACGCGCCCAGCGCTAAGTCATCGCCGCGACCGAGCGGATGTTGCCCGGGCAGTCGCAGACAGATGGCGCGGGCCCACTCCACCAAGTCGGTGGGCGCCCTTCCGAACCGTCGGTGTCCCGTTGTGGACGTCCCGGGCATCACGCGACCGCAGGCGAGGGGCCTCCCCTGGGCGTTTGAACGCTGCAGTGCAGGACGGCCTGGCGGCTGTCCAGCGTCGTGAGGTCCTGTCCGCCTGGGCTGGTTGGCTGGGGGGGGCGGAGAGGGCGAGCGCGTCCAGCAGGCCGGTCGGCGGCTCGTGTGGGGAAGTGGCGGCCGTCTGCGCCGCGTCCGAAGCTGTTTCCGGTGCGCGGGCGCCGGCTGCTTCTGAACAGCTCACGGCCGACCCGGCCCTCTTCCGCCTCCTCGGAGACGAGAGCGGCGCAGCCGGATTCATGGAAACGTGGACCCGCGTCCTGCGCCAGCAGACCACGACGGCCCAGGAGCGGGCGTCTGAGAGCTGTGAGGGGCCCCTGTAGGGTGCGCCGCTTCCGCCCGGCCAGGGTGACCCACTCGGGCCCCGGCACCGGTGTATGGGTCTATGTCGTTGGGGCGGTCTGGTGGCGCTTGGCGCGTTCGACCTGGCGCAGCAGGAGGTCGGCGAACTGGATGATCTCTGCCGCCTCGATCGGGTCGTCGAAGTCGACGGTGCGGTGGCTGGCAGGGTTTTTGTAGGCGCCCATGGCGCCGGCGAACAGGTTGGCGGTGGCCGCCTGTTCGCCGCCCTCTGCTTCCGCGTCGGCGAGCGTGCCGCCGGTCTTGCCGTTCTCGTGAGGCCGGAACGCTTCGCGCATCAGCTTTACTCCGACCAGGGAGTTGTCGAGCCCGGAGGCGTCGCGGACGGCGACCTCGACCGCCTTCATCGCGGCGAAGCACGCCGTCTCGTAGTCACCCAGGTCGAAGTTGGTGCGCACCGTGCCCTCCAGATCCGGGTGGAGTGGGCCGGAGAGCCGTTCGCGGGCCTCGAACCGCGTGATGCCCTGCGGGTCCTTCGCCAAGTCCCTGCTGTCGCGGGAGATCCGGCGAAAGGCCTCGGACTGGCTGGGCTCCCGGGACAGCAACGCCTGAGCCTCCAGCCAGCACCAGGCATCGGACAGCCGGTTCACGAGCGCGTCTGCATCCGGCTCTTCCTGGAACGCCTGCCGAGCCGAGTTCATGGTGCTCACGTACTGCAGGTATCCGGTACTGCTGGCGAGGTGCTGCAGGAGAAGGAGTGCGACATCCCGCGTGGGCAGCTGCCGGATCTGTTCTGCCGGAACCGGCGGTATGTACTGGAAGTTCATGAGCCACAACGCTACGGCGCAGCACTGACACTCCGCGGTCTTACGGGCGAAGGCCCGCCCGCCTCGGTCCATGGCGAGGCGGCCACGGGGCCCCGCTCTGGGTGTCGGCGCGTTGGCTGCTCTCACCCGGGCCGGGTCTGTGCACCGTGGACAGGTCCTGCTCGCTTTTTGGGGTTGAGCTGCGGCTTTGTGGCGGAGGCGGAAGGTACGTCAGGTCCGGGCTCGGTGGGGTGGAAGTCGCGGGAGCGGGGCGGGTGGTGCCACGATCGGCTCACCGTGCCGGCTGGGTTCGTTGCCGGCCGGGCCGTCACGTCAATCGTTTGTGAGGCCTCGTCATGTCCGTTGTCCCGCCCTGCGCCGGTTCCGTCGGCGCCCCGCCCTCCGTCGTGGCCGAGCCCGCCTCCGGCAGGCTCGGTGCGGGCGAGGCGGCCGTCGTCATCACCGTGGTTGCCGCGGTGACCGTGCTCGCCGTCCTGCAGCGCCCGATCCCTCTGGCGCTGACCCTGCTCGCGGGCGCCGTGATCCTGCTGCTGGCCGGGCGCCGCGCGGGCCGGCTCCTGGCAGCCGTCGCCGCACTCTCCGCCAGCGGCGGCCGCGGATGAGCCGCAGAGCACCCGGGCCCGCCGAAGCGGAACTGGCCCGGCTGCGCGGCTGGTTGCGCGCGGCGAAGGGGCCGCGAACCTTCGGCTCCCTCGCGCGGCGGGCCAGTGCCGGGACGATGCCGGTCGCGGCATGCACCTTGCGCCGGGCCCTGGACGGGCGGCTGCCCACTCTGTACACCGTCCAGGCGTTCGCCCGGGGCGCGGACGCCGACGAACAGGAGGCGGCGCGGGTGTGGGCGGTGGCCGCAGCCGCCGTCCATCCGGCGCCCGTGCGGCGGCCGGTCACGTACGTGCCCGGGCGCGGCATCACCACCCTGGCAGGACTGGCCAGGGCCATGATGAGGGTCCGGGCGAAGGCCGACGGGCCGAGCCTGCGCCGACTGGCCGGCTCGCCCGAGGCCGCGGGCCGCATCTCACGCAGCGCCCTGCACAACGCCCTCACCGGCCAGAGGCTGCCCAGCGAACAGCTGCTGGCCGGCTTCGCCGCAGCGTGCGGCGCCAGCGAGGAAACCACCCGCGCGCTGCTCGACGCCCGCGCGCGGATCCTGGCCGGACCCCAGCCCCGAGCGCGAGCGTGGACCGCCGAACAGGCCAGGTACCAGATGCTGCGTGATTTGGGCGTGCCTTATTGGATGCGGAACGAGGACATCAACACACTCGACCTTGGCGTCGATCCCGATTTTCCGGTGCGTCGGCGGCCCTCGCCCGCGCGGAGAACGGCACAACGTCACCGGCGCCGACGAAGCCAGCGCCGACGGGCGGCGGCGAACTCGGCTGCTACGAATGCCAGTTTACGCAACGAGGAGGCAAATACCGGACAGGACTAGGTGCGGCCGGCGCCCTGGGGACGGTGGGGCTGGTGCGCGGCGGACTGCTCCTCTCCGTGGCCGTGGCCTGCCGGACGGCCGGGGCACGGGGCGGGGTAGTCGGCGGCCCGCTGCTGCCCCTGTTCCTTCAGCTCCCGGAGGCGTCGGCGGACCTCGCCAGGTCCACACCCAGCACCTCGCGGCCGAGCTCATCGAACTGCAGCGCCTGCTCCTCGGATGCCTCGGTGAGCTGCCGGAGGAACCGCTGCTCGGCCCCGTCCCCGGCGCGGGCCACGTACCCGAACTCCCGTCCACCTTCACAGCCCCGCCGCCGGGCGCTGGAGGTAGTGATCGGGGTCTGGCGGGACGAAGCGGAGATCCGGGGCCGCCGCGCCCCTGACCGCCTTCACGCCAGAGCGGCGACGACGGCCGCCAGTACCTTCCTCCCGGCCTCGTTCACGGTGAACGTCCGGCCCTCACCGGCCACGGCCAAGGAGAGACGATCTGTGGCGGCTGCCGCATGGCAGCAGCCCGCACACGTCGCTGGCGAAATGACGGCCGCGCCCGCTATGCGGTTCCGCCTTTGCCCCAGGGCCACCGCCTGCGGCCGACCGCCGGGGTCTCGCGCCCTCCGGCAGGGGACGCGTCTCGGTCTCCTTCTGAGTGGGTCTGGCCGAGTACAGCGGCCTGCACGGCCGGCCAGTCCTGCGTGCGCCACCAGCGCAACAGGTCGCCGGAGGCGATCACGGGAAACGGGAGCGCGTCGACGACCCTACGCTGATACACCTCTGCAGTGCGGTCCGCGGGGTCAAGGCTATGCTGGTGGTTGACGATCAAGGCTGCGCAGGTGACAGGCTGGCCGGGGCGCAGTTGCGGCCATTTCTCCAGATGGCGGTGAAGCTGCGAGATCAGTTTCTCCCCCGCATTCTTCGCGGCGGCCTTCACCTCGACCAGGCAGGTGGACCCGTTCAGCACGGCGAGCAGGTCGGCGGACAGGGTGCCGCCCAATTCCTCGTCCAGCTCGGTGACGGCGAAGCCGGCGGCACGCAGTACCGCGGCCACCGCGTCTTCCAGCTCCTTGGCGCTGCCGTACAGCAGACCGGACCGCATGGGTTCGGCCTCCTGCCGCGCCCGCTTCAGTTCGCCCTCGAGGCGGGCTTTGTCCTCCAGGTAGCGGCGCTCCAACTCTTCAAGAGAGCTGCGTGCTTGTGTCTCGGCGGGGGTTTCCAGGGCAGGATCGACATGGTGGCGTGAGCGGACGCGGCGCAGTGCGGCCGGTACGTGCTCGGGAAGGGCGCGCTGGACGAGCCACTCGACCACCTGGTTCCAGTCGACCCCGTCAGGGATCACGTACCAGATCTGCTGGCCGTCCCCGGACGTCCAGCGTGCGACGACGGGCTTGCCCAGGCTGTCGACGAGGATCGGCACCAGTTCGCCCTCGGGCTCGCGAACCGTCGTTCCGCGCCGGCCCTCCAAGGCGCTCGCCTGCAACGTCATCGCCCACCAGGGGGCATTGGCGGGGCGGTTGAGCAGTCTCAGTCCGAGGTCGCGGTCGGTCGCATTCAGCCCGGGAGCCAGGGAGACTTCCGCCTCCGCAAGCAGCCGCTCGCCGACGATCGCGCCAGAGAAGTGGCGGAAGTCCACGCGGCCGCCGGGCCGGCCGAAGACCGACCACCCGCGGTCATCGTCATCGTCTGCCGTGCCCATCGTGGCGATGATGAGCCCAGGCTCGCCGCGCAAGTCTGCTCCGGACAGGAACCTGTCGAACTCGTCGGCGCCGCGACCGGAGAAGCTCGGGTTGATGGCGGCGGCGCAGGTGCCGGTGTCCGTGTCGAGCCAGCGCGGCTCGGCCCCATGCTTGGTCCAGGAGATGCCCGCGTATTTAGCTGAAGCCGCGACGAGCTTGGGCGCGTAGTCGACGGCCTGCGGATCGGGCTCTTCCTCCATCGGGGCGGGGTCGTAAACAGCGACGTGTACGGGGACGAGTCCGTTCGGAGACGAGGTGTGCGCGGCCATAGCCGAACCGTAGCGGCCCGGTGTGACACCGCCGCCGGCAGAACACAGCCCTTCTTGCGCCGGGGGTACGAGACGGGCAGCCGTTGGCCGAGTGGGGACACACGCTGGCACGCCCAACGGCAGGCTGGGCCGGACTCAGGTGAGTTACTGTCGAGGTACGCCTACGGGCGCTACGTCCACGGACATCCGGACCTACGGGTCCTCTCCCTACGAGGAGTTTGCGTGCTTACGCTTACACCCATCGAACGCGACATGCACCGCCTTCTCCGCTCTCTTGCGAAGGCTGGCGATCCGGTCGACCCGCTTTCCGCCTGCATCGGCTACAAGGAGTTCGCACAGCGCGTTGACCCGCACGGCTTGGACCCCTATACGTCGCAGGGCCAGATGCGTGGGCTCTACCCGAAGCTCGGCCACATCAGCGTGTACGAACACCAGCATGGTCGCCCGCTGCTGTCGGCACTTGTCATTCGCAAGGCAACTGGCCGGCCCGGGGCCGGCTTTGCCGACCTGGCGTCACAGCTCGGCTTCGAAGCCGCTGAGGAGGACGAGTTCTGGGAGCATCAGGTGGCACAGGTCGTGCGCTTCTGGTCTGCGGACGATCCGGTCATGCTGATGGACTCCGCGATGGATCAGGTGCTGAAGGAGCTTGGCTCGATCAGGCGCGCCGTACGCAGACTCGCCGCGCGGCCGGGCGAGAAGGGCTGATACCGGCGGATTGCGTCGCGGACAGGGTGCCCTGTCTCCCTCCCCTGAGCACCGCTTGCCGATGTGCGCCATGAGGGCCTGCCTCTAGGCAGGCCCTCACCCCGATATGGGGCGCGGCGTGGCTGCCCACGCAGGGGCGTCCGCGTGGGGTGCAGCACCCCCGTGGGGTACAGGGCCGGCACAGCCCCGCGCGCCGTGTCACAGCCGGTCCGTGCCGGGGAGGGTGACCCCGTTGGGCAACCCAGCACGCTGGTCAGGCGCCTGTGTCACAGTGAGCGACGAGAGCGGATAGGCGACAAGGGGGGCGGGCTGTCGTGCGGCGTGACCGAGGGCTTCCAGTGCTGCGGGAGAAGGAACTGTTGGCGGCCGGGGTGGACGTCGGGCCGCTGCGGCGGATCACCGTGGTCCTGGGGCGTGCGGGCGGCGGGAAGTGGCACGTTCCTGCCAAGGCGGCGTGCCTTCGTCGGTCCAGTCTCCGGTGAACAAGGACGCCACCAGGGTGGCGTGCTGCTCGGGAAGTTCACCGGCACGGTGCTTCGTACGGGCTTTCGCGAGCCAGGCCCCGATCTTGACCTGATCCCCGTCAACAGTGATCTCCTCGCGGGCGGTGGGGGCACGGCGCTCGCGGTGCAGGAAGAGCTCGAGGATCTGCACGGTCTGGGCGAAGGTGCGGCGGGAGCGGCGGACTGCAGTGAGCGGGTGGCTTTGCGGAGTAACACCGATGGCGGTCAGCAGACTCTGTTGTGGGCGGGCGAGGGTGCGCCAGCCGGTGAGCTGGCGATGCAGCCAGCTGCCGATCTTCACCGAGGCCAGAACGCTGTCGCGGTCGAGTGCGGCCGGGTCGTTGCCGGCGGCGAGATGTGTGCGCAGCAGATGGTACTTGCGGTGCCAGTCCGCGCCGTGGGGCAGTTGCCAGTCCGGGTCGATGGCCGCGAGGTCGGCGACGCGCGCCGGGGCGAGTTCGGCGCGTGCGGCCGCAGAGCGTTGTTCGGCGAGCCAGGCACCGAGAGGAGTGGTGGCGGGCGCGGCAAGGTGACCGTGGGCACGGTGGTAGTCGGTGGCGGCGGTGAGCCGGGCGCGCCAGGCGGCATCGTGCTTGTCCCAGACCATGCCCAGAGCGTCGAGTTCGGCGATCCAGTCGGTGTCCAGGCGGCCGGCTGTGCGGGCGTCGCGCATGGTGGTGATGAAGGTACCCAGGGCGAAGCCGTAGGCGTCGGTGTAGTCGGCGGGGACGTCAAGGTGGTGGTGGGCGTCGTGGTAGGCCTGGGCGGCGGCGAGGCCGGCGCGGCGGGAGCGGGAAACGGCCGTGTCGTGGGGGTTGAAGGAAGTGAGGTCGAGTGCGCGGGCGATGTGCTCGGGATGGGTTGTGAAGTCGAAGTGCCAGCGGTGCTGGATGAGATCGCTGATTTCTTTGGGTAGGCGGTTGGCCTTGCCGGGAAGGCGTTCGAAGATGCGGTGGTCGTGACTGGCAAGGGCCGTGCTGATAGCCCAGACGGGTTCGTAGGCGGTGCCGAGGATGTCGGTGGGGTCGGTGCCCGGGGGGATGTAGACGGGGATGACGAGGCTGGCGATCTTGCCGCTGACGGACAGGCGTAGGGCGCGGCCGAGGGCTTGGACGCAGCGGATGACGCTGCGGGTGGGGTCGGCGAAGACGATCGCGTCGACGCTGGGGATGTCGACGCCTTCAGCGATGACTTTGGCGTTGGCCAGAATGGCGCAGGGTGAGGCCGCGAACTCGGCGAAGGTTGCGGCGCGTTGCGCGGATGGCATGTCGCCGTGGACGAAGAAGACCTCAGGGCTGGTGTCGGGGCACAGGTCCGGGCTGTGGGCGCGGAGGCGGCGCAGGGTGTGGGGCAGTTCGCGGGTGAAGCGTTTGGCGTCTTCGACCAGGTTGAAGTAGACCAGGACACGGCGCTGCTGGTGGGTGGCCATGGCTTTGAGGACGGCCAGGTGCAGGGCGGTGGTGCGCAGGGCCTCGTCGATGGCGGGCTGCTGGTCCGCGGTGGTGCCGGAGGGGGGCAGATTGAGGCGTGTGCGCAGGTCGTCGTCGGTGAGGGTGGGCACGATGATCCGGTAGTCCGCGACCCGGCCGTCTTCGATCGCGCGGGCGAGGGAGTACTCGAAGATCTTCTTGCCGTAGACGGCGGGGTTGTCCATCGAGTTGGCGCGGGCGTCACCCCCCTCCCCCGTCCGGGGCATCTGGCCGCGCGGGCGGGAGAGGTTCGCGGACTCGGCGAGATCAGGTGCGGCGAAGATGCGCGGGGTGGCGGTCATGTAGAGGCGACGCTCGGCACGGATGCGCGTGGCGTCGTGGACCGCGGCCCATTTCTTGTCGGCCCGGCCAGCGATCCGGTGGGCCTCGTCCAGGACCACAAGGTCGAACGGCGGTACCTGGTGTGCGGTGTGCTGGGTGTTCTCGATCTTGTCGAGGGAGTCGTAGGTGCACACCACCGTCAGGCCGGGCAGCGCGTTGCGGCCGGTGCCGACGGCGGCCAGAAGGGCGGCCAGGAGGCGGTAGTCGGTGACGGAGGCGACGTGTGCGTCGGCCAGGGCGTCGTGGGCGGCCGCGTCCATGGAGGAGACGATGACGACCGGCTCCTGGTGGCCGTCGCCGCGCAGGGCCAGAGCGGTCTGCGCGGCAAGGTCGAGGGTGGGGACGACGAACAGCAGCCGGCGCGCCAGCTGATGCGCGGCGCGGCTGGCGACGAGGGTTTTGCCGGTGCCGGTCGCAGCCACGTACAGACCTCGGGTGCCGGGCCGGCGCAGGTGCTTCAGAATCCTGCCGAGGGCCTCTTCCTGGTCCTCGTGCAGTGGAAGAGGCTTGCGTCGTCTGCGGCGTGACGGCAGCTCCAGCCCCAGATCTGGCAGGTCCCGGACCGCCAGCGACTGGGGATCGGGCGCCTGGGGCGTGGGCGGTGGCATGGGGTCTCCGGGCGTGCGCGGCCGGCCAGGGGCGGAAGCGTCATCCGATTCTGTCAGTTCTCCCCCCGCCGTCACAGCCGTCTCTGCGTTCGCCTGATGTGGCGTGCGTTCTGCGCGCCGGTCAGGGGCTCTGCGGTGCAGGGGTCGGGGGCTGGGAGGGAACGGTTGGCGTGGAGGCAGGCGCGGTCTGGATGGCGAGTTTGCGGTAGCCGGTGGCGGTGATGGTGTGCCACGACAGGTAGAAGCCGACGGTGGCCAGGATTCCGAGGACGGTGGCCGTGGCGAGGAGGAGGGGTCGGTGTTCGACGGGGTAGCGCCCCAGTGCGAGATCGGTGGCCAGGGTGAGCAGGATGCTGTTGAGGACCCAGCCGCGGCAGATCCGCAGGCGGGACCGTGCGTAGTCGGCCCGGGCGGTGAGAGCAGGGGTCTCTGCGAGTTTCAGGCGGGCCTGGGCGTAGGCGGCGGATGTGCGAAAGGACTGGGCGCGCAGCTTGCGCCGTGCGGGGGTGAGGGCGGTGTCGGCTGCGCGGTCGATCAGGATGCCTAAGGCGTAGGCGAACGCGAGGGCTGCGCCGGCCGCGAGGGGTGTGCCGCCCACGGGAGCCAGTTTGCGGGTGTTGTCGGGACCGGCAATGGCAGCGGTCAGGATGCCCAGGCCGGTGAGGAAGCCGATGCCGACGACGAGGACTTCGACGAACATAGCGGTGGCGGCCACGACCGCGGAGGGTTCAGGCTGCGGCGGTCGGGTCACAGGTAGACGCTCCAGATTTCTGCCATGTCGCTGAGCATGGTTTCGGGCAATTCGTCGTACCACACGCCTCGTAACAGCATCTTGGCGGCGGTGAGGCGTTCGAAAATGATCAAGCTTTCCGGCTGGCTGGCCAGTATGTAGCGGCCGTGGGTTAAGAAGAGTTCGCTGGTGGGGCCGTAGTCGCGGTAGGCCGCTTCGAGCTGTTGACGGTACTGTTCTGTGAACTGGGCGAGCTTGTTGGGGTAGTCGGGCTCGTTCTCGACGGTCTCGATCAGGACGTCGATGATGTCTTCGGACAGGTCGCGCCGGTACTCGTGCTCGGTGAACGTGCGGTACAGGAACTCTGCTTCGTCCAGGAGTCGGTTGGTGCGGGTGAAGTCAGGGTGTTGCGCCAAGACGTCTACCCCCCGTTCGACCTCGAGGTCGTACAGTTCGACCAGGGCGATCAAACGGTACAGCGACCTACTGACATCGCGGGGTACGTCGGTGGTGCCTGTTTTGTAGAGCAGCCGGTGGGACATACGGGCCCACAAGTCGGTTGCTTCGGTGCGGATTTGGATCTCGCACTCGTAGGGTCGGCCGTCGCTGTCGGTGAGGTCGCCGGCTGCGAGGACCTGGACGTGCAGGCGGGGGTACTGCAGCGTGTACTGGCCTTCGATGTCCTCTTGTTCTCGGTAGTCCTGGGGGTCTTCTACCAGTGTCAGGTTGTCCTTGACGACCTGAAGGGCCTGGTTGAGGAAGCCGTGGTGCTGGACGGTGATGCGGACGCCTGCCTTGTCCGTGATTTGAGTCCAGGGGTCGGCGTATTCCTTGTGGTAGGCCTTGGTGACGAAGCTGCCGATCTCCTTGGCCCGGGAGGTCACCTCGCAGGTGATGTGGGCGCGGGCGGTCTTGCGTCGTAGAAGGGCTGCGGTGAGCTGTGCCGCTTTGCGGATGTTGGGGAGTTCGGCCTGGTACCGGTGGAAGGCGTCGTTGACCGTGCTCACCCGGTTATGTCCGCCCCGGGTGCTTGGCCGTCTGTGTGCGGGGCGTCGGGTTTGCGGGGGCTGTAGTGGCTGCGTGTGGAGGTGATCTTGCCTTTGACGGTGACCGTGGAGGTGCCGTCGGAGTGGTCTTCGATCTTGATGTCCTCGCGTACCCGGTTGACGGGTGTGACGATGGAAATGCCGCTTCTGAAGCCGATCTGCAGCTCGCTGAGGCGTGGAGCCACCCGCGCGATGTCCTTGTCGAAGCTGCCCGTGGGGACGTCCTTGCTGGCCAGGTAGGTGAGGAAGCTGTCCTGGTCATGGAGGTCGAGGTGATCAGCGGCGAAAGCGGTCGGGTCCAGGGTCGCGTTGTTGGAGCGGAGCTCGACCAGGACGGCCATCAGATAGTCGACGCTCTTCTCGGGGTCGTCGACTCTTTTGTCGACCCAGTCGACTGCTGCCTCGTGAAATTGCTGGGTGACGCGCTTGGGGTCTTCCTTCTGCCGGCAGCCGAGGAAGGCCTGCAGCCAGAACTGTGCCATCTTGCCGCCCAGCTGCTTGTCCGCTGCCCACCCCTCGATGGGGCCATCGTCAGGGATGCCGTCGACGCAGAACAGGGCGGCCTTGTAGATCTTGTTGTGCTCGGTCATCAGGAGGTTGGCGAAGTAGTTCATGTCGAAGGTACGTTTGCCACCGACGAGTACCTCCTCGGCCCGGAACCCGCCCTCCTGTTCCAGTTTCACGATGAGCAGCGCCCTCTTGCCGGCAAGGCTCGCTGAGGCCACGAGGAGCAGCCCCGCGGGACTGTTGCCGCGCTGGCTTTCGAAGAGGAGTTCGGCCAGGTCGGTGGAGACGCTCACCAGGTCACGCTGCTCGGCGAGGTACTCGTAGACACGGTCCGGCAGGTTCGACTTCTTGACCTCGACCTCTTCCACGACCGGGCGCCCGTGCGAGGCGAGCGCGCCGCGGAAGTTGCCCTGGATCTTGGCACGCACATCCTCGCTGAGGCTGCACACCGCTTCGCTGAACTGGACTTGCGCTGGTACCGGGTCGTTCCGCTTGCGCGTCGGGACCAGGTGAAAGATGGCCTCGTCAACGACGAGTTGAGCGAATTCGCCCGACATGACCCACCCCGTAGATCTTTGAGTTGATGCCTATCGGCCGAGCATCAACCGCATGTCCGCGCCGCGTCTGGGCCGACGGGCGTGTGGTGCTCCTCGCGGCGTGAACGCCCGTGACGCAAGGCGTTGCTGACCCCGCGTCAGGCAACCGAGGCGGCTATCGTAACGGTCTGTGCATGGCGCGGAGGGCGTTTGCCGGGGCGATATGCGGCTAGTCATCAAAATGACTCAAAATAAGTGAACCTTGTGCTAAATATGCGCGTCCGTCGCGGACTTCGTCCGTGTCACCGATCGCTTGGCGCACCGCACGCCGCCATGACTGGCACTCTCCGTCATCAGCGCCCGGGCGACCTCTCCCCGCCGTCCGGCCGCGGGACAAGTGGTGAGGCTCTGCGCTGTGAGCACATCGGGTCAAGGAGACGGCTGAGGACGGCGTCGTGTTCCTGGTAGATGACTCGCCCCGTCTCTTTCAGCCGGTCAGCCAGGTCGGGATCAGTGGTGTTCGGCAGCGGGCCGAGAGGAATGGCAGACGGCAGGTCGCCGGCTGCCTGAACCAGAGCGGCATCCATGGCGATGAGTGCTGCCCCGTAGGTCTGCTGCACCGTGGTGGCGATGTGCAGACCTGCAGCGTCGAGGTCTCCTGCGTAGCGCAGGGGAACACCCTGGTCGACGGCGAGTTGGAGCAGAACGTGGTCGACGGCCCGGAGTTGGCCGCTGGTGCAGGCCATCGGCTGGGTGCTGGCGCATTCCATCGCGGCCTCCAGGACGGAGGGGTTTTCGACGACGGTCAGCGGGTCGGGGGCCAGCCGCGGCGGGGTGCGGGTGAGGTCGAGAAGGTTGAGGGCGACCGGGGTGGTCGCCTCGTTGAGCCGGCGGTCGATGAGGCCGTCGCCGAGGGCGCGGACCTGGTAGAGCAGGACGGTGGCGGAGAGCCGATCGGCGATGATGCCGTGCTCGGCGAGCAGGGCGCGTATGTGGTCGGGGCGGGTGGGTTCGGGACGGTCTGCGAGTTCGGCGAGGGCGGCAATGAGGCGCTGTCCGGGCCCGGTTGCGGGGTCGAAATAGTGCGGGTCGCCTGCGTGGTCGTGGGCGAGTTTGGCCAGGGTACGGGGCGGTGTGTGCGGGAGGCAGCGAGTGATGGAGGCAAGCGTGTCGATGAGGCGGCGCAGCGCGGCAGCGGATTCTTCGTCGGCTCCTGAGGTGAGTCTGGCCCGCAGCCGGGGCAGATGCGGCAGCTGCTCCTGTGCATGGCGGATCACTTCCCGGCGCAGTTCGGCGGCGGCGAGGCGGCCGTGCCTGCGGTTGACGACTGCGCGGCCCACGGCGTCCTCGACCAAGGACTGCAAAGTGTCCGTGGTCAGGCCGAGGGCGGCCAGGAGCGGGGGCAGCGGCACCTTGACGCCGCGGTCGGTGCGGGGGACGCGAGTGCGGCCTCGTCGGCGCTGGGCGGATGTGTCAAGCCATGACTTCAGGGCGGCCACCGCGCCCGGCGCGAGGTCGGGCACGGTGACGGTGGCGATGTCGGCCGGGGCGCTGCCGGCGCTGAGGCGGTCGTGGATGGCCTGCCACAGCGGGGCAAGTTCCGGGTCGGCGGCGAGGAGGGAGTGATCGGCGGTCACGGGCTGTCCTGGGGCTGCGCAGTGGTCACGTCGAGGGTGAGGGGCTGGGGTTCGCCGTGGCCGTGCCACAGCCAGGGGACGGTGATGCGGCGCCGGCCGGCGGTGACGACCTCGTGGACCATGGCCCGCTGGGTCTCCCGCTTGATCAGGGGGGTCATGAACGGGGCAGTGGCCAGGACGTCGAAGTCCCAGGAGCGCAGCAGGGCCAGGACCTGGCGCAGGTTGCGTTCGTCGAAGGCTGCGTCGATCTCGTCGACGGACAGCAGGCGGGGGCCGGCGTAGCCGGTGGCGGAGTACATCGACCAGGCGGCTGCCAGCAGGGGCAGCATGGTGGCCAAGCGCCTCTCACCGGTGGAAAGGGCCTCCAACGGGTTGGAGCGGGCGGTGATTTCTCGGAACTTCTCCTTGCCGGCGGCCTCGAATGAGGCGTGGGTAACGGAGATGGTCCAGTCGTACCAGCTGCGGTAGTCGAAGGTGTGGGCGACGCGTTCTGCCCAGGGTTCGCCGGCCTTTTCGTTCATGCGCTGGCGCAGCGCGTCATACATCTGCTCGAAAGTGTCGTCGGAGGGCGGCTTGCCGATGAGGTCCACCATGCGCTGGGCCTCGGGGTCGTCGCGGACGTCCCATGCGACTTGGACGCCCACGTGGGCCACGCCCGTTCGGACGTCTTTGAGTGTGTCGTGGATCTGGGTGACCAGCTCGACGGCTGCTTGCCGGCGCAGCTGGATGTCGCGCTGCAGGCGGGTGAACAGGCTTGTCTTGAGGACCTGCTTGATGTCGGCGCGCAGATCGTCTTCGAGCTGGGCCGCGGTGGCCTTGAGGTCCTCAACGGCGGCGGGGACGTCTTGGCCTCGCACCGCGGCGGGGTCGGCGACGACGGCACGCCGCCAGGGGGTGTCTTCGATACTCAGCAGCGTGACCTGCCGGTCGAAGCCGGCCAGGCCCGTACTGGCCTTGCGGGCGGCGGTCTCCAGCAGGGCCAGCTCGCGGTCGCGCTGGCGTACCAGGGCGGTGCGGCGGTCGGTGCCGCCGGGAGCGTCGGCGAGCAGGCGCCTGGCCCAGGCCAGGCCCGTGGTGAAGTTGGCAGGGCGGCCGGAGTCAGTGGTGGGCAGGTCGTCAGGAACGGCAGCGAGGCGCTCGTCGGCCAGGCGGCCGAGCCGGGCCATGCAGGCATCGCGGTGTTTCTCCGCGGCTTCCCGCTGCGGGACGAGCATCCCCAGTGTGGCCTGGGCGGCGCTGGCTTGTTGGTCGGCATCCTGCTGGCGGCCGCGGCACTGTTCGGCGCGGTCTTCGGCCTGCCGCAGCTTCTCGGCCGTGGTGTCCCGGCGGGCTTGGAGCTCTTGGTACTTGGCTCCGTGCAGGGCACGCATTTCGGCGACCGTGGCGGCTTCCTCTTCAGCGCGTCGCTGGGACTGGGCGGCTTCCCGCTCGGCCTGGGTGTGGCGTGTGCGGCGCTCGGCGGCTTCCTGGCGGTCGCTGTCGGCCCGTTTGAGCAGGTCGGCGACCCGCTGGGCGGCCGGGGCCCAGGCCTGGATGTGGCCGACGAGTTGGGCGGTGGTGTTCCGGCGGGCGTCGAGATGGTCCGGTTCGGTGCGCAGCATGTCGCCTGCGGGCAGGGCTGCTGCGCGGTTGAGTGCGCGCAGTGCTTCGCTGACGGCTTGGGAGGCTTGTTCGTGGCGGCCGGTGGCCTTGAGGGTTTCAGCGCGCGCCCGGTTCAGGTCCTGCTCGGCGGTGTCCTCGGCGGTGTGGGCTGCCTCGACGGCTTCGATCGCCTCGCAGGGGAAGGCTTCGTGTTCAGCGTCGGCGGCTTGCTGGGCGGTCGCGGCACGGGCGCGGGCGTCTTCGCTGGCTTCGGCGGCGGCGGCCTGGTCGGCTGCAGCCTCTGCGGCGGCTTGGGCCGCTTCGGCGGCGCGTGCCGCGCTGTGCCGGGCGTGTTCGTGGGTGAGGGCAGCAGCGGAGACGGCGGCGTTGCGGGCAGCTGCGGCTGCCTCGAGTTCGGCCAGAATCCGCTCCAGAGCGCGGTCGGCGTCGGCCAGTGCCGTGGCGGTGCTGTGCTTGAGGGCTTCGGCGGCCGCGTGCCGGTCAGCGGCCTGGCGGCGCGCTTCGTCGACGCAGGCGGCGGGCGGGAGGCTGTCGCGTTCGGCGGCGGCTTCGGTGATGTCCTGGCGGCAGCGTGCCAGGTGTCCTTCCGCGTCTTTAAGGGTGCGGTGGGCGGCGGCCAGTTCGCCTTCGAGGCGCTGGACTCGCTGTTGGCGTGCCCTCTCCCGTGTGGTGCGGCCGATGAAAGCGGCCTGGTATCCGGCGGGAGCGCTGGCGGTGAGGACGCCGTGGGCCAGCCAGCCGGATGCCGGGTCGCTGCCGGGCGTGTCGAGCGGGACGGCGGCGAGGATCTCGCGTACCCGTGCGGCGTCGACGGCCGGGATGTCTTCGACGACCAGCAGGTCGGCCAGAGTGCGTCCCTGGGCGGGTGCGGTGGGCGTGAGGGTGAGGTCGCCGTCGCACACCCGGCCGTCAGGGGTGACCAGGGCGTCCAGGAGGCCTGCGACGAGGAGGGCTCCTTCCAGCCGGTGGGCGTCGTCGGCACTGAGATGGGGGGCGAAGTCGACGAGTGCCCACAGCGGGACGCCGTCCCTGCCGGTGCGGGTACGCCAGGCCGGAGGTTCTGGGACGGGGGCTGCCTGCTGGGCCTGGTGCAGTTCCTCGGTGAGGGCGCTGACGGATTCGGTGGCGGCCTGGACCTGCCGGGCTGCGTGCTCGGCCTGGCGTTGGAGCCGCGGTGCGGCCTGGGCGTGTGCACGCATCGCAGCCAGGGTGAGGTCGGAGGGCTGCAGGGCGTGCAGATCGGCTGCCGACGCGGTGGGGTGGGGCAGAGGGAGGTGGTCAGCGGACAGGTGGGTGAGGTTCCCGCGCCAGGTGTGTACCTGACTCAACCAGTCGCGCACCGCCTGGAGGGCAGCCGCGTCGGCCTCGGTGCGGGCGTGTTCGGTTGCCCCCAGCGCGGCCTGGGCGTCGTGGCGGGTCTGCTGGTGGAGGCGGTGGGCCTGGGTGCGGCGGTTCTCGTCGGCTTCCGTCTCGGCGTGCGCGTGGTCCAGGGCGGCTTCGTGGGCGGCGCTGGCTTCGTCGGCAGTTTCCTGGGCTGCGGCGTGCTCGATGCGGGCCTGGTCTGCGAGGCGGGCTGCGGCCTGGGCAAGGGCGGCGTCGGCGGATGCCTTCTGCTGGTGCCCGGGAAGGTCGATGCGGGAGCGGGCCGCGGCGGCGGCGGACGCACGCCAGGCAGTGAGCCGACTGGTGTCAGTGCGCTCCTCCGCCTCGCCCGGTGCGGCCAGCTGCGGCGGCAGCGGGCCGAGCAGAGGTGCGCCGGCCTGCCAGTCCTGGAGGCGGGCGGACAGTTCCTCTTCAGCACGTCGGCGGTCACCGGTGGCCTGGCGGGCCGCCTCACGGCGCGTGTCTTCCGCGTCCTCGGCGGCACGCTGTTCGTCTGCGGCGGTGCGCTGGTTGGCCTGCATGTGCTGGTAGTTGTACAGAGCCCGGTCGACGGCCTGGATCTGGCGCTGATGGTCTTCCGCCCAGGCCAGCGGGTGGCTGCACAACCAGGCTGTGTCCAACGTGGTGTCGGCGCCCTGGCCAGCCGCGGCGAGGGCTGCCGATGCGGTCATGAGGTGTTCGCAGGCGGCCTGGGCTCCCAGAACATTGGCGGTGGTGCGCAGGTCTCCAGAGATCCGGGTGAGCTGGGTCTGGGCGGCCTGGGCGTCGTTTCGGCTGTCGGCGGCCTTGCGGCGGGCCTCGTCGGCGTCGGTGCTGGCCGTCCGCGCGCGCTGAGCGGCGGCTTCGGCCTGGGCGGCGAGGTCGCGGGCGCGTGCTTCGTGGTGCGGCAGTTCGGCTCCGGCATGGTCGCTCAGCAGTGCCTCGTCCGCGGACAGTTGCCCCCGGGCGCGGGAGATGTCGCTCTGCGCGCGGGCATGCTCCTGGGCCGCGTCCCGGGAAGCCTGCTGGGCGGCATCCAGCTGGTCGGTGGCCCGCTTGAAGTTGCGGGCCTGGTCGTCGAACTCGGTGTTGGCTGCGGTCAGGGCAGCAGCTTCGACCTGGGCCACGGTGCGCAGATAGCGGCGGTAGCTGCGGTCGGTGCCTTCCAGGAGTTTGGCTTCCTGGCGGGTGCGCTCCAGTTTGTGTTCCAGTTCGGAGATGCGTTCCATCGCTTCGGCGATCTGGATGAGGTTGTCGGTGTCGAGGGCGGGCAGAGCGTCGGTGAGGACCTGCCGCATGCGGGCGGGGGAAATGGCTTCGGCTGTGCGCACGCTGCGCAGGGAGCGCAGGACGGCGAGCAGTGCCTCGAACTGGACCTCGTTGAGCGGGGCGAACAGGCGGGTGCGCACATTGTGGCGGTAGGAGCGCTCGTCCTGGGGGGTGAGCTTGGTCAAGTAGCCGCGCAGGGTCTTGGAGTCGGTGAACATCTCGCCCTGGCAGGCGGCCAGTTGTCCGGCGAGCACGTCCAGGGCGACGGGCTCACGGTCCAGTTCCAGTACCAGGTCGCTGCCTACCCGGCCGGGGGCGAGGAAGAAGGCGCGGTGCAGGTGGCCGGCGGTGGCGCGCAGCCACAGGCCGGTGGTCAGATACCGGGTGGTGCCGTCGGCCGGGTCGTGCAGACCGTACTCGAGCCACCAGACGCCGGTGCGGTCTTCCCGGTCGTTGAAGTCGGTGTGCCGGCTGGTGAGGGTGCCGGCGGCTTTGCCGGACACCGACAGTGCGGTCTGGGAGGTGTCGGCGTCGAGCAGGACGGTGATCAGCATGGAGGCGGTCAGGGACTTGCCGGATCCGTTGGGTCCGACCAGGGCGAGCCAGCCGTCGGAGAAGTAGAGCTGTTCGCTGGCCCAGGCCCAGGAGTTGACGATGCCGGCACGCGTGGGCTGCCAGCGGCCCTCGGCGGTGGGGGCGGCGACGAACGGCCCGTCGGCCTCCGTCAGGCTCAGGTGCAGGGCGGGGTGCTCGGGGGGCTTCATCCGTCGTCTCCTTGGCGAGCCTGGTGCGCGGCATCGGGGGTGGGGGCGGTCTCGGCCGAACCGGACGGCGTGAACAGGGGTAATGCGGGGTCGGCGGGCGGGGCGGCGGCCGGTGTGGGTGGCGGGGCAGGCTGGCGGACGCGGACGCGCCACAGGTGCACGCCAGGTGTGGGCAGCCAGGTGTCGGGGCGGTCTGGATCAAGGGCGAGCAGGCCGACGCTGGTCAGTTCGGCGGCCGCGGCGCGCGCCAGCGCCGAGATGCGTTCGTAGGAGGCGGCCCAGCGGGGCTGGCGGTCTCGTATCTGGCTGAACAGTTCCGCCATGTCGGTGAGCGTCAGTGGTGCGGCGGGATCCTCGCGGCCGGGAAGGACAGCCAGCAGGGCGAGGGCCGCCTGGCGTTCCGTGCGTCGGCCGTTGGGGAAGTCGATGCTGCTGGACTGGCCGCTGGGGTCGGTGACCTGCCACCAGTCGCGGCGCACGGTCGCGGTGAGCCCGAGGGCGGCGACGGCGTTGAGGGCGCGTTCGCGTCCGGTCAGCGTGTGCAGGTAGGGGGTGGTGTCGGTGTCGTCGTCGAGGGGGTCGGCCGCGGGGTCATCGACCAGGCGGCGGATGGCGTTCAGACGCCGTTGCTCCAGCGTGGGGGCGTCTTCTGCCGTGTGGGCGGTGTGGTCCAGAAGGGACTCGGCGGACAGGGCGGCGGCGTGCCGGTCAGGGGGCACGCCATCGAGTTGCAGGAGGGTGGGTGAGAGTGAGGAGAATTTGCTGGCAAGGCGGTCTCGGGAGGCCGTGACGATGAGGTCACCGTCCTCCTCGGCCAGTACTCGGTCGAGGTCGGCGTCGACGGTGATGGTGCCTTCCGCTACGAGGATCTTCAGGGCGTCGGCCAGGCTTTGGCGGTTGTGGCGGGCCTGCTGCTTGCTGACGTCGTCGGTGGCCACGACCGGGAAGCGAGGCAGGCGCGCATCGGTGGTGTCGGCCGCGCAGACCTGGGCGATGGCCTGCAGGAGCTCTCTCACGCTCATGCGCGGGCGGCGCCACAGCTGTTCGCAGGCCAGGCAGATGAGGATCATCACCAGGGTGCCGGCCAGCGGCTTCTTCTCCCGCACCAGCCTCGGGCCTCGGTCGCCTGGCGGGTCCTGGCGGCGTTTGTGCAGGCGGATCAGGCCGGCGACCTCGTGGACCTCCAGGGTCCAGTTCAGTTCGGTGCGGAAGAACTCGGCCAGGGGCGGGTGACCCTGCAGGGCCACCCGGTAGTGCTCGGGGTCGTGTTCGATGGTGAGCCGGCCGGCAGCGGCCAGCAGGCGGGCACTCGCCCGCAGGTCGGCGTCGAGCAGCAGGCTGTCATTCATGCCACGCTCCAGTTCTGCCCGGCCGCCCGGGGCTCAGCTGCGCGGTCAACGGAGGGTGTGTGGCCTTGAGGGATGACCGCCAGCCACAGCTCGGGCCCGGACAGGTGCCCTTCGGCCAGTTCAACGGTGACCGTGATGTGGGGCCGGCCGAGCTTGACGGTCACTTCCAGGCCGGCCTCGTCGACGGCGGCCCGCCCCAGTCCGTCCTGCGGGTGGTACTGGCTGAGCGCGACTTCGACGGCATTGAGCAGGATCAGTGCCGCCTCGAACGGCAGTTGGCCCAGATACTCGAGGCCGACCTCGCCGTCGGTGGCCAGCAGCCCGGCCAGATAGCGACGGCGCTGCGCGAGCGCCTGTGCCTGGGCGTGGGCCGCTGCTCGGTCGGCGCTGGTGTCGGGCACCTTTCGGGGCCGTCCGCTGGTGCGACCGTGCCGCTCGTGTTCCCGCAGCGTCACCTCGAGCTGGTGACGGCCAGTGCCGGAGTGGGCGGGAGTGCCGTGAGCGACGTCCTCCTCGCCGGCACCGATGACCGCGTGCCAGGCGGGCCAGTCCCCAAAGGCAGCCGCGTACACCCGACGGGCCTCAAAGTCATCCGGCTGGCGATACAGGCTGTAGGCCAGGGCCCTGAAGTCGACGCCCAGGTCACTGCCGCGCCGACGGGCCATGTAGCGACGGTCGATGGCAACCAGCAGGGTGTGCACGGCTCCGCTGGCCGAGTCGATCAGCCTGTGCACGGTTCCGTCTGGTTGGAACCATGCATCCAGGTCAGTCAGGCGGCGGATACGCTCGTCGATCCAGTGCTGCTGGTCGGCGACGTCCAGGAGCCCGGCATGCCCGGCAGCAGCCTCCACAGTGCGGGCGAATCCAGCCGCCCGCAGCTCGGCAAGCGCCGCTTCCACCCGTGGCAGGCCGCGCCCGTACTCACGGGGGAACTGGCGCAGCGCCTCGATGACGCGGTCGCGATTGTCACCGAACACGTCGTTGTCGGTCACGTCGGACTGCACCATCCTCGCCAGAGCCGCATAGAAGTCGGCCGTCACCCGCTGCAGTTCGTCGATGCGGGTGCGTACGTCCTCCAGATCGCCCGGCAATCGGCCGTGATCGTCCTTCAGATGACCGAGGATCTCCCGCAGCGTGTCCTGCACCCCGTCCAGAAGACGGCTGGGCAGTTGCAGAGCACGCACCACATCGACAACTGCGGTGCGCACGGCGGCCACGACACCGCGTCCTCGCTGCGTCAGCGCCCACGCCTCCTCACGCGCCGACAGACCCTGCAGACTGCGCAACGGAGCGGCGTAGTCGTGAAACGGCTCGGCGAACTTCCAAGCCAGTAGCTGGTCCAGCAAAGCACGCAGCTCAGCTTCCGGCAGCGGGTCGTGGTAGCCGACTGCCTTCAGCTGGGCGGTGATGTCGGACAGCGTCGCCATCGGCCCACGCGTGGACAGCTCTTCCAGAGCGGCCAACAGGGCGAGATAGCGCTCCTTCACGAGGCCTTCCGGCATCCCGAACACGTACCAGTCCCCCGGTACGACCTCTTGCCACCACATCCGCGAACGCAACACCATCTCCCCCTGCATACGACGGCACCGTGACGCTCGGTGAAGCGGACCGGCAAAACCATGCCGCTCCATGCTTCCGAGCCGTTCATGAAAGCTAGATGCCGCCACTGACAACGCCGCCGGGGAAACCCACAAATCATTGAGGATCCGGCACTCGTCGATGACTTGAATCTGCGCTATTCGCGTCAGCCAGTGCACGGGATTCGAGAACGGTGCACGAACCGGCTCGCATCCTCCCCCACCCAGGGCAAGAGATCCAGCAAGCCCTGTCTGAGCTGCGAAAACAAAGAATCACGACGTGATCGAGATCTGCGACGCCGAGGATCCACACCACCACCAGGCAGGGCCCATTCGGCCTGTCGGCGTCAGCCGAAATCAAGTCAGATCCTTACGAGAGGCACGTCACACCCTCACGGAATATCGAACATGCATTCCTCGCAAGAAACTCGCGTATTCGTTCGAATTCCAGTAGTTGATCTTTACAGCTACGATTTCTTGCAGAAGATCGCTTGCAAGTGGTGAGCACCACCCCGAATGAGGACTGCGGGGCATGCGGGTAACCATGTGCGACACCCTGAACAGGCAGATCTGATTGAGGAACCACTGAGCCAACACACGTCGGATCTACGCAGGCCGGGCAGGCCGGCCGCTCGCTCCCGGCCTACGGTAGTCCCGTTCGAGGGGCCGGATCAGCGAGGAGACCATCCGGGCAACGGAGTACCCATCGCCCACCGACCTGTTCGTCTCGGGCAACGAGCCGCCGACCGCGGTCAGACCGATGTCGGCCGGCCCGCTGCTCTCTCGCCGGCGATCGCAAGCTGCCCGCCGGAACACAGGCCTGTGGCACCACTCGTTATTGTCGTCGGTGACGTCTACGGGCAGGTGGACGGTAGAACGTGTGGTCCGCTGGTGGACCAGCTCGAGCACGGCGGCTTTCTTCGTCGGTTCCATCAGGTCCAGGAGGGTGGTGGCCTCGGGCGGATACATCTGGCCGAGGACCGCTGCCGTCCGGACCGCCGGCAGGAGGTTCACCAGTACGGCGACGGTCTGGGTATCCATCTGCCGGGCCACTGCAGCCGCCCACCGCGGGTCCATGTATTCAGCCAGCGCAAGGACTTGAGTCGGCTGCAGACGGCTCACGATGGGCAGCGCTTCCCGGGCCATCATCCTGCCCAGCAGGTTGGCGGCAGCGGTCGGCGCGATGTGGGCGAGCGCGGCCGCCGCGTGCAAGGTCGGGCCCCGGGATCCGCGCCTGATGTACCACGCCGAGATGCTGCCCGTGGTCACTCCAGCCCTGTGGCGGGAAGGCCCTGCACGATGAGGCCGCCGCCTGGGCGGAGCGGTTCCGCAAAGGAGATCCTGCCTATCAAAGCGACGGCAAGTGGTACGAGGCCACCCTCGCACACCGCAACCCGCCGTCGCCGCGGCCGCGGCTGCGGCCGCCGACGACCGTATTGATCTGGTGAGCCTGTCCCCCGAGGACCTGAACGATCTCGTTCACCGCCTCTGCATGAAGCTGCACGGCACTGCGGAAGGCCCCCGCGAGCTGATCGGACCGGGGCAAGCAGCCACCGTCTTCCGTGACAGGTCCCGCACCGGCGAACGGTGGGTGCTTCAGTGCCGGCGCAACCGGCACGTCGTGCCGGCGGAGACGGTCCACGCCCTGGCCGGGCAGATGCTGGACGTGCAGGCCAGCCGAGGCATCCTGGTCACCACCAGCTGGTTCGAGGCAAGAAACCACGCATTCGCCCAACGCAGCGGCCGCATCGACCTGGTGGACGGCCGAGCTCTCAAAGCCCTGCTGCGGGAACACCTCGGCGTCGAGGCCCGGCTCGGTCTTAGCCGGCTTCCGCCCCAGTGGAATCTGCACGACCTTGCCTGAGCATCCCGGCTCTCGCTGCCAGCCATCCGGCTGACAGCGCCGTTCGCGAAGGCCATCGCTGCTCCGACTGCGCCTGTCCCTGGCCAGCTGAGCCACCCGCAGAGTGTGCAGTCGGGCCGCGATCGGAAATTACCCGAATCTGCCTGATCGTTCGTTGATTGGGGGCTACAGTCGCGTTTCAGGCCCGGGTCGCCGCTCGTAGCGATGGCACCAGCTGTAACAGAACTTCCACGCTGTCCGGGGATGCGGTCGTACCGTGCCCACCAGCAGCTTCCTTCTCATCTGCGGCGGGCGTCGGCTTGCCGCGCATCGTTGGAGCTCCTCCATGACAGCCGTCCAGGCCACTCCCTCTGCGTTGCCCCGCGACTTCTTCTGCGAGCACTCCGCCAGCAAGAGCCGCGTGCTCGTTCTGCTGGCGCACCCTGACGGACCCTCCAGCCTGCAGGCCGTCATGACCTGCAAGGACGCGCTCGTGGCCCATCATGCCGCGCTCCTTCTCTGCCTCGCCGCCCGCAACGGAGTCCTCACCGAGCCGCAGCAGAGCACGGCGGACAAACTGCTCACTGTGCTGCCGGATGCTCCTGCTGCCTCCTTCCGTCACGCTCTTGACCAGGCATGCGCGGGAGTGTGGACGGTCGGCTCCCCGGGGTTCACCTGGCCCTCTGATGACCCGTTCGACTGGGTGCAGGAGAGCGGTGAGGAAGCGGCACTTCCCATTTCCGCTATCCGGAGCCCGGGGGACGCTCGGCTCGCCGACCTGCCCGGTCCGGTGGTCCGGGTGGTCCAGTTGCGCGAGTTCCACGTCTACGACCAGGCCAAGGCACTCGCGGCAGCAGCTGCCAGCGGATGGGAGCCGTTGCCGCCGGAGGAGCTCACCGAAGATGATCCACACGATCTGACCGGCGCTGTCATGTTCGCTGCCGAGACCACAGGTGACCTGCCGGGTACGGACTGCCTGAACGACACGCAGGATGGCCAACTGCTGCTGTCGGCTCAGGGAGACGAGGTTGCCGACTGGTCGGCTGAGCCGGTCCGCGTCGACTTCGGCCCGGGCTGGCGCCTGCGCCGGGCCAATCACTCGGACACCCGTTTACTCACGGGCGCTGTGCCCGAAAGCGAAGATGAGCAGCCGGACTTCGCCGCGCTTTTCGCGCTGCCGGCGGCGTGCGACTGCGAGGAGGAGGACTGCCAGAAGTGCGACTGGACGTTCACGCCGCGCACGGCCGAGCTGCTGTACAGCGCGCTGGTCGAGCTTGCTGATGCGGCCTACGACGATGCCGCCGAACTGGGTGATCGTCCCGTCACCCAGGACGAGGACGGTGCGTGGGGCTTCTTCTCCCGTCTGCCGCAGGTGACCTGGCGCCAGAGCAAGCAGTGGCGGCTCGGCCTGGCCCGGGCCTGCGACGATCTGGCAGGCGACCTCAAGAGCGGCAGGTGGCCCCGGCCCGTCTGCGCGGCGGAGGAGATGGTCTTGCATCTCGCCCTCGGCGATGCCCCCGAGCATCGGGAAGCCGGTGACGGCAGTCCGCATGCGGCGCTGCCCGCGCACCGCGACGACTACGACTTCGACGCCTGTTCGGATTTCTTCTTCCAGGACCACGATGTGCTGTGGCTGTACGACAGCAAGTACAGCGAGGGCGCTGGTGAAGCCGAGGGTAGGGCGCCCGCCAGCGTCCCGTCCGCCTTGCACCCGGACAACTGGTTCGAGGACTTCCTAAACGTCCCAGCGCGCTCCCCCGAGCGCGGACACCGCCGCTGAACCGCGGGCACGGGTCTTGGCGGCATCGGTCGAAGCCGTGACCTTTCCTTCGCCTTCCGCACTCACCTCGCTACGGGCCGGTGCCCGGAGCTGCAACAGAGAGCACCTGGATGAACGTGAGCACGCAGCCCGTATGGGCTGAAGAAAGATACGAACACAACAAGGTCCGCCAGCTCCTGGTTCCCGGCGGCACACTGCAGGCCACCGACGAGGCCGGTGCGCTGCGGGTGTCCAACGTCTACGGCAGCTGGCCCGCGGTACATGTGGCAGCGGAAGCGGCCGACGGGCTGACCGCCGTGCTGCCCGACCGTTCCGGCCAGGAGGTGCACTGGCAGGGCAGCCGCACGCTGCACCCAGCGCCGGCGGTGGTGGAGTCGTATCGGGAAGCCATCGGCTTCCGCCCGCACGGCGAGCCCCGCAGCCTGCGCCGCCCACAGATCGGCGCCCTGCACGCGGTACTGGGGCACTGGGCCTCGGGGCTGGGCGATCCGGGCATCGTGGTGATGCCCACCGGCACCGGCAAGACGGAGACCATGCTGGCTCTGCTGGTCGCCGCACGGATGGAGCGGTTGCTGGTGCTGGTGCCCAGCGCCGCTTTGCGGGACCAGATCGCGGGGAAGTTCGAGACGCTCGGCATCCTACAGCAGGAGCAGATCGTCACGCCTGCCGCGTTGCGGCCGCGGGTTGGCCGGCTCGAGCACGGGTTCAAGGACCCGGAAGAAGCAGCTCGGTTCGTTCAGGCATGCAACGTCGTCGTCGCCACCCCGCAGATCCTCAGCCGGGCCGTGGGCAATGTGCGGATGGCACTGCTGTCGTCGTTCTCCCATCTGATCGTGGACGAGGCGCATCACTCCCCCGCGGACACGTGGGCGCGGGTGATCGATGACTTCTCCAACCGGCCGGTGCTGCTGTTCACTGCCACCCCGTTTCGGGAGGACGGCCGCCGCCTGCCCGGCCGTACCGTGTTCCGTTTCCCTCTGCGGGAGGCCCAGCGGCTGGAGTACTTCCGGCGTATCAACTACCGGGCCGTCTTCGGTGTCCAGGACGTCGACCGGGAGCTGGCGGAGCTGGCCGTGGGCCAGTTGCGCGCCGATCGGGAAGCCGGGCACGACCACCTGCTGATGGCGCGGGCGGAGAGCATCCCAAAGGCGGAAGAACTCGGTGCGCTCTACCAGCAGTTGGCGCCCGAGTTCCATCCCACCGTGGTCCACCAGAACGTGGGCGTCACGCGCCGTAAGGCGGCCGTGCAGGCGCTGCGGGAGCGTGAGTGCCGCATCATCATCTGCGTCGACATGCTCGGTGAGGGATTCGACGAGCCCGCCCTGAAGATCGCGGCCATGCACGCGGCCCGCAAGAGCCTGAGCCCGATGATCCAGTTCATCGGCCGGTTCACCCGGGCCGCCGACGGACTGGGTGAAGCCGCCGTGTTCGTCGCGCAGGAACCGGGCGCCGGCACCTCACCGCTGCGGCGCCTGCTGCGCGAGGACGCCGACTGGAATCATCTGCTACGCGACCTGACCGACCGCGCCACCCTGGCCGCGGAGGAGACCAGCACGTTCGACACCACCTTCACCGGTGCGCCCGAGGACGTGGCGGTCAGCGTGCTCGAGCCGAAGATGAGCGCGATCGCCTACCGCGCGACCACCGCCCAATGGCGACCCGAGGCCGCCCTCGCGCTGTGCAAGGGCAACGAGCGCGTCCTGGACGACGCCATGGCCCTGGGCGGCGAGGACTCCTCCGTGGCCTGGTACGTCATCGAACGCCGCACCCCGGTGCGCTGGGGCGCACCCCAGGAATTGGAGCAGGTCGTCTACGAGCTGATCGTGCTCTACTTCGACACGACCAGGCGGCTGCTCTACATCCACGGCTCGGAGAAGTCGAGCACCTACAAGGACCTGGCCGAGGCAGTGCTGGGCGAGGACTGCGAACTGATCAACGGCAAGCGCACCTTCCGGGTGCTGGCCCGCCTGGACCGGCTGGTGCCCACCAACGTGGGCCTCAAAGACGCCCGCGACTACTTCACGCGGTTCTCCCTCCACGTCGGCAGCGACGTCTCGCAAGGCTTCACCACCGCCCAGGAACACAAGAGCCAGACCCACATCGCCACATCCGGCTTCGACGACGGCGACAGCGTCTCGATCAGCGCCGCGCACTCGGGCCGGTTCTGGTCCCCCACCACCGCGCCGAGCCTGAAGGCCTGGACCGACTGGTGCGACCAGCAGGGCACCAAGCTGCTGGACAGCACCATCAATCTGGAACAGATCTTCGACGGGTTCATCATCCCCGAGGACATCACCGCACGGCCGCCGTATGCACTGCTGGGCGTGGAGTGGCCCTGGCAGGTCTTCCTCGGCTCCCGCGACCGGTACACCCTCACCTACGACAACGTCCGCTACGCGCTCACCGACGTGGACTTCGAGGTCGACGACTACTCCCCCACCGGCCCGCTCCTGTTCTCCCTGACGACCCCCGCCTGGCAGGTCGCCTACCAGGCCGACTACGACACCAAAGGGCTGTTCTACCGGCCGCGCGAGCAAGACGCCGTCATCGTCGGCAGCGGCCCCACAGCCGAGCCGCAGCCGCTGGAGGAATGGCTCAACGCCCACAAGCCCGATCTGTTCCTGGAGGGCGACCGCCTCATCGACGACGAGGGCAAACTCATCGCCCCGCGCTACACCCGCCACCCCTACGACCCGTCCCTGCTCACGCCGCTCGAGTGGCAAGGCGTGGACCTGAGCAAGGAGTCACAAAAGGCACAGCGCCGCACGGACTCCATCCAGTACTACATGTCGGCCCACCTGCAGGCCACCGGCTCCTTCGACGTCCTTGTCGACGACGACGGCTCGGGCGAGGCAGCCGACCTCGTCGGCCTCAAGGTCGACGGCCGCCACCTGGATGTGACACTCGTGCACTGCAAGTACTCGCACAAGCCCACCCCGGGCACACGAGTCGAGGACCTGTACGAGGTATGCGGCCAGGCCATGCGCGGCGCCAAGTGGCGGCGCGGACACGCCCTGCCGCTGCTGGACCATCTGCACAGCCGGGCCATGCAGTACACCCAGCGCAACGGCGGCATCTCGCCCTACGAAGTCGGCGATTCCAAGGCCCTGTTCGCCATCCGTGACCAGGCCCGCCTGCTGCGGCCCCGCTTCCACACGATCATCGCCCAGCCCGGTCTGCAGGCCGGCAAGGCCACCAGGGAGCAGCTCCTGCTGCTCGCGGGTGCGGAGAAGTTCGTCCGGGACACCAGCGCCGGCGACTTCACCGTCTACTGCAGCCGGTAGCTCCACGGGCGGGCGCGCGATCGGGCATCTTCAGGCGCTGCCTCGTGGCGTGCAGGGTGCCACGGGGGGAGAACCGCTTCTGGCTCTACCACCGTGCGCAGCTCGAACTCGCGCGGGAGCGCCAGGCCCAGCGGGGAGGGATGAGGGTACTGCGGGGCCCCGCTGCCCCCGGCGGATGGCTATGTGTCCTCCATCTACCGGGTGACGCAGTCACCTCTGTGGTCCCGGATGTCGGCGTTGGCAGCGAGTATCACGGTCGTCGTCATGGCGCTGGGGCAGCTGTGGCTCCACTGGCGCTAGTCGACAGCGCGGCGTAGTACCCAGGTCCGCCCCCCACAGTGACGCTGCGGGGCGGACCGCATTTTCGTGGCCGGGTCCTTCTTCGAGGGCTTCAGTGTGTTGGAGCGCAAGATGCCGTTGGCGTTGTCGCGCTCGCCGTGGGTGGAGATGCCGCGCTGAACGCCGACCGCGACGCCGCCGCCGGTGCCGGTGCCCCCCCCAAGTCAGCCGACGTCACAATGGATGCGGCGGACCACGTATTGGGGTGAGGATGGACGGACAGCAGTCGCAGGGAACAGACGGCAGGCGTCCTGACGGGCGGGAGGCGGATGCCGCGACTGTGCGTCTGCGGGCAGCAACGCGGGCCCTGCGGCTGCATCTTGACGGCCTGCCGGCGGTATTCCACTTCGATGGGGCGGGCGATCAGTTTCTGGCCGAGTCGGTGTTTCCTTTCGCTCGGTGGCGCTACGCATGCGCGGACTCGCTGCTCGGCTCGGGGATGGGCGGCACGGTCGTGGGGGCGCTGGCGCGGAGTCTGTTCGATGACGGCCTGCGCTGGCAGTGGATCGCGCAGGATGCAGCGGAGCGGCGGAGCGCGTTGATGGGCAGCATGCTGGAGGAGTGCAACCGGATCTGCGGCTACGTGGCCGACCATGACGTGAGCTTCCCGAATCTTGCCCGGTGGTTTGTGCCGCTGAGCGGTGTCACCGATCTGTCTGGAGGATCCCTTGCGGCGCTGTCAGCGCCACCGCTTCCGGATGAGCAGGAGTTGCTGGACATGTTCCTAGATTCCCCGGCTCCGCCGGTGGCGCCTGCGGTCGTGGGAGGCCGCGTTGAGGATCTCCTGGACGCGGCACGCGGCACGCTGGCCATGTCCGGGCTGCGGGGTGCCGTGATGGTGCTGGGTCATGCAGGCCACGGCAACCTGCTGGGGCTGCAGAGCAGCCTGGCCGCCGGGGGTGTGCCCGGCCATGACCTGCGTGCCGATCACGAGGCCCTGTTCATGCATGTCGCGGCCGTCGGTGTCACCGTCACGCTCCTGGGCGTGTGCTCGGCGGTGCCAGAGTGCTGGCCGCCGGAGGTCGATCAGGCCGGTTTCCTCGGCCAGGCGATGCGGCTGACCGAGGACGTGGTTGCCGCGGCGCGCGCGGTGCACGGCCTGGGCGACCCCAAGCCCGCCTCGGCCGCCTCCTCCAAGGTCAGAACCCGCCCGCGGCAGCTGCGCCTTCGCCCCGAGGTACTGGTGGCGCCCAGCAGCGTGCTGCCGGACATCGCCGACGCCGGTCCCGTTATCGCGGCGGCCGAGGAGTACGACGCTTTCCTCAGCAGCTGGCACACCAGCCCCTGGGCACACGGCAACCCCAAGCTGGCCAGTGTGCTGGCCTATGCCGGAGCTCACTCCACCTTCGCCACCGTGATGTTCACCTATGACCAGCACGCCGCCGTCACCGCGGTGTTCGGCGCGCGCATGCTCTTGGAGGAAGCCGCCCGCTTCACCTGGCTAACCCAGGACCCTGAGGACGAGGACGCGTTCGTGCAGCGCTCCACCCGCTACTTCGACGAGTTTCGCGCCCGCAAGAAGAAGACGATTGAACTGTTCGCCGGCAACGGCGTGGCGCTTGCTGCTGCCCAGAAACTGTTCCAACTGCCTGACCCCGTCGTCGAGGGGCCGGAGACGATATCCAAAGGCCGGAAGCCGCTGCCACCGATCGACGAGATGCTTCTGCTCATGGGAGCGCCCTATCCCGAGCCGGGCTGGCTGCCTGTGGCGTACTCGCTGCTGAGCCAGGTCACGCACAGCACCCCCATCGGTCTCGTTCACATGGCCCGTTACCGCGAGGGTGTCCTGCACGCCCACACCGTCTCGCCCGAGATGCTGGCGCTGGCCCTCGACGTGGCCTGTCTGGGAAGCGCCCGGCTGATCAGCCTGTCCGCGCTGATGCTCACCCACGGTGACGACGCTGCCCGGCAGTACGCGCTCGGCCTCGAGGAACGTGCCCTGGCCGTGCACGACATCGCACGCCTGGTGCACTGGCTGGACTGAGCCCGCACCCCGTCACCACGGCTTGCTCGTTCCACGCTGCCTCTTGCCACGCTGCCCTTGCGGCCCCGTCCCGGCAGCCAGGTCAGAGTGGAGGCGAGCGGCTCGGCGAGGCCGTCCAGCCGGTCGGGGCCGGCAGGCAGCACTTCCTCGATGAGGGCGGCCGGCGGCGGGGCGCCGAGCGCCGTACGCACCTACGCCTCCAGCTGCCCGGCGTGCTCGGGCGGGCAGGCGCCGAACACCAGGGTGACGAGGCGGGCCGGACGCTCAGCTCGCCAAGGGGCGATCTACAGGTCGAACTCGAGGTGCTCGATGTCCGTGAAGCGGACCTCTTCCAGGCTTCCGGCGCGGCGGCCGCCGTCCTGGAAGTAGACCTCTTTGAGGGCTTCGGCGGCGATCTCCTTCAGCTGCTGCTCGGTGGCGCCGGCTTCCTGGGCGTCGAAGAGTCGGGCGGCGTAGCGGGGCGGCAGGGCGAGGGTCAGGTGCCGGATGCGGTCCTGATCGGTCGACCCGATCGGTGCGGTGTAGCCGAGGCGGGCGCGGGTGTCGACGACGATGCCCCCCGTGGTGGCCGCCTTCTGCCGGGCCTTGGCCCTGATCTGCGGCTGCCAGCGCTTCTTCACCTCGCGCTCCAGTCGCGCGGCGAGGTCCGGGCGGGGCTTCTTGATCTGGTCCTTCACGTACCGCTCGACGGTGCGCTGCGAGATGCGCAGCATCTGGGCGACCGGCTTGGTGCCGCCCAGCTGCTTGACCAGGTACCGCATCTGCGGGCCCGCGTTCTTGGGCGCCGGGCGGGTGAACGCCTTCTGCACTGCGGCGTCCAGGCCGTCCCCGAACAGGCTCATCGTCGCCTACTCCTACTCTCCGTTGTCGACGTCGGTGACGGTGCCGTCCTTGATATACCGGGCGAGGTTGAGCTCGGGGGCGTTGAACCGCTCGCGGACCTCTTCGCCCCACAGGACGCTCTGGGTGCCCTCGTGCTTGACCAGGCCAGGGTTGATGCCGAGCTTGAACCCGCCGGGCAGCGGCTTGCCGTCCCGGTACGGCAGGAAGTCCAGCGGCGACGTTCCGTCGGCCGCGTACACGACGCAGTCGGACAGGACCGCGATCGGATACTGGCCGGTGAACGCCGCATGCTTGACGATCTTGCGGTGCAGGTTGATCCGGGTGCGGGAGATGACCGCCGCGCGGATGTCCGGACGCCACGTCGGACGGGACAGCGCCCGCCACGGCTCGCCCGGCCGCCAGCCCTCGCCGCGCGGGCGCTCGCGCAGCTTGCCCAGGCCGCCCTTGACCGTCGCCTTGATCGCCGACACGACGATCGCGAGCTCAGGGTCACGTTCCTTGTAGCCGTCCATCGCCGTCAGGAAGTCCGCCGGCGCCATGTCCGCGTCGACGCCGAGGTCGGCCATCGTGGCGAGGAAGGCGTCGCGCAGCCGGGTGTACCAGCCGTCCAGGTAGCGGCCGTTCTCGTAGCGGACGTACGCCTCCATCGGCGCGACGTCGTAGCCGAGCTCCACCGCATAGGCCACGGTCGGCGTCGCGTACCAGGCCGGGCCCTCCGGTTGCTCGCCCTTCGGCGTGAACGGGCTGGGCAGCAGACTCGCGTCCAGGTCCGCCCACTTGTCCTTGGCGACCTTCACGCGCGACAGGTCCACATGCGAGAGGTCGACCAGCCAAGAGCCGGACAGCTTCGCGTCGAACACCGGCGCCTTGACATGTGTCGGCGCGCCGAGGCCGACGACCAGGCCGTTGGCACCGGCGGCGAAGGCCATGTTCACATCGATGCCGACCAGGTGCCGCAGCGTGCACTCGGCATCCGTCATCGGCCGCGCCCAGTCGTACGCCTCCTCGAACAACTTCTCCCCGGGGCCGCGCACGTGGAAGCGCGGCAGCTCCTTGAGCAGCGGGTGCCCGTCAGGGGCCTCGCACGGCGCGCAGTCCACCGGATCCTTGCCCAGTGAGCCGGGGTTGTGCTCGGAGTGCCGTTTGCCGTCGGCGTCCGGCTCGGAGGCCCGGGTCGGCGGGTGCAGCGCGGTCATCAGCTCCAGACCGGTCACGGCCGTGGAGCCGCGCGGCGTCATGACCCGGGACGCGTACACGCCCAGCACGCGCGCGAGTTCCGCCGGCGGGGGCTGCCCAGCTTCGCCCCAGTGCCGCGTGTCCAGCGCGTTCCATGACGGGATGCACAGCTGCACACAGGCCCGCTCCGCACCGGTGGCGGGACGGTAGATCCGCGCCCACGGCCCGAACCCGCGCTTCGTCAGCTTCCACTCCGCGCGCACCAGCTGCTTGATGACCTTGTGGCCCTCCGGGATCCGCCCGGCGAGCCGCTCCTCATCCGTGAGAGCGACCGGCAGGCCGTAGCGCTCCAGCGCCGACGGGGTGAGGACGATCAGCGGGTCGGCGTCCTTGCCCGAACCGGACAGCTTCGGTTGACCGAGCTTCGCCTCGCGCAGCGTCCACTCCACCAGGGACGGGATCGACTTGGCGGGCACGTCCAGGACCAGGCCGCCGGTGCAGTACGCGAGGGCCTGGCCGTCGGCGTCGACATCGACGACCGCCAGCGGCCCGTTCTCGAACCACGCGTCGGTGCCGACCGCCGGGGTTCCGGCCGGGGCCGCTCTCTTCGCACCCGGGCGGCGCGACGTCGACGACGTCGGCCTGGTGGTGCGCGCCGGACGCGGCGCGGCAGCCGGAGCAGCGGAGTTGGCGGCGCTGGGCTGAGTGTTCTCTCCAGTCGTGGCAGCCGCAGCCTCGGGACCCGGACCTGTGGACAGAGTCCGCGCTTCCGAAGCCGGAGCGTTCGTGAACGTCGCCGGTGCGGCCGTGTCCTTGCCGGGTGCCGCGGTGTTGGGGTCGGCGGGATAGAGCTCTGCGAGCTGCTTCAGCAGGTGCGCGTATGCGTCGCGCTCCGGCGGCCGCGGCTCCGTCTTCCCGGACTCCCAGCCGCTGACCGTCGCCCGCCGCACGTCCAGCGCGGCCGCCACCTCATCCAGGGTCAGGCCGTGCGCAGTACGCAGCCGCTTTCGCTCCGCCGGCGGCGGCAGGGGAGACCGGGACGCGACCAGCGCGTCGATCCGGTCGAACAACTCGGACATGGAACACCTCCTGGACTTCAAGCCTAGCGCGAAGCGTACGGATAGCGCACTAAAAGCGTACCGATCCCGTACATCATGCTGGAGGTGGCCCTTTGGGAGACAACCACCTCCAGCAGGCCAGGACCGTTCCGGCGGCCGAGTGCGCGGAGCGTTGCGTGCACGCCAGGCAGTGGCACGGAGCAGCGACGGGAATGAGACGGATCGTCCGCGACTGTTGCCTGCCCCAGCGACACGGCCAGTCTGTTCACCAGATGCCAGCGCAAAACCCACCGCTACGGCACCGGCGGCAGCCCGCGGTGACACTGGTGCGCGGGGCCAGCTGGCAAAGGAAGGGTGGGAATCGACCGTCCGCTTCATCAGCGCACGTCCGTAGCGGCGGTGGTTGCTCCTACTGCTTGGCGCCGGACGAAGCTCACCAGCAACTCCCCGTTATGTTTTCCACGGCTCCGCAACGGGGCCGCTGGCCTCCGGGCCCGGCATGACTTGGTCCCCCTGTCCGAGATGACCTGGGGGGTGG
>NZ_JBVHOQ010000060.1:0-38915 GCF_055568375.1 Streptomyces sp. NPDC026062
GACAGCGCCAGCCCCACATCGTCACCGGCTACTTCAAAGCCCCGCACGTCCGATACGTCCTCGACGAGTGAACCCAATGAGTTTCTGATCAATAGAGAGTCTCGACGTTCGGTCCAGTCAGGCGGTTTCGGCAGTCGAGAAGGTAGCGCGCGCTCTTCTGGATCGCCGGGAGGTTGAATCGTGCGTGGTCCATGAGGAGCACCACGGCATCAGAGGCTGCGATCTCCTCCGCGCTCGTTTCTAGCAAGGGCACGTTCAACTTGGTTTCGTCACCTTCGCGGATGTTGGGGTCGGCGCCGCGTACCTCGGCGCCGAGGCTGATGAGGAGTTCGGCGACCCGTGCCGAAGGTGAATTGCGAAGGTCCGTGGCGTTGTACTTGTAGGTCAGGCCGAGCAGCAGGATTCGAGATCCGCTGACGGGCATGCCGTGCTTGTCGAGCGCTTCCACGAGACGCTGGACGACGTAGTCGGGCATGTGCCGGTTTACGTCGGCGGCGAGTTCCACGAACCGGAAAGGAACACCGAGCTCCTCTTGGACCTTCCACGAGAGGAACAATGGATCGACGGGCAGGCAGTGCCCGCCGACTCCCGGCCCGGGGGTGAACCGTGTGAAGCCGAAGGGCTTGGTCGCGGCGGCGTCGATCGCCTCCCAGATGTTCACGCCGAGGGGAGCCGCCAGCATCGCCATTTCGTTGACCAGGGAGATGTTGACGAACCGGAAGGTGTTCTCGATCAGCTTGGCCAGTTCGGCGACCTTGGTTCCGGAAACCGAAATCGTGGTCTGAAAGATACTGTCGTAGAATCCCTTGATCACGTCGAGTGATCTGGTGTCGATTCCGGACACCAATTTCGGGGTTTCCTCGAAGGACCACCGCTTATTCCCCGGAGCGATGCGCTCGGGACTGAATCCGGCCAGGAAGTCATCCCCGCCTTTGAGACCCGATGCCTTCTCCAAGATCGGCAGCAGCAGTTCCTCCGTGGTGCCGGGATAGGTCGTGGACTCCAGGACGACCGTCGTGCCGGGGCGAAGATGCTCACCCAGGGTCTGGGCGCAGGACTCGATGTAGCTCAAGTCGGGTACACCGTCCCGCAAAGGGGTCGGCACGGTGATCACCGCGATGTCGAAGCCGGCAAGTGCGGCAGCGTCGGTGGTCGCGAAGTAGTCCCCGGTATCCAGGACCGCATGAAGTCGGTAGGAGGCCACGTCCTCCACGTAGGACTGGCCCGCGGCGAGCTGCTGGACGCGGTGCGCATCCACGTCGTAGCCGATGACGCGGTGACCCACCTCTGCGGCACGTACGGCCAGGGGCAGCCCTACGTAGCCCTGACCAGCGACAACTATCTGCATGTCTGCTCCTGCGCGATTGCGGTGCTTGAATGGACCGTCGTTCGTGATCTGGCAAGGAGATGCGCTGTGCCCTTGGTGTCTGTCGTGATGCCCGTGTACAACTCGGCAGCGACGTTGAGCGCGGCGGTGCGGTCGGTACTCACACAGACCCATGGCGATCTGGAGCTGCTGGTCACCGACGACCGGTCCTCCGATGGCTCCATGGACCTGCTCCGCGAGTTCGCCGCACAGGACGAGCGCGTCCTGCCGGAGCCGGCGCCCGAGCGGGGTGGTGCGGGCCGGGCCCGTAACCTCGCGATCGAGCGCGCCCGCGGGGACTACATCGCCTTCCTCGACAGTGACGACATGTGGCTGCCGGAAAAGACCGAGAAGCAGCTCGCCTTCGCTGTGGAGGCCACTGCGCCTTTGACGTTCACCTCGTACTTCAAGATGGACGCCGGCTACGACGGTGAGAGCATCGACTGGGTTCCGAACGGGCGGGTGGTCCGTGCGCGGGCGCACGTGGACTACCGCGCGATGCTGGTTCAGGACCACATCGGTGCACTCACTGCCATGTACGACCGCAATGTCCTGGGCACAAGATTGATGCCAGAGATGCGCAAGCGCCAGGACTACGCTCTGTGGCTGTCGATCATGCGGGACGGCGCGGACGCCCGCGGCCTCGCCGAGCCGCTTGCGGTGTACAGGGCCCACCAGGCGGGATCGCTGTCCTCCAACAAGCTGTCGCTTGTCCCGTACAACTGGAACTTGTATCGCGAGTACGAGCACCTGTCGGTCCCGCGAGCGACGCGGGCACTGGCCGGCGCGGTGTGGCAGTCGCTGCGGAACTCGCGCATCTGACTGCGGGCACGGCCCCGGGGAACTGGGCGCGCGGATGATCGAGGGCGCCCTGCCGGGGCCTGTCCCGTGGCTGTGCCGCGTGCTCAAGGGCTGGACCCTGGGGCGGGATTCGGCGGCTCACCGGGGCCGTCGTCCGGTTACGCGGCTGTTGTCCGCCCTCGCGCGCAGAAACAACTGGAGGAGTAGCCGCCGGTCGGAGACCGGGACTCCCTTCTGGCCGCTGTGGAGGGCCTCTCTGCCGTGCAGGAAGCGGCGCTGATTCACGATGAGGTAGTCCCCGGGCCGGAGCATGAAGGAGACCTGCCCCTGGAACAACTCCTCGGCGAGTTCCCCGGCGGCGCCGGCATGCGCCTGGGTGAGCTCGGACCTCTCCAGCATCTTGGCGGTGAATCGGACAAAACCTTTGTCCGGGTCGGAGCCGTCCAGGATCGGGAACGGCTTGTACTCCTCGCCCACGCCGAACAGGTCGAAGAACGTTCCGTAGTGGTAGGCCGACTCGCCCAGCAGAGCGCGGGTGTCCTCCGACAAACGCGCCACCGCCGCGTGAGCGTCGGAGAGGATGGTGGGGCCACCGCCGAGCGGATCTGGGCGAGCGCACAGAAGCGTGGTGTAGTCCGGGGGCAGCGTTCCGTTCACCAGATCCATGTGGAACGCGTTGTACCCGATGCCGCTTGACTGGCCAGGGTCCTTGTCGACCTTGACTCCGATGTCCTTCCATAGGGGCCACCGGGGGAACGGCGAGAAGGGTACGGCTGCCTCGGCCGCGAATGCCGTAGCCAGCCGCAGGAACCGGTCGTCGGTCTCCAGTGCCTTGGCAACGTTTCCCAGGCGCAGCACGGCGTATCCGCCGCCCTCTCCGGTCAGTGCGTTACGCAGGGTCGTGGCAATCTTCCTGAACTTCGGGGCAGCCGCCAGCTCTGCCCGGTATCGCTCCATGGTGGACTTCGCCAGGAAAGGGCCGTCCAGCTTCCAGGGCGGGAGAGAATGGTCGACCAGAGCGGTTTCGAGCTCGTTCGGGATGTCGATGAACACGTAGGGTTTCCTATCGCTTGGGGTTCTCGGGGTCGTTCCGCTGTCGTCCCGGGGCGGTGTCGACCAGGTAGTCGCAGAATCGAGGACCAGCGGCCAGGCGTGAACTGATCGACGGCAGCGCCGTGGGCATGAGTGTCAGGTGGAGCAGAGGGCGTACGTGCCACTCGATGTGGCGCCCCTTGGGCAGCAGGAGAGTGAAGCCGCAGGGCTCGCCGCGATGGAGCGCGCCGAGTGCCTGGATCCAGCCGCCCTGGTCGGCCCAGTAGAGCGCCCGCGCCGTTTCGCGCGGGGTCAGCCCTAGGACATGGCTCGCGCGGAGCTGGACGCGGATGACGCGGATCGCCTCACGGGGGCCGGACAGGATACGGAGGTCGACGGGTTCGGGAACGAAGCCGGTGGCGGGGCCGTACCGGAGGACTTCGAACCGGAAGCCGTGTGCGACGCGGGCGCTCACGGGGGTGGCCTGGGGTGATGTACGCATGGTCGACCGTCCGATCGAAGCAGGTGGCTGCGCGGATGGCGGTGGCCATCAACGGGCCTGCTTGCACAGGTAGTTGAGGCGCCTCTGGGCATGGTCGAGCGGTGCGCTCGTCGGGCCTGGCGACGTACGGTGACGGTAGCGTCACCCGCATGTGTGGTGCAACAGTGGGACGTCCCTATGTTGTGCCGCACTATGTGAAAACGCCCTCCACCTGGCCTTCAGGTGGAGGGCGCTGGGCCGAGTTGGTCAGATCAAGTGGTCGAACTCTCCGGCCTTGACGCCCAGGACGAAGGCGCGGAGCTTGGCGACGCTCGTCGTGACGACCAGATCGGGGTCATCGCTCTCGCGCATCTTGATCGCGCCGTCCACGGGTGCCAGCTCGATGCAGCTCTGGTTGTTGTCCGCTCCCGAGAATGACGACTTCTGCCAGTTGATTGCGTCGGTCATGTCGCTTCGACTCACATTTCCTGTGCGATGAATTGGATGAACTGAGCTGACTCCTCCGGGGCGAGGGAGATCGACTCGACGGAATCAAGCAGTTTCCGGTACCTGACGAGTTGGGCTTCGGCGTCCAGGAATCCGGCGTCGAAGGCGCTGTCGATCTGCACGGTGTCGAGCGCCGGGATGCCGGCGCCGGCGTACAGCATCGAATGGGCCGAGCCGGTGATCTGTGCCGTGAAGGGGATGACGCGGATCGTTACGGACGGCCATGCGGACGCCGCGTAAAGGAAGTTGAGCTGCTCGCGCATGACGTCCGTTCCGCAGTAGCGCATGCGGAGCGCGGCCTCGTGAACAAACGCCTCGAACGGGGTCGGGGCGGGGCGGTCGAAAATGTCCCGGCGCCTCGCGCGGTGCTCGACACGGGCGTTCAGTTCTGCGGCCGGAAGGTCGGAGATGCCGCTCCGGATCAGATCCCGTGCGTATGCCTCTGTCTGGAAGATCCCCGGAATGTTCAGCATCTGAATGGCGCGGAGGTAGGTGGCGCGATGCTCCAGCTCGGCCAGGTCCAGGAATCCCGGCGACAGTACGCCCCGGTAGTCGTCCCACCACCCCTTCGTTCGCTCCTCCGCCATGCTCGCGAGGGCGTCCACGAGGTGTTTGTCGCCGGCCGAGTAGTGGGTGGCGAGGCGGCGGACGCGCTGGTCGCTCACGCCGTAGCGGCCGGATTCGATGTGGCTGATCTGTGCACGCTCGCCGCCCAGGAACGCGGCGGCCTCGCTTCCGGACATTCCGGCACGCTCGCGCAGCTTGCGAAGCTCCGCGCCCAATCGCTTCTGCCTGGCGGTTGGGTAGCTTCTCGGTGGCATCGGCCTCCCCTTCGTGCGGGTACGAGTGTGCCGCCCCACTGTGCCACTGGTCCACTCGTATGGGTGCTACAGCCGTCCCACTGTTGCGCCGTACCAATGTTGTGCCCTAGCGTCGGACGGTGTCGGCCACGAACGGCCCGATGAACCGAAGTGCAGCTCCCCGTAAGCGAGTTCAGCTCGCCCGGGACCGGCCGATGCCACGGATCGCCGGAACGACAAGCCGACGTACCGGAGACCCGTTCACGCAGGGAGACCGCGCCATGACCTCCGTAACCCTTCCGCCCCCGCCCTCGCCCGCCCCGTACCTCCCGCAGCGCGGCGAGCGTTACCGGCTGGTCGCACCCAACACCCCCACCGCGCCCCGCGTCGCCCGGGACTTCGTGGGCGCGCTGCTGCGTACGACCGGGCACCCGGCTCTCGTCGATGACGCCCGGTTGTGCGTGAGTGAGGTCGTGTCCAACGCGCACTGTCATACGGGGTCGGCACGCATCCGGGTCGATGTGACGGTGAACCGGCGTCAGGTGATGGTCTACGTGACGGACGACGAGCCGGGCCGGCTGCCGGAACCGGGCGGCGCGCCGCACGTGGAGAGCGGGCGCGGGCTCGTCATCGTGGAGTGCCTGACCGATCGGTGGGGGACCACGACGCGCGGCGGGCGGGTACGGACCGCCAAGACCGTCTGGTTCGTCCTTGTCGCACGCGCCCTGGATCGCTTGTGAACCGTAGAACGCGGACCGCGCCCGCGTCATCAACGGCCCGGCGTGGACGGCCCTCCGCTCCGGCGGCCCGCCGCTGCCGCCACGACCGCGAGTCCCGCCGTCACGGTCCCGCACCACATGACCGCGTGGAGCGAGGCGTGGTCGACGACGGAGCCGCCCGCCAGCGCGCCGGCGGCGATCGTCGCCTGGAACGAGGCGGTGAACAGGACCGAGGCCGCCTCGGGCGTGCGGGGTGCCGCGCGGGCGAACCAGGTCTGTGAGCAGACCGGGACGGCGCCGTAGCCGAGCCCCCACAGGACGAGGAGCGCGAGCGCGCCCGCTTCGGACCGGCCGAGGACGGGCAGGAGCGCCGTCGCCGCGGCGATCGTGGCGGCGGCGGCCCCGAAGGCCGTGTGCGGCCGGCGCGTCACCAGGGCGCCCCCGAGGAAGTTGCCGGCCACGCCCGCCGCACCGTAGACGAGCAGGAAGCCGGTGACCGTGCCCGCGCCGGCGTGCGTGACCTCGCGCAGGAACGGCGTGACGTAGGTGTACGTACCGAAATGCGCCAGTACGACAAGGAATGTCATCAGCAGTGCGGACCGGGTGCCCGTCCCCCGCAACAGGGCGCGGAGCACGGCCGGGCGGGTGACCCGCTCCGGCGGCAGTGCGGGCAGGGTCAGGATCAGCAGGGCCAGCACGCCCGTGGACAGCAGGCCCATCGTGACGAACGCGGTGCGCCAGCCCGCCAGATCGCCGATGAGGGTTCCGGCGGGGACGCCGAGCACGGAGCCGAGGGGGACGGCGGCGAAGACGACCGCGGTGGCCCGGGCGGCGGACGGGGCGGGGACCAGCCGGCCGGCCAGACCGGCGCCGATGGACCAGAAACCGCCGATGGTGATGCCGACGAGGACCCGGGCGACCAGCACCAGCCAGTAGGCCGTCGCGGCCGCGGTGAGGAAGTTGGCCACCGCGAGCAGCAGGACGAGGGCGCAGAGCATCAGTCGGCGGTCGACGCGGGCCGTCGCGAGGGTCACCACCGGGGCGGCGAGGGCGGCGAGGAGGCCCGGCATCGTCATCATCAGGCCCGCCGTGCCGTCCGGGACGGCGAAGGCGGCCCCGATCGGCGTCAGCAGGCCGACCGGGAGGATCTCGGTGGTGACGATGACGAAGATGCCCAGCGTCACGGAGAGGACGGCCAGCCGGCCGCGTAAGGGCGTGCGGGACGCGGTGTCGGTGCGGGGGGTGGCCGTGGCGGACATGGAGGGGCCGTCCTGTGCTCGGTGACGCGGGGCTGTTCGCGCCAGTTCACAAGCTCGGGCGGACGGAGTCCGGCAGGTTCGCGACATCACCCGTGGCCGCCGGGGGTGATGTCGCGAACCCGCCGGGTACGGCGTCGCGAACCCGCCCGGAAACGCCGAAGGGCCGCGGCTCCCGAGCGGGGGAGCGGCGGCCCTTCGAGGTGCGCCGGGGCGCTTGTGAATCCGTGAACTCAGAGCACGCGGACCGCGCCGGTCGGCATGTCGTAGTCCAGGGAGCGCTGCACCACACCGGTGGAGGAGTTCTGCGCTCCGACGAACTGGCCGCCGCCCACGTAGATCCCGACGTGGTACGCGCTGCCCGCGCCGCCCCAGTACAGGATGTCGCCCGGCTGGAGGTTGCTCAGCGAGACCTGGGTGCCCGCGGTCGACTGGCTCTGCGAGACGCGCGGCAGGTCGACGCCCACCGTGCGGAATGCGGCCTGGACGAGGCCGGAGCAGTCCCAGGAGTTGGGGCCGGTGCCGCCGGACACGTACGCGTCGCCCACCTGTGCCTGCGCGAACGCGACGACGGAGGCGGCGGAGCCCGTGGCGGTGGAGGTGTAGGACGCCGTGGCGGTCGACGAGGAGCCCGTGGAGGAGGAGCTGGACGCCGAGGCGCTCAGCGTCGTGCGCGCGGCGGAGCGGGAGGCGCGCTCGGCGGCCTCGGCCTTCGCTTCCGCCTCGGCCTTAGCCTTGGCTTCGGCCTTCTTCTTGGCCTCGGCCTTGCGGACCGCCTCGGCCTTGGCCTTCTTGGCGGTCTTCGCGGCGGACGTGGCCGCGGCTTCCTCGTGGGCCTGCGTCTCCAGGTCCAGGGCGACCTGCTGCGTGGCCTCGGCGGAGGCCGCGACGGAGGTGGAGAGCCCGGCCGTGATGGTGGGCATCTCGATGGTCTGGGTCACCGGCTCGGCCTGAGCCGGACCGGCAGCGCCTGCGACGGCGATGGTGCTGAGGACGCCACCGGCAACTCCGGCCCGCAGCGCCGTCTTCGAGGCGTTTCGGCGGGGCTTCCGGTGGCTGGGTATGAGAGCGGTGTGGGACATGGGTACTAGCGCTATCAGGGCCTCAGGGGTCCCATCAAGAAACGTGTGTTGCGACACAGTTACGTCCGGAATCCGTGAATCCGCTTCCCGAGGGCCCTTATTGACGCCGTAACGGGCAAAACGGGCACCCTTTGATACGGCTGTGATCACGGGTTTTCGGCAATACGCCCGAATTGCCCGTCACTTACCATCCGTTCACACGGTTGGCCAAGCCCGCTTGTGCGGCACCCTTCGGCGAGTGACGCAGGTCACAGCTTGTTCCGGCCGTAGTGGGCATACGAGGGCCCGGCGCGCGGGGCGTGCCGACGGCGCGGAACGGCCCGGCGCGCGGGGTGTCCCGACGGCGCGGAACTGGCGGCGTCCGGTGACCTATTCGCCCCATGGGTGGTGGATGCCGGAATGCGCCTACTTCGCTCCGGGCGGCTTCCGCGTGGGCGGGCCTGCGCTGGTCGCAGAGTGGGGCAGATGCCTCTATCACCCGATCGCGTCCATCGCCAATTTTGCGCCAGACGCTGTGGCTTGATAAGGCAACAGCCGTTTGACCAGCGGTAACGGCAAGGGATGTCACGTCTCGTGATCACCCGGCCGCTTCGCGTACGAAGATCACCGCTCATCCGACTTCATGATCGTTCGTCAGGTGGTGGAGATCACAAAGACGTTGGTGTACCCCGTGTCGCAGATCACAGGATGGCGGGCATAGGATGCGGGGCAGTCGGGCTTGTGAACTGCCTCACATGTGCACGATCTTGGTGAGGTGGCGAGCCAGGTCGCCCGATGCGGTCCAACGGTCAAGGACGACTGGAAGGAGCGAGGAGCGTGAATGCCTACGCGCCCATCCTCGTGCTCGGTGCCCTAGGGGCGGGGTTTGCGATCTTCTCCGTGGTCAGCGCCACGCTTATCGGCCCCAAGCGGTACAACCGGGCGAAGCTCGAAGCGTACGAGTGCGGTATCGAACCCACCCCGACTCCAGCCGGAGGCGGCCGTTTTCCCATCAAGTACTACCTGACGGCGATGCTCTTCATCGTCTTCGACATCGAGATCGTCTTCCTCTATCCCTGGGCCGTCACCTTCGACGCCCTCGGGATCTTCGGGCTCGTCGAGATGCTGCTCTTCGTGCTCACCGTCTTCGTCGCCTACGCGTATGTGTGGCGTCGCGGCGGCCTGGAATGGGACTGAGGGGCTGAGGGGCACATATGGGACTCGAAGAGAAGCTGCCCAGCGGCTTCGTGCTGACCACTGTCGAGCAGGCCGCCGGCTGGGTACGGAAGTCCTCCGTCTTCCCGGCCACGTTCGGACTCGCCTGCTGCGCCATCGAGATGATGACGACCGGGGCCGGGCGCTACGACCTGGCCCGGTTCGGTATGGAGGTCTTCCGCGGATCGCCGCGGCAGGCGGACCTGATGATCGTGGCAGGGCGGGTGAGCCAGAAGATGGCGCCCGTCCTGCGGCAGGTCTACGACCAGATGCCGAACCCCAAGTGGGTCATCTCCATGGGCGTATGCGCATCATCGGGCGGAATGTTCAACAATTACGCCATTGTTCAGGGTGTTGATCATATTGTCCCGGTTGATATCTATTTGCCTGGCTGTCCGCCTCGGCCCGAGATGCTGATGGACGCGATTCTCAAGCTCCACCAGAAGATCCAGGGCTCCAAGCTCGGGGTCAACGCGGAGGAGGCCGCCCGCGAGGCGGAGGAAGCCGCGCTCAACGCACTGCCCCTGATCGAGATGAAGGGGCTGCTCCGGTGAGCGACGAACAGAACAACGGCGGCGTCCCGGCCGCGCGCGACGAGCACGGCGAGGTCATCGGCGTACGCAAGGGCATGTTCGGCGCCAACAACGGCGGCGACACCTCCGGCTACGGCGGTCTCGTCCGTACCGTCGCGCTGCCGGGCGCCACCTCGCGTCCGTACGGCGGCTGGTTCGACGAGGTCGCCGACGAGCTCGAAGGGGCCCTGGAGGAGCAGGACCTGCTTCCCGGGAACGCCATCGAGAAGACCGTCGTGGACCGCGACGAGCTCACCTTCCACATCGCCCGCGAGCACCTGCTCACCGTCGCCAGGACCCTGCGCGACGACCCCGCGCTGCGCTTCGAGCTCTGTACGGGGGTGAGCGGCGTCCACTTCCCCGGCGACAAGGGGCGCGAGCTGCACGCCGTCTACCACCTGCGCTCGATCACCCACGGCCGGCTCATCCGGCTGGAGGTCTCCGCGCCGGACGACGACCGGCACATCCCGTCCCTCGTCCCCGTCTACCCGACCAACGACTGGCACGAGCGCGAGACCTACGACTTCTTCGGGCTCGTCTTCGACGGGCACCCCGCCCTCACCCGGATCATGATGCCGGACGACTGGCAGGGCTTCCCGCAGCGCAAGGACTACCCGCTCGGCGGCATCGCCGTCGAGTACAAGGGCGCCCAGATCCCGGCTCCCGACCAGCGGAGGTCGTACTCCTGATGACCACTCCCCACGCAACGCCCCGCGCCACGACCGAGGGGACTGTATATACAGTCACCGGCGGCGACTGGGACGAGGTCGTCGAGTCGGCGGTCAAGTCCGACGACGAGCGCATCATCGTCAACATGGGTCCCCAGCACCCGTCCACGCACGGCGTGCTCAGGCTGATCCTGGAGATCGACGGCGAGACCGTCACCGAGGCCCGCTGCGGCATCGGCTACCTCCACACCGGCATCGAGAAGAACCTCGAATTCCGGAACTGGACGCAGGGCACCACCTTCGTCACGCGCATGGACTACCTGACGCCGTTCTTCAACGAGACGGCGTACTGCCTGGGGGTCGAGAAGCTTCTCGGCATCGAGGACCAGATCCCCGACCGGGCCACCGTCCTGCGCGTGCTGCTGATGGAGCTCAACCGGCTCTCCTCGCACCTGGTGTGCATCGCCACCGGCGGCATGGAGCTCGGCGCCACGACGATCATGATCTACGGCTTCCGCGATCGTGAACTCGTTCTCGACCTCTTCGAACTCATCACGGGCCTGCGGATGAACCACGCGTTCGTCCGCCCCGGCGGACTCGCCCAGGACCTGCCCCCGGGCGCGGTCGACCAGCTGCGCGAGTTCGTGAAGACCATGAAGAAGAACCTGCCGGAGTACGACAAGCTCGCCACCGGCAACCCCATCTTCAAGGCCCGCATGCAGGACGTCGGCTACCTCGACCTCACCGGCTGCATGGCGCTCGGCGCCACCGGCCCGGTCCTGCGTTCCGCCGGCCTCCCGCACGACCTGCGCAAGACCGACCCCTACTGCGGGTACGAGAACTACGAGTTCGACGTCCCCACCGCGGACAGCTGCGACTCCTACGGACGCTTCCTCATCCGGCTGGAGGAGATGCGCCAGTCGCTGCGCATCATCGAGCAGTGCATCGACCGGCTCGCGCCGGGACCGGTCATGGTCGCCGACAAGAAGATCGCCTGGCCCGCGCAGCTCGCGCTCGGACCCGACGGACTCGGCAACTCGCTCGACCACATCAAGAAGATCATGGGCACCTCCATGGAGGCCCTGATCCACCACTTCAAGCTGGTGACCGAGGGCTTCCGGGTCCCGGCCGGACAGGCGTACACCGCCGTCGAGTCGCCCAAGGGCGAACTCGGCGTGCACGTCGTCTCGGACGGCGGAACCCGCCCCTACCGGGTCCACTTCCGCGACCCGTCCTTCACCAACCTCCAGGCCATGGCGGCGATGTGCGAGGGCGGCCAGGTCGCCGACGTCATCGTCGCCGTCGCATCCATCGACCCCGTGATGGGAGGCGTCGACCGGTGACCGAAGCACGTAGCGAAGTCAGTCTGGGGATGCCGCAGCTCCCCGCCCCCGCCTACCCGGCCGAGGTGCGCGCCAGGCTCGAAGCGGATGCGAAGGAGGTGATCGCCCGCTACCCCGGCAGCCGCTCCGCGCTCCTGCCGCTGTTGCACCTCGTGCAGTCCGAGGAGGGGTACGTCTCGCGTACGGGCATGGCCTTCTGCGCGGACATGCTCGGCCTCACCACCGCCGAGGTCACCGCCGTCGCCACCTTCTACACGATGTACCGGCGCAAGCCGAGCGGCGACTACCAGGTCGGCGTCTGCACCAACACGCTCTGCGCGGTGATGGGCGGCGACGCCATCTTCGACCGGCTCAAGGACCACCTCGGCGTCGGCAACAACGAGACGACCGAGGACGGCAAGGTCACCCTCGAACACATCGAGTGCAACGCCGCCTGCGACTTCGCGCCCGTCGTGATGGTCAACTGGGAGTTCTTCGACAACCAGACGCCCGAGAGCGCGACGCGACTCGTGGACGACCTGATCGCCGGCCGCACCGTCGAACCGACCCGCGGCGCCCCGATCTGCTCGTACAAGGAGACCGCCCGGATACTGGCCGGTTTCCCTGACGAGCGCCCCGGCGCGGTGGAGGCCTCCGGCGGCGCCGGACCCGCCTCGCTCATCGGCCTGAAGCTCGCCAAGGGCGAGGCCGCACCGCAGCCCCGCGTGGTGGGCCCGCGCGGCGAAGCACCCGCCGACGAACCGCAGAAGGGCGCCGAACACCTCAGCTCCCACGACGCGCCGCAGCAGACCTCGGCCTCCGACCCGGACCACCCGGCCGGTCCCGCCGCCGAGGAGGGGGAGTGATGACGTTGGCCGCCGAAATCGACAAGAACGGGACCAGCCCCGAGAAGCTTCTCGCGCCTGTCCTGTCCGCCTTCTGGGACCAGCCGGACTCCTGGACCCTGGACACCTACCGCCGCCACGAGGGGTACGAGGGACTGCGCAAGGCCCTCGCGATGTCTCCGGACGACCTCATCGCGTACGTCAAGGACTCCGGTCTGCGCGGCCGGGGCGGCGCCGGCTTCCCCACCGGGATGAAGTGGCAGTTCATCCCGCAGGGCGACGGCAAGCCCCACTACCTGGTGGTCAACGCCGACGAGTCGGAGCCCGGGACCTGCAAGGACATCCCGCTCCTCTTCGCCAACCCGCACAGCCTGATCGAAGGCATCGTGATCGCCTGTTACGCGATCCGCTCCTCGCACGCCTTCATCTACCTGCGCGGCGAGGTCGTCCCCGTACTGCGGCGGCTGCACGAAGCCGTACGCGAGGCGTACGAGGCGGGCTATCTCGGCAAGGACATCATGGGCTCCGGACTCGATCTGGAACTCACCGTGCACGCGGGCGCCGGTGCGTACATCTGTGGTGAGGAGACCGCGCTCCTCGACTCGCTCGAAGGACGCCGGGGCCAGCCCCGGCTGCGCCCGCCCTTCCCCGCGGTCGCCGGTCTGTACGCCTGCCCCACCGTGGTGAACAACGTCGAGTCCATCGCCTCGGTTCCCGCGATCCTGAACAAGGGCAAGGACTGGTTCAAGTCCATGGGCAGCGAGAAGTCACCGGGCTTCACGCTGTACTCGCTCAGCGGACACGTCGCGGGCCCCGGCCAGTACGAGGCCCCGCTCGGCATCACGCTGCGCCAGCTCCTCGACATGAGCGGCGGGATGCGCCCCGGCCACCGGCTGAAGTTCTGGACCCCGGGCGGTTCCTCCACCCCCATGTTCACCGAGGAGCACCTCGACGTGCCCCTCGACTACGAGGGCGTCGGCGCCGCCGGATCCATGCTCGGCACCAAGGCGCTCCAGTGCTTCGACGAGACGACCTGCGTGGTGCGGGCCGTCACCCGCTGGACCGAGTTCTACGCCCATGAGTCCTGCGGCAAGTGCACACCGTGCCGCGAAGGGACCTACTGGCTGGTCCAGTTGCTCCGCGACATCGAGGCCGGCAAGGGACAGATGGCCGACCTCGACAAGCTGAACGACATCGCCGACAACATCAACGGCAAGTCCTTCTGCGCCCTCGGCGACGGCGCCGCCTCGCCGATCTTCTCCTCGCTGAAGTACTTCCGCGAGGAGTACGAGCAGCACATCACCGGCAGGGGCTGCCCCTTCGACCCCGCCAGGTCGACCGTCTGGGCCGACGACAAGAACGCATCCCAGGGGGTGAACGCGTGACAGTCACCACGAGTGCGCCCTCCGGGGGCGGCGAGGCGGCTCTCCCGCCCGAGGACCTGGTCACGCTGACCATCGACGGCATCGAGATCAGCGTGCCCAAGGGCACCCTGGTCATCCGTGCCGCCGAACTCCTCGGCATCGAGATCCCGCGCTTCTGCGATCACCCGCTCCTCGACCCGGCCGGCGCCTGCCGCCAGTGCATCGTCGAGGTCGAGGGCCAGCGCAAGCCGATGGCGTCCTGCACCATCACCTGCACCGACGGCATGGTCGTCAAGTCGCAGATCACCTCGCCGGTCGCCGACAAGGCGCAGCGCGGTGTGATGGAGCTGCTGCTCATCAACCACCCGCTGGACTGTCCGGTCTGCGACAAGGGCGGCGAGTGCCCGCTGCAGAACCAGGCGATGTCGCACGGCGACGCGACCTCCCGCTTCGACGGGAAGAAGCGGACGTACGAGAAGCCCGTCCCGATCTCCACCCAGGTGCTGCTGGACCGCGAGCGGTGTGTGCTGTGCGCACGCTGCACCCGGTTCTCCAACCAGGTGGCGGGCGACCCGATGATCGAGCTGATCGAGCGCGGCGCGCTCCAGCAGGTCGGCACCGGGCAGGGCGATCCGTTCGAGTCGTACTTCTCCGGCAACACCATCCAGATCTGCCCGGTCGGCGCGCTGACCTCGGCGGCGTACCGGTTCCGCTCCCGCCCCTTCGACCTGGTGTCCTCGCCCTCGGTGTGCGAGCACTGCGCGGGCGGCTGCGCCACCCGCACCGACCACCGGCGCGGGAAGGTCATGCGGCGCCTGGCCTCCAACGACCCCGAGGTCAACGAGGAGTGGCTCTGCGACAAGGGCCGCTTCGGTTTCCGCTACGCGCAGCAGCGCGACCGGCTCACCACCCCGCTGGTCCGGGGCGAGTCCGGTGAGCTGGAGCCGGCGAGCTGGCCCGAGGCGCTGGCCGCCGCGGCAGCCGGACTCTCCGCCGCGAGGGGCCGGACCGGTGTCCTCACGGGCGGCCGGCTGACCGTCGAGGACGCGTACGCGTACAGCAAGTTCGCCCGGGTCGCGCTGGACACCAACGACATCGACTTCCGGGCCCGGGTGCACAGCGGCGAGGAGGCCGACTTCCTGGCCGCCCGCGTCGCCGGGCGCGGCCGGGACCTGGACGGCTCGGGTGTCACGTACACCTCGCTGGAGAAGGCCCCGACCGTGCTGCTGGTCGGGTTCGAGTCCGAGGAGGAGGCGCCCGGCGTCTTCCTGCGGCTGCGCAAGGCGAACCGCAAGCACGGACAGCGCACCTTCGCCGTCGCCTCGCACGCGACGCACGGCCTGGAGAAGGCCGGCGGCACGCTGCTGCCCGCCGCTCCCGGCACCGAGACGGAGTGGCTGGACGCGATCGCGGGCGGTGTCGGCCTGGACGGCGAAGGTGCCGTCGCGGCCGAGGCGCTGCGTGGTGAAGGCGCCCTGATCGTGGTGGGTGAGCGGCTGGCCGGAGTACCCGGCGGGCTGAGTGCCGCGGTACGGGCGGCGACCGCGACCGGAGCCGCCCTGGTGTGGATCCCGCGCCGGGCCGGCGAACGCGGGGCGGTGGAGGCGGGCGCGCTCCCGTCGCTGCTGCCCGGTGGCCGCCCGGCCACCGACCCGCGCGCCCGGGACGAGGTGGCGTCGCTCTGGGGCGTCGCCGAACTCCCGTCCCGTTTCGGCCGCGACACCGGCCAGATCGTCGAGGCCGCGGCCACCGGCGAACTGGGCGCGCTGCTCGTCGCCGGTGTCGAGACGGCGGACCTGCCGGATCCGGCACGGGCCCTGGAGGCCCTGGACCAGGTCGGCTTCCTGGTCTCGCTGGAGCTGCGGCCCAACGAGGTCACCGACCGCGCCGACGTGGTGTTCCCGGTCGCCGCGGTCGCCGAGAAGTCCGGCACCTTCCTCAACTGGGAGGGCAGGGCGCGGATGTTCGAGGCCGCGCTGAAGCCCGAGCAGATGACGCGGAACCTGGCCCCCGGCGATGCGCGGGTGCTGCACATGCTGGCCGACGCGCTCGACGTCCACTTCGCGCTGCCGGACCTGAAGTCCGTACGCCGTGAGCTGGACCGGCTCGGCGGCTGGCAGGGCACGCACGCGGACGACCCGCGCGCCTCGGCCCGGCCGCTGCCCCGGCCCGGTGACGGCGAGGCCATCCTCGCGGGCCACCGGATGCTGCTCGACCTCGGCCGGCTCCAGGAGGGCGACACGGCGCTGGCCGGGACCCGGCACGCCGCGGTCGCCCGGCTCTCCGCCGCCACCGCCGCCGAGACCGGCGTCGAGGACGGCGATCTGCTGGCCGTCTCCGGCCCGGCGGGCAGCGTCCAACTGCCGCTCCAGATCACCGAGATGCCGGACCGGGTGGTCTGGGTGCCGCTGAACTCCGCCGGGCGGGGTGTCCCGGCCGACACCGGTGCCCGGCCCGGCGGCCCGGTCCGGATCGGCCCCGCCGCACCCGGCATTTCCGACGTCACACCGGAGGTGGGGGCGTGAGTGCCTTCGCTCAACTGGCCACGGCCCCGCGCGGCACGGTGCTCGCCGCCGAGGACCTGTCGATGTTCGGCAACGACCCCTGGTGGCTCGTCGTCGTCAAGGCGGTCTTCTGCTTCGCGTTCCTGATGGTGACCGTGCTCTTCTCCATCGTGTGGGAGCGCAAGGTCGTCGCCTGGATGCAGCTGCGCATCGGCCCCAACCGGCACGGCCCCTGGGGCATGCTCCAGTCGCTGGCCGACGGCATCAAGCTGATGCTGAAGGAAGACGTCATCGTCAAGCGGGCGGACAAGGTCGTCTACGTCCTCGCCCCGATCATCGCGGCGATCCCCGCGTTCATGGCGATCGCGGTCATCCCGTTCGGACCGTCCGGCAACGAGGTCTCGATCTTCGGGCACCGTACGGCGATGCAGCTCACCGACCTGCCGATCGCGATGCTCTACATCCTCGCGGTCGCCTCGGTCGGGATCTACGGCATCGTGCTGGCGGGCTGGTCCTCCGGATCGACGTACCCGCTGCTCGGCGGGCTCCGCTCGTGCGCGCAGATGATCAGTTACGAGATCGCGATGGGCGCCGCGTTCGCCTCGGTCTTCCTCTACTCCGGGTCGATGTCGACCTCGAAGATCGTGGAGGCGCAGGAGGACCGCTGGTTCATCATCCTGCTGCCGGTCTCCTTCATCATCTACATCGTCACGATGGTCGGTGAGACCAACCGCGCCCCGTTCGACATGCCGGAGTCCGAGGGCGACCTGGTCGGCGGCTTCAACACCGAGTACTCGTCGATCAAGTTCGCGATGTTCATGCTCGCCGAGTACGTCAACATGGTCACCGTCTCCGCGGTCTCCACGACCCTCTTCCTGGGCGGCTGGCGGGCCCCGTGGCCGATCAGCACCTTCTGGGAGGGCGCGAACCACGGCTGGTGGCCGATGCTCTGGTTCGTCCTCAAGGTCCAGCTGCTGCTGTTCTTCTTCATCTGGCTGCGCGGCACGCTGCCCCGGGTCCGCTACGACCAGCTGATGAAGCTGGGCTGGAAGGTCCTGATCCCGGTCTCCGTCGTCTGGCTGATGATGGTCGCGACGGTGCGGGCGCTGCGCAACGAGGGCTACGACTTCTCGAAGATCCTGCTCTACGTGGCGGGTGCCGTGATCGCGGTCCTGCTGATCTCCTTCGTCGTCGACATCTTCCGCGACAAGAAGGTCCGGGAAGCCGAGGCCGGTGCGGAACCGGAGCCGGCGTTCGACCCGATGGCGGGCGGGTTCCCGGTGCCTCCGCTGCCCGGACAGACCCTGCCGCCCGTGCCCCGGCGCAGGCCGAGCCGCGAGCGGGAGCTCGTTGTCAGTGGTGGCGTGGATACTCAGAGTGACGGAATTCCGAGTGACGGAAAGGAGGCCGGCGGTGTCTGAACTGTCTGAGTCGCCGGGGTCCAAGAGGCCGGCGAAGTCCACCCGTGCTTCCGGTTCCCCGGAATCCGCGCAGGACAAGTTCCAGAATCCGGTGGCCGGCTTCGGCGTGACCTTCAAGGCCATGTTCAAGAAGCGGCTGACCGAGCAGTATCCGGAGACGCCGAAGGTGACGGCGCCGCGCTTCCACGGCCGGCACCAGCTCAACCGCCATCCGGACGGCCTGGAGAAGTGCGTCGGCTGCGAGCTGTGCGCCTGGGCCTGCCCGGCGGACGCGATCTACGTCGAGGGCGCGGACAACACCGACGAGGAGCGCTACTCCCCGGGGGAGCGCTACGGCCGCGTCTACCAGATCAACTACGCGCGCTGCATTCTCTGCGGACTGTGCATCGAGGCCTGCCCGACCCGGGCGCTCACGATGACCAATGAGTTCGAGCTCGCCAACACCACCCGCGAGAGCCTCATCTACACCAAGGACGAGCTGCTCGCGGGCCTGGAGGAAGGCATGGTCGACAGCCCGCACGCGATCTTCCCCGGCATGGACGAACAGGACTACTACCGGGGCCTGGTGACCGAGGCCGCCCCGGGTACGGAACGCCAGCTCGCCGTCTCCAAGGGCGAGAAGCCGGACGACGCGGACGGCGAGAGCAACGGCGCGACGCAGGAGGTGGACGCATGAGCGGCCTGGCCGCAGCGGCCTCCCAGACGTCGACGGGCGAGGCCTTCCAGTTCTGGGTGCTGGGCACGGTCGCCGTGATCGGCGCCCTGTCCACCGTACTGATGAAGAGGGCGGTGCACAGTGCGCTGAGCCTCGCCGGGACCATGATCGTCCTGGCGGTGTTCTACCTCGCCAACGGCGCCTACTTCCTGGGCATCGTCCAGGTCGTCGTCTACACCGGCGCGATCATGATGCTGTTCCTCTTCGTGGTCATGCTCGTCGGTGTCACGGCGGCGGACTCGCTGAAGGAGACGCTGAAGGGCCAGCGCTGGCTGGCCGCCGGCTGCGGGCTCGGCTTCGGCGTCCTCCTGATCGCCGGAATCGGCAACGCCTCGCTGAACAGCTTCAACGGACTCGGCACGGCCAACACCGAGCACGGCGGGAACGTGGAGGGGCTCGCCAGCCTCATCTTCACCAAGTACGTCTTCGCCTTCGAGATCACCGGCGCCCTGCTGATCACCGCCACCGTCGGCGCGATGGTGCTCACCCACCGCGAGCGCACCGAACGGGCCAGGACCCAGCGGGAGATGTCCCAGGAGCGCGTGCGCGGCAACCACGTGCCGCCGCTGCCCGCACCCGGCGTCTACGCCCGGCACAACGCCGTGGACATCGCCGGACTCCTCCCGGACGGCACCCCGTCCGAACTCACCGTCATGCAGACGCTGCGCAAGCGCGGCCAGATGCGCGATGTGTCCAACGAATCGCTGGCCGGCCTCAAGGCACTGGAGCAGCGCTCCGGTGAGCGGCTGGGCCGGGACACCGCAGAAGAAGAGGAGGTCGCCAAGTGAATCCGGTCAACTACCTCTATCTCGCCGCTCTGCTGTTCACCATCGGCGCGGCCGGGGTCCTGATCAGGCGGAACGCGATCGTGGTGTTCATGTGCGTGGAGCTGATGCTCAACGCCTGCAACCTCGCGTTCGTCACCTTCTCCCGGATGCACGGCAATCTCGACGGCCAGATCATCGCCTTCTTCACGATGGTCGTCGCCGCCGCGGAGGTCGTGGTCGGGCTCGCGATCATCGTGTCGCTGTTCCGTTCCCGCCACTCGGCCTCGGTCGACGACGCCAGCCTGATGAAGCTGTAAGGGGCGCTTGAACTGTGGAGAACCTGATTGCGCTGCTTGTCGCGGCGCCCCTGCTGGGAGCGGTGGTGCTGCTCTGCGGCGGCCGACGGCTCGACCGTGTGGGCCACCTGCTCGGCACCGCGCTCGCCGCCGCCTCCTTCGTCGTCGCGGTGGTGCTCTTCACCGACATGCTCGGGAAGGGCGCCGAGGACCGCGCGCTGCACCAGAAGCTGTTCAGCTGGATTCCGGTCGAGGGCTTCCAGGCCGATGTGGCCTTCCAGCTCGACCAGCTGTCGATGACCTTCGTCCTGCTGATCACGAGTGTGGGCACGCTGATCCACCTCTACTCGATCGGCTACATGGAGCACGACGAGCGCCGGCGCCGCTTCTTCGGCTACCTCAACCTGTTCGTCGCGGCGATGCTGATCCTGGTCATCGCCGACAACTACTTGCTGCTGTACGTCGGGTGGGAGGGCGTCGGTCTGGCGTCGTACCTGCTCATCGGCTTCTGGCAGCACAAGCCCAGCGCGGCGACCGCCGCGAAGAAAGCGTTCCTGGTCAACCGGGTCGGCGACATGGGCCTGTCGATCGCGATCATGCTGATGTTCACCACCTTCGGCACCTTCGCCTTCGGCCCGGTCCTCGAATCGACCGGTGAGACCAGCGAGGGCAAGCTGACGGCGATCGGCCTGATGCTGCTGCTGGCCGCCTGCGGCAAGTCGGCCCAGGTGCCGCTCCAGTCCTGGCTCGGTGACGCGATGGAGGGCCCGACCCCGGTCTCGGCCCTGATCCACGCCGCCACCATGGTGACCGCGGGTGTCTATCTGATCGTCCGCTCCGGCGCCATCTTCAACGGTGCCCCGGACGCCCAACTCGTGGTCGTGATCGTCGGAGCGGTCACGCTGCTCTTCGGTGCGATCGTCGGTTGCGCGAAGGACGACATCAAGAAGGCCCTCGCCGGGTCGACGATGTCGCAGATCGGCTACATGATCCTGGCCGCCGGGCTCGGCCCGATCGGTTACGTCTTCGCGATCATGCACCTGGTGACCCACGGCTTCTTCAAGGCCGGGCTCTTCCTCGGCGCCGGTTCGGTCATGCACGGCATGAACGACGAGGTCGACATGAGGAAGTTCGGCGGCCTGCGGAAGTACATGCCGGTCACCTTCGTCACCTTCGGACTCGGGTACCTCGCGATCATCGGCTTCCCCGGTCTGTCCGGCTTCTTCTCCAAGGACAAGATCATCGAGGCGGCCTTCGCCAAGGGCGGCACCGAGGGCTGGATCCTCGGAGCGGTGACCCTGCTGGGTGCGGCGATCACCGCGTTCTACATGACGCGCGTGATGCTGATGACGTTCTTCGGCGAGAAGCGCTGGCAGCCGGACGCGGAAGGTCACGACCCGCATCCGCACGAGTCCCCGAAGTCCATGACCATCCCGATGATCGTCCTGGCGGTCGGTTCGGTGTTCGCGGGAGGCTTCTTCTCCATCGGTGACCGCTTCCTGCACTGGCTGGAGCCCGTCACGGGCCACAGCCACGGGGACGCCCCGGTCAGCGCGACCACCGTCACCGCCGCCACCATGGTGGTGCTCGTCATCGGTGTCGCCGTCGCCTGGGCGATGTACGGCCGCAGGCCGGTGCCCGCGGTCGCCCCGCGCGGCTCGCTGCTCACCCGGGCGGCCCGCCGCGATCTCCTCCAGGACGACTTCAACCACGTGGTCCTGGTCCGTGGCGGCGAACACCTCACCCGCTCCCTGGTCTACGTCGACCACTCGCTGGTCGACGGCGTCGTCAACGGCACGGCCGCCTCCATGGGCGGGCTCTCCGGCCGGCTGCGCAAACTGCAGAACGGCTACGCCCGCTCCTACGCGGTCTCGATGTTCGGCGGTACGGCAGTCGTCATCGCCGCGACCCTGCTGATGAGGGCGGTCTGATCACATGTCCTTTCCTCTCCTGACAGCGACGGCGGCGCTCCCGGCGATCGGCGCGGTCGCCACCGCCGCCGTCCCGGCAGCCCGGCGCACCGCCGCCAAATGGCTGGCGCTCGCCTTCTCGCTGGGCACCCTGGTGCTGGCGGGCATCGCGCTCGCCCGCTTCGAGCCCGGCGGCAGCCGCTACCAGCTCACCGAATCGCACGCCTGGATCAAGGACTTCGGTGTGCGGTACGAGCTGGGGGTGGACGGCATCGGGCTGGCGCTCATGGCGCTCACCGCCCTGCTGATCCCCTTCGTCATCCTGGCCGGCTGGCACGACGCCGATCCCCTGGAGACGAACTCCTCCCGCTGGCGCCCCACTCAGGGCTTCTTCGCCCTGATCCTGATGGTCGAAGCGATGGTGGTCCTCTCCTTCGTCGCCACCGACGTCTTCCTCTTCTACATCCTGTTCGAAGCCATGCTCATCCCGATGTACTTCCTCATCGGCGGCTTCGGTGACCGGGCCCACGCCGGCAGCGACGAGAACGCGGCGGCCCAACGCTCGTACGCGGCCGTCAAGTTCCTCCTCTACAACCTGGTCGGCGGCCTCATCATGCTGGCCGCCGTGATCGGGCTCTACGTGGTGACGGGGACGTTCTCGCTCTCCGAGATCGCCGCCGCCCGTGCCGACGGCTCGCTCTCCATGGCGACGAGCACCGAACGCTGGCTCTTCCTCGGGTTCTTCTTCGCCTTCGCGGTGAAGGCCCCGCTGTGGCCGCTGCACACCTGGCTGCCCAACGCCATGGGCGAGGCGACCACTCCGGTCGCCGTGCTGATCACCGCGGTCGTCGACAAGGTCGGCACCTTCGCGATGCTGCGCTTCTGCCTCCAGCTCTTCCCGGAGGCCAGCAAGTGGGCCACCCCGGTGGTCCTGGTCCTGGCGCTGATCAGCATCGTCTACGGGGCGCTGCTCGCGGTCGGCCAGCGCGACATCAAGCGGCTGATCGCCTACGCGTCGATCTCGCACTTCGGCTTCATCATCCTGGGCATCTTCGCGATGACCAGCCAGGGCCAGTCGGGCGCGACGCTCTACATGGTCAACCACGGCATCTCGACAGCCGCGCTGATGCTGGTGGCGGGCTTCCTGATCACCCGGCGCGGTTCGCGGCTCATCGCCGACTACGGCGGAGTCCAGAAGGTGGCGCCCGTCCTGGCCGGCACCTTCCTGATCGGCGGCCTGGCCACGCTGTCACTGCCGGGGCTCGCCCCGTTCGTCAGCGAGTTCCTGGTCCTGGTCGGCGCGTTCGCCGCGTATCCGGTGGTCGGCATCATCGCCACCACCGGGATCGTGCTCGCCGCGATCTACGTCCTCGTCCTCTACCAGCGGACGATGACGGGACCGGTCAAGGCCGAGGTCCAGGGCATGGCGGACCTCAAGGTCCGTGAGCTGGTGGTCGTCGTCCCGCTGATCGCTCTGCTGATCTTCCTGGGCGTCTACCCGAAGCCGCTGACGGAGATCGTCAACCCGGCGGTGCAGCACACCATGTCGGACGTACAGAAGAAGGACCCCCAGCCCGAGGTGGAGGCCGCCAAGTGAGCGCAACAGCTGTCCACAGACTGTGGACAATGGCGGGCGGGGTGACATCGGCCGCCCCGGACGAGAAGTTCAAGGCGCCGGTCATCGAGTACACCCAGCTGACGCCGGTCCTGATCGTGATCGGTGTCGCCGTCCTGGGCGTGCTCGTCGAGGCCTTCGTGCCGCGCCGGGCCCGCTACTACACCCAGGTCTTCCTGACCGTCGTCGCGCTGGTCGCCGCGTTCGCCGCGGTGATCGGCCTGGCGGCCGCCGGATACGGTACGACCAAGGCACACATCGCCGCGATGGGCGCCATCGCCGTCGACGGCCCCGCCCTGTTCCTCCAGGGCACCATCCTGCTGACGTCCCTGGTCGCCGTCTTCACCTTCGCCGAACGGCGGCTCGACCCCGAGTCGCACGGCAGCCGTGTCGACTCGTTCGCCGCGCAGGCCGCCTCGGTCCCCGGCAGCGACAGCGAGAAGGCCGCGGTCAGGGCCGGGTTCACCACCACCGAGGTCTTCCCGCTGGTCCTCTTCTCGGTGGCGGGCATGCTGGTCTTCCCGGCGGCCAACGACCTGCTGACCCTCTTCGTGGCCCTGGAAGTCTTCTCGCTCCCGCTCTATCTCCTCTGTGCCGTCGCCCGCCGCAAGCGGCTGATGTCGCAGGAGGCCGCGGTGAAGTACTTCCTGCTCGGCGCGTTCTCCTCGGCGTTCCTGCTCTTCGGGATCGCCCTGCTCTACGGATACGCGGGCTCCGTCTCGTACGCCGAGATCGCCACCGTCGTCGACGGCTCGATCCAGCAGATCGACCCGGCGCTCGCCGACACCATGGGCAACGACGCGCTGCTGCTGATCGGCGGCGCGATGATCCTGACCGGCCTGCTCTTCAAGGTCGGTGCCGTCCCGTTCCACATGTGGACCCCGGACGTCTACCAGGGCGCCCCGACCCCGGTCACCGGCTTCATGGCCGCGGCCACGAAGGTCGCCGCGTTCGGCGCGCTGCTGCGTCTGCTGTACGTGGTGCTGCCGGGCCTCACCTGGGACCTGCGCCCGGTCATGTGGGGCATCGCGATCGTCACGATGGTGGGTGGCGCGATCGTCGCCATCACCCAGACCGACATCAAGCGACTGCTGGCCTACTCCTCGATCGCGCACGCCGGATTCATCCTCGCCGGTGTCATCGCGGCCACCCCGCAGGGCATCTCCTCGGTCCTCTTCTACCTGGGCACGTACTCCTTCGTGACGGTCGGCGCCTTCGCCGTCGTCACCCTGGTGCGTGACGCGGGCGGCGAGGCGACGCACCTGTCGAAGTGGGCCGGGCTCGGCCGGCGCTCCCCGCTGGTCGCCGCGGTCTTCGCGGTGTTCCTGCTGGCCTTCGCCGGAATCCCGCTCACCTCGGGCTTCTCCGGAAAGTTCGCGGTGTTCAAGGCCGCGGCCGAGGGCGGTGCGGGCGGACTGGTCGTCGTCGGTGTGATCTCCTCGGCGATCGCCGCGTTCTTCTACATCCGGGTCATCGTGCTGATGTTCTTCAGCGAGCCGAAGGCGGACGGCCCCACGGTCGCCGTCCCGTCCCCGCTGACGATGACCACGATCGCGGTCGGTGTCGCGGTCACCCTGGTGCTGGGCCTGGCCCCGCAGTACTTCCTGGACCTGGCGAGCCAGGCCGGAGTGTTCGTGCGGTAGCCGGACGTACCACCGCGGTGACAGCGCCGGACGGGCTTGGAAGTCAAGCCCGTCCGGCTTTGTCGTAGGCGGCGCCTATCGTGGCAGGGGAGAGCGCAGGGACGGCACGGATCGGATGTCGGGGGACAGGGCAATGGGCGGGACGGCATGACAGGCGTGACAGAGATGGCCACGGAGACGACCGAGAGCGACGCGCGGCAGACGCTCCACCGGGTTTTCGGGTACGAGGCGTTCCGCGGCGAGCAGGAAGCGGTCGTCGACCATGTGGTGGCCGGCGGGGACGCGGTCGTGCTCATGCCCACCGGTGGCGGCAAGTCCCTCTGCTACCAGATCCCGTCCCTGGTCAGGCGGGGCACGGGCATCGTCATCTCTCCGCTGATCGCCCTGATGCAGGACCAGGTGGACGCGCTGCGCGCGCTCGGTGTGCGGGCCGGCTTCATCAACTCCACCCAGGACTTCGACGAGCGCCGCTCGATGGAGGCCCAGTTCACCGCCGGTGAGCTCGATCTCCTGTACCTGGCCCCCGAGCGGCTCCGCCTGGACTCCACCCTCGGCCTGCTCTCCCGGGGCGAGATCTCCGTCTTCGCGATCGACGAGGCGCACTGCGTCGCCCAGTGGGGCCACGACTTCCGCCCCGACTACCTGGCCCTGTCCGTGCTGGGCGAGCGCTGGCCCGACGTCCCGCGCATCGCGCTGACGGCGACGGCGACCGAGGCCACGCACCGGGAGATCACCCAGCGCCTGGGCATGCCCGACGCCAAGCACTTCGTGGCCGGCTTCGACCGTCCCAACATCCAGTACCGCATCGTGCCCAAGGCCGACCCGAAGAAGCAGCTGCTGTCCTTCCTCAAGGAGGAGCACGAGGGCGACGCGGGCATCGTCTACTGCCTCTCGCGCAACTCCACCGAGAAGACCGCCGAGTACCTCTGCCGCAACGGCATCGAGGCCGTCCCGTACCACGCGGGTCTGGACGCGGGCACCCGCGCGGTCCACCAGTCCCGCTTCCTGCGCGAGGAGGGCCTGGTCGTCGTCGCGACGATCGCCTTCGGCATGGGCATCGACAAGCCGGACGTCCGCTTCGTCGCCCACCTCGACCTGCCGAAGTCCGTCGAGGGCTACTACCAGGAGACCGGCCGCGCAGGCCGTGACGGCGCCCCGTCCACGGCCTGGATGGCGTACGGACTCCAGGACGTCGTCCAGCAGCGCAAGCTCATCCAGGGCGGCGAGGGCGACGAGGCGTTCCGCCGCCGGGCCGCCTCGCACCTGGACTCCATGCTGGCGCTCTGCGAGACCGTGCGGTGCCGCCGGGCCCAGCTGCTGAAGTACTTCGGCCAGGAACCCGCCACGGCCTCCTGCGGCAACTGCGACACCTGCCTGGCTCCGCCCGAGACCTGGGACGGCACGGTGGTCTCCCAGAAGCTGCTGTCCACGGTGGTCCGGCTGAAGCGGGAGCGCGGCCAGAAGTTCGGTGCCGGCCAGATCATCGACATCCTGCTGGGCCGCAAGACCGCGAAGGTCATCCAGTTCGACCACGACCAGCTCTCGGTGTTCGGCATCGGCGAGGAGCTGGCCGAGGCGGAGTGGCGGGGCGTGATCCGGCAGCTGCTGGCCCAGGGCCTGATCGCCGTCGAGGGCGAGTACGGCACGCTGGTGCTGACCGGGGAGAGCGCCACCGTGCTGGGCCGGGAGCGCGAGGTGCTGCTCCGCAAGGAGGCGAAGCCGGCCGCGTCGTCCCGCTCATCGAAGGGCGAGCGGAAGGCGAAGGCCTCGGCCGCCGTCGCCGAGCTCCCCCCGGAGGCAGTCCCGGTCTTCGAGGCGCTGCGCGCCTGGCGCGGAGCCCAGGCCAAGGAGCTGGGCCTGCCCGCGTATGTGATCTTCCACGACGCGACGCTGCGCGAGATCGCGACGCTGCGTCCGTCCTCGCTCGGCGAGCTGGCCGGGGTCAGCGGCCTGGGCGAGAAGAAGCTGGCGACGTACGGGGAGGGCGTGCTGGAGGTCCTGGCCGGCCTGCCGGACGAGGCGGAGCCCGCGGCGGACGGCAGGCCGGGCGAGACGGAGCCCGCGGCTCCGGAGCAGGCCCCCGCACAGACGCCGCCGCCCGCGGCGCCCGCACCCGCTGCGCCCCGCCCCGCCGCACCCGCCCCGGCTGCGGCGCGGGCTCGGGTGCCCGCTCCGGAGCCCGACCCGGAGTTCGGCTGGGACGAGGAGCCGCCGGAGTACGAGTGAGGCGGGGAGTACGGGGCAGTACGGCGGCCGTGCCGGGCATCCGGCGCGAGCGGCAGCGGTTCCCCGGGCAGGGTGGGCCCGGGGGCCGGTTCAGGCCGCGGGCACGATCCGGCCGGTCACCTCGCCGAGGCCGACACGGGTGCCGTCCGGGCCCGGGGCCCAGGCCGTCAGCGTCACCGTGTCGCCGTCCTCCAGGAACGTCCGCTTGCCGTCCGGGAGTTCCAGCGGGTCGCGGCCGTTCCAGGTGAGTTCGAGCAGCGAGCCGCGCTGGGCCGGTTCGGCGCCGCTGATGGTTCCGGAGCCGTACAGGTCGCCGGTGCGCAGCGAGGCGCCGTTGACGGTCATCTGCGCCAGCTGCTGCGCAGCCGTCCAGTACATGGTGGAGAACGGCGGCTCCGCGACGACCTGGCCGTTGACCGCGACGGAGAGCCGCAGGTCGAAGCCGCCGGGCTCCTCCTCGTCCGCGTCGTCGAGGTAGGGCAGCAGCGGGAAGTCCCGGGCGGGCGGCGCTGTGCGGGCGGCGTCCAGGGCCTCCAGCGGGGTCACCCACGCCGCCACGGAGGTGGCGAAGGACTTGCCGAGGAAGGGGCCCAGCGGGACGTACTCCCAGGCCTGGATGTCGCGCGCCGACCAGTCGTTGAGGAGCGACAGGCCGAAGACGTGCTCGCGGAAGTCGGCCAGTGCCACCGGGCGGCCCTGTTCGGAGCCGACGCCGACGACGAATCCGACCTCCGCCTCGATGTCCAGCTTGACCGACGGGCCGAAGACGGGCGCCGGGTCGGTGGGGGCCTTGCGCTGCCCCGACGGGCGCACCACGTCCGTACCGGAGACCACGACCGTGCCCGCCCTGCCGTGGTAACCGATCGGCAGGTGCTTCCAGTTGGGGGTGAGCGCGTCGCCGTCCGGGCGGAAGATCCGGCCGACGTTGGAGGCGTGGTGCTCGCTGGCGTAGAAGTCGACGTAGTCCGCGACCCGGTAGGGCAGATGGAGGGTCACGGAGCCGACGGGGTGCAGCAGCGGTTCGATGTCCGCGCGGTGGGCGGGCACCGTCACCCAGGCCGTCAGCGCCCGGCGCACATCGCTCCAGGCGGTGCGGCCGGCCGCGAGCAGGGCCATCAGGTCGGGCTGGGCCAGCAGTTGCGCGTAGGGCGAACCCAGCGCGTGCGCGGCTGCCCCGACGTCCAGCACATGGCCGCCGATACGGACGCCGACGCGCTTCTCGCCGGGCCGGTCGGCGGTGGTGAAGACACCGTACGGAAGGTGGTGCGGACCGAAGGGATCGCCCTCGGCCACGTCGAGCGGGCTGCTCTGCTCGGGCATCTGTTGCTGCCTCGCTTTCCAGGTCGCTGTGGGGGACACGTTACGTGGGGGACACCACCTGGCGGCAGTGCCCACAACTGTCCCCCGACGCCCCGGAATCTCCCGGTCCGGCCGGTTGTGACACCGCCTACCCGGCGGTGCGCGGGATGCGCTTCTCCCAGGTCCGGTGGAAGACGACCTCGCCGCCCTCCTTGCAGACGACCTCGTTGGAGGTGATGAAGTCGTCCGCGTCGGCCGAGATCTCGGAGCGCGTCTCGACCAGCACGTCCCAGGCCATCTCCGGCCGGTGCAGCCGGATCGTCCAGTCGGAACGGGTGTGCGCCGAGAGCGGGTCGCTCTCCTGGATGGTGTAGGTCTCCACCGCGTCCTCGGTGAACTCCAGGCCGTCCGGGTAGACGCGCGTGCCGCCGTAGCGCGGGTCGACCTCCATCCGCCACTCGCCCTTGGCGACGTCACGGACCACCAGCCGCTCGGGGCGCTGCTCGTCCAGCGTGACGGGGTAGACGACGCCCAGCGGCTCGGACTGCTCGGGCTCCTCGAAGCGGATCGCGGGGTCCTCGGTGTGCCGGCGCACCGGGAGTTCGACGAAGCTGCCCTCGGCGTCCAGGGTGAAGCCCCTGGATCCCGCCTGCGGCCAGATCCACGGCCAGTACGAGGACGAGACCGCGAGCCTGATCCGGTGGCCGGGCGGGAAGGTGTGCCCGATGCCGTTCAGGTCGAAGGTGACGTCCTGGGTCTCTCCGACGGGCCAGTCCTCGGTGCGGTCCCGGCCGTCGCGGGCGGCGAGGTTGAGGACGCCTCGGGTGACGAGGGTGGAGGAGCCGTCCGGGGCGACATCGCAGAGCCGGGCGACGGCCTGGCCGCGCGGGACGTCCATCCGGATCCGCAGTTTCACCCGGGGGCGGCCCAGGATCTCGATCGGGGCACCCTCGACCGGGAACTCGAAGCACACCGACTTGGCGTCCTCGTCGCGCTGGTCGGGCGGCAGGTCGGCGTCGTTGCCGAACGGGAAGAACCGCCCGGCGTCCAGCCCGGTCTGCTGCGGCGAGTCGACGATCTGCGGTCCGCCCTGGAGGGCGTACGCGACCGGCGCGACGTTCTCGGACGGCCAGCTGGTCTCCCCGACCCAGCGGCCGGGCAGCGTCTCGTAGACCGTGGCAGGGCGGTGCGACTCGCTGATCCACGACCGGAGCAGCGGCTCCGCCATGACGCCGGTGTCCTGGTCCTTCAGGTGCTGGTCCCACCAGCGCAGCGTCTCCTGGAGGAAGCCGATGCCGGGGCCCGGCGGGAGCCCTCGGTCGGGGTACTGGTGCGACCAGGGCCCGATCAGCCCGCGGACCTTCTCCGGGTCCAGGTGCTCGACGAGCCGGAGCACGGTGTCGCGGTACGGGTCGTGCCAGCCGCCGACCGCGAGGACGTTCGCCTTGATGGCGGAGTAGTCCTCGCAGACGCTGCCGTGCTTCCAGTAGTCGTCGCGCGTCTGGTGGGACAGCCAGGTGTGGATGAAGGGGTCCACGGCTTCGAGCCGGTCCAGCCACATCTGCCGCCAGTCGTCGCCGACGTCCGCCGGGTCGGGCGGCCGGCAGACGAAGGCCAGCATCGTCGCGGCCCAGGCGTGCATGTCCACGGCGAGGACGGATCCGCCCATGTAGTGGACGTCGTTGTCGTAGCGGTCGTCGGCCGAGCAGACGGTGACGATCGCCTTCAGCGGCTCGGGAGCCAGCGCGGCGATCTGGAGCGAGTTGAAGCCGCCCCAGGAGATGCCGAACATGCCGACCCGGCCGGAGCACCACTCCTGCCCCGCCAGCCAGTGGATGACGGCCACCCCGTCGGCGAGCTCCGTCGCGTCGTACTCGTCGCCCGGCATGCCCTCGCTGTTGCCGTGGCCGCGCACATCGACCCGGACCGAGGCGTAGCCGTGGCCCGCGTACCAGGGGTGGCGCTGCCAGTCGCGCGGCGCGGTCCAGTCGCTGAGCCGGTACGGCAGGTACTCCAGCAGGGCGGGCACGGGTTCGTCCGTCACCGGCCGCCAGATCCGGGCGTACAGCTGGGTGCCGTCCGGCAGCGGGATGTAGAGGTCCTCGCGGGTCGTCTCGTACGGGAACGCGGTCTGGATGTGCATGGGGGCTACCTCAGTGGACGGGGTGCATGGTGCGCTTCAGCCAGGGTGCGGCGGCGATGACGGCCAGACCGGCCACCACCGCGATGGCGCCATTGACACCGAAGTAGGCGGGGTTGGAGACCTCGCCGTACAGCTTCACGATCTGTGCCTGGATGCCGTTGGCGAGGGCCAGCGAGAGGAACCAGAGCGCCATCGTCTGGCTGGCGAACGCCTTCGGGGCGAGCTTCGTGGTCGCGGACATGCCGGAGGTCTCCAGCAGGATGTCGCCGAGCCCGAGCAGCAGGTACGAGCCGACGATCCACCAGGCGGCCATCTTGTACGTGTCGTCGGCGTGCCCGGAGGTGGGCAGGACCATCAGCAGGAACGAGAGCCCGCCGAGGATCACCCCGATCGCGATCTTGTTGGACGCGTGCGGCTGGCGCGGGCCCATCTTCGCCCAGACGGCCGCGACCACCGGGGCGAGTGCCACCTCGAAGGCGCCGAGCGCGGAGGCGTACCAGCTGGCCGGGAAGTGGAAGCCGAAGATCTCGGTGCGGGCGTTGGTCGACGCGAGCAGCATCATCGTCGAGTACGCCTGGAAGAGGATGAAGTTGAAGACGACGGAGGCCAGGAACAGCACCACGTACGGGCGCAGCCTGCCGCGTTCCTCCGAGGTGACCCGGGGGCTCCTGAACATCACCGCGAAGTACACGACCGGTGCGATCACGGAGATGAGCGTGAGCAGGTCGACGAAGCGGTCCATCGTCAGCCAGCCCGCCAGGGCCAGCGCGGTGGCGAGCGCGGCGACCACCACGGCCCCGACGGCGATGAGCCGGACCGCCCGGCGCATGGGTCCGGGGGCCAGCGCGAATTCGGCGGTGTTCTTTCGCCCGGCCAGGTGACGGCGGCCCAGTACGTACTGGATCAGGCCGAGCGTCATACCGAAGGCGGCCGCCGAGAAGCCCCAGTGCCAGCTCGCGTGGTCACCGAGCCAGCCGGTGACCAGCGGGCCCAGGAACGCGCCGATGTTGATGCCCATGTAGTAGAGGGCGAAGCCGGCGTCGCGGCGCTCGTCGTCGGTGCGGTAGAGCTTGCCGACCATGGTGGCGACATTGGGCTTGAGCAGGCCCGTTCCGGCGCTGATCAGGCCCAGGCCGACCCAGGTCATGGCGTTGGTGGGCACCGCCATGGCGTAGTGGCCGCAGGCGATCAGGATGCCGCCGTACAGTACGGCGCGGTACGAGCCGAGGATCCGGTCGGCCAGCCAGCCGCCGGCCACGGAGACCAGATAGACGAGGGTGCCGTAGGCGGCGGAGACGGAGGCGGCGGTACCGGCCTCCATCCCCATGCCGCCGTTGGCCACCGTGTCGGCGAAGTAGAGGACCAGGATCGCCTGCATGCCGAGGAACGAGAACCGCTCCCAGACCTCCAGGCCGGACAGGGTCATCAGGCCCCGCGGCTGACCGAAGAAAGCGTGGTCGTCGCCCGGAGGGGGCTGAGTGGGTTCGGTGTCTGCGGCGGTGTGGGACAAAGGGACAACTCCTGATCGTATGAGCTGATCCCGAACATACCGGCGGTGGCGGGAAGGCGCCCACGGTGATCCAAAGGGGACCGGATACGCTGACTTGAGTGATGACAGCGACACATCGACATTCCGTGTGATCGTCAGCAGACAGGAGATCCCCTCGTGACCGTCGTCGGGCCGTTCGGACTGAGCGTGCGGGACCAGGCTCTTGAAGCCGGTGTCCAGGCCGGTTTGGCTGCTGTCGAGTCGGGGCTGCTCGATGCCACCAAGAGCGAGGTGCCCTTCATCACGGAGGCCGCGCAGCACCTGGTGCGCGCGGGCGGTAAACGGTTCCGGCCGCTGCTGGCGATGCTCGCCGCCCAGTTCGGGGACGCCGACGCGCCGGGCGTGGTGCCCGCGGCCGTGGTCGTCGAGCTGACGCACCTGGCGACGCTGTACCACGACGACGTGATGGACGAGGCCGACGTCCGGCGCGGCGTCGACAGCGCCAACACCCGCTGGGGCAACTCGGTGGCCGTGCTGACCGGCGACTTCCTGTTCGCGCGCGCGTCGCACATACTGGCCGACCTCGGCCCCGAGGCCGTACGGATCCAGGCGGAGGCGTTCGAGCGCCTGGTCACCGGCCAGATCCTGGAGACCGCCGGCCCGCGCGACGGCCGCGACCCGGTGGAGCACTACCTTGAGGTGATGCGGGGCAAGACCGGCTCGCTGATCGCCGTGGCCTGCCGCTTCGGCGCGATGATGGCCGGGGCCGACGAGTCGGCGACCGACATCCTCACCCAGTACGGGGAGCGCCTCGGCGTCGCCTTCCAGCTCGCCGACGACGTCCTCGACATCGCCTCCGACTCCCACGAGTCCGGCAAGACCCCCGGCACCGACCTCCTCGAAGGCATTCCGACCCTGCCCGTCCTCCATCTGAGGGCGCAGGCCGCGGCCGACGGCAAGCCGGACGACCTGGAGCTCGTCGAGCTGCTGGACGGCGACCTGAACGAGCCCGGCAGGCTCGACGAGGCACTGCGCAGGCTGCGCGCCCACCCCGCGCTCGACCAGGCACGACGCGACACGGTCCGGTACGCGCAGGAGGCGCGGGCCACCCTGAAGCCGCTGCCCGCCTGCTACGCCAAGGAAGCTCTCGAAGAGATGTGCGACGCCGTGGTGCACCGCGCGGGCTGACCCTCCGTCCGATCCGACCCCTACGGGGCGGCGGTGGAACGCCTGCCCGGCGTCATCCCGGAGAGGTACGCGGAGTTGCTCCTGCGGGCTGACGCCTGGACCCGCCCGATTTGGTCAGATGGAGAACAACCACTCCTGACCAAAACGGGTGAGAATGGCGGCACGGAGTGGACGAGTGCATCCGGACGGAAGCCGCCGACCACGGAGGTAGGGCACACATGGCACCGAACGACAGCGCAGGCACCAACGGCACGGCAGCGCCCGGCACGAGGGGCGCCGTCGCGGGCCGCCGGAAGGCGGTGCGCTACATCGTCCCGTTCGCGGTGGCGGGGGTGGCGGCCGCGACGATCGGCCTGGTCCCGGCGCTCGCGAGCTCGGGAGACCCCGACCTGCCGGAGATCACCGCGCAGGAACTCATCGAGAAGATCGCCGCGTCGGACACGCAGCAGCTCTCCGGCACGGTGAAGATCAGCACCGACCTCGGCATCCCGTCGCTGGGCGGCCTGGCCGGCTCCCTCGTCCCGGGCGGCGCGGGCGACAAGGGATCGGCGAGCGCCGACCCGCAGACGAAGCTCACGGAGCTGGCCTCCGGCACGCACACCCTCCGGGTGGCCGCCGACGGCCCCGACAAGCAGCGGGTGTCCATCCTGGACAACGCCTCCGAGTACAGCCTGATCCACAACGGGGACCAGGCCTGGGCGTACGACAGCAAGTCGAACACGGTCCATCACGCCGAGGACAAGGCGGGCGGGCACAAGGAGGGCCGGGAGGAGACGGGCCGGGGCAAGGAGCAGGCCGTCCCCGACGGCGTGCCCACCACCCCGAAGGCCCTGGCCGAGCAGGCGCTGAAGGCGGCCGACGGCACGACCTCCGTCACGGTCGACGGCACCGCGCAGGTCGCCGGGCGCGACGCGTACCGCCTCGTCATCAAGCCCGAGGGCGGCGGCTCCACGATCGGATCGATCACGGTCGCGGTGGACGCGGAGAACGGCGTACCGCTCAAGTTCACCCTCCGGCCCAGCAGCGGCGGGAAGGCCGCGGTCGACGCCGGATTCACCTCGGTCGACTTCGGGAAGCCCGACGCGTCCTCGTTCGCCTTCACCCCGCCGAAGGGCGCCGAGGTGACCGAGGCCGACGAGACCGGCGAGGCCGGGAGCCACGGCACGGCCGAGGCCGGGAAGGCGCTGGGCGACCTGAGCGCGTTCGAGGGCGCGCGCGTGATCGGCGAGGGCTGGAACGCCGTCGCCGAGATCCGGACCCCCGGCGGGGCGGCCCTCCCATCGGCCGAGTCGGGTGACGTACCGGCCGGGGCCCAGGAGTTCCTGGACGCCCTCGGCGACAAGGTCACCGGAAAGTTCGGCTCGGGCACGGTCTTCAAGACCCGTCTGGTCAACGCGCTGATGACGGACGACGGCCGTGTCTACGTCGGCGCGGTCACCAAGGACGCGCTGGTGGACGCGGCGAACAACGCCGGCTGACACCACTTCGTACGCGGTCCCGCACCGGTACCGCCCCGTTCCGCCGTAGCCTCCGTACGGCGGGGCGGGGCGGGCGCGATCTGGGGAGTAGACATGACAGGGGCCGACACCGCGCCCGTGATCGAGACGCAGGGGCTCACCAAGCGGTACCGGGGCGGACAGCTCGCCGTCGACGGGCTCGGCCTCACCGTCCCGGGCGGCAGCGTCTTCGGCTTCCTCGGGCCCAACGGCTCGGGCAAGACCACGACCATCCGGATGCTGATGGGCCTGATCGACGCGACGTCCGGCACCGCGACCGTCCTCGGGCACCCCATGCCGGGCGCGGCCCGTACCGTGCTGCCCCAGGTCGGGGCGCTGATCGAAGGCCCCGCGCTGTACGGGTTCCTGACCGGCCGGGACAACCTCGTGCGCTACGACCGCGCCGACCCCACCGCCGATCCCCGCACCCGGAACGCCCGCGTCGGCCATGCCCTGGAACGGGTCGGTCTCGCCGCCGCGGCCGGCAAGAAGGCACGCGCGTACTCGCTGGGCATGAAACAGCGTCTCGGCCTCGCCTCGGCCCTGCTCCGGCCCCGCCGCCTCCTCGTCCTGGACGAACCGACCAACGGACTGGACCCGCAGGGCATGCGGGAGATCCGCACCCTGGTCCGGGAGCTGGCCGCCGAGGGCACCACCGTCTTCCTCTCCTCCCACCTCCTCGACGAGATCGAGCAGATCTGCACCCACGCGGCGGTCATGGCCCGGGGCCGGCTGATCACCCAGGGGCCCGTCTCCGACCTCGCCGCCGGAACCCTGGGCCGGCTCGCCGTCACCACCCCGGACCCGGCCGACGCCGCCCGCGTCCTGAAGGAGCACGGCATCACCGGCCTCACCCTCGACGGCGACCGGCTACGGGCCGACGCCCCGCCCGGCTCCGTCGAGCTCGCCGACCTGAACGCGGCCCTGGTGGGGGCCGGGGTCCGGGTCCGGTCCTTCGGCGTCGAACGGGCCTCGCTGGAGGACGCCTTCGTCGCACTCACCGGAGAGGGATTCGATGTCGCAGGCTGAACTCGCGCCCGCCCCGGCCGGCCGGGCCCGGCGCAATCCGCTCTGGACGTTCGGCATCCTGCGCTCCGAACTGACCACCACCCTGCGCCGCTGGCGCACCCTCGCCCTGCTCGGGGTGCTGGCGGCCGTCCCCGTGCTGATCGGGATCGCGGTCCGCATCGAGACGGCCGACGGTTCGTCGGCCGGCCCCGGCGGGGGCGGCGGAGGGCCCGCGTTCCTCTCCCAGGTGACCAACAACGGCCTCTTCCTGGTCTTCGCCTCCCTCGCGGCGACCCTCCCGGTCTTCCTGCCGATGGCGGTGGGCGTCATCGCGGGCGACTCGATCGCGGGCGAGGCCAGCGCGGGAACGCTGCGCTATCTGCTGGTCGCGCCGGCCGGCCGGACCAGGCTGCTGCTCGTCAAGTACGCCTCCACCCTGGCCTTCTGCCTGGTAGCGACCCTCGTCGTGGCGGCCTCCGCACTCGCCGTGGGCGCGCTGCTCTTTCCTGTCGGCGAGGTCACGACGATCTCCGGCACCCGGATCGGCTTCGGCGAGGGGCTGCTGAGGGCGGGGCTCGTCGCGGTGGCGGTCGCGGCGTCGCTCATCGGCTTCGCGGCACTCGGGCTCTTCGTCTCGACCCTCACCAACAGCGGCATCGCGGCCATGGCGGCGACGGTCGGGGTGCTGATCACCGTGCAGATCCTGGACACCATTCCGCAGCTGAGCGGGGTCCATCCGTATCTCTTCCCGCACTACTGGCTGTCCTTCGCGGACCTGACGCGCGCCCCCGTCTACTGGGACGAGGTGCTGAAGAACCTGGAACTGCAGGCGCTGTACGCGGCGGTGTTCGGCTCGGCGGCCTGGGCCCGGTTCACGGCGAAGGACATCACCGCCTGACGGGAGCGGCGGCTTGGGGGAGGCGGCGCCTGCGGCCGTACCGCCGGCCGGCGAGCCGTCCCCCGATCGGCTCGTCGCGGCACGAACGGCACGAACGGTGCGAAGACAAGGAACGAGCCGACACGCTACGTTCCGTTTCCCGCCTGAGCATTGTTCGGCTTCTGGCGACGGGCTGTCAATAAGGTTTGGCTGAAACCAGCCTATGCTCACTGAATGACCACATCGCCGAGTTCGTTGCGCCGGAGCGAGAGCTCACGCAGGGCGACGCTGGATGCCGCCCTCGGCCTGTGTACGGAGAAGGGATACGGCCGCGTCACGGTCGAGGCCATCGCGGCGCGGGCCGGCGTCAGCAAGAAGACGATCTACCGCTGGTGGCCGTCGAAGAGCGGGGTGCTGCTGGAGGCGTTCACGGAGGCACTGGTGACGGCCACGCCGTTCACCGACACCGGCGACATCGCCACGGATCTGCGCGCCCATGTGACGGGCGCCGTGAGATTCCTCGCCGAACCGCCCTTCGGTCCGGCGTACGCCGGAATACTCTCCGAGCTCCACCACGACGACGCGTTGGCCGAAACAGTCCGTACCCAACTGATCGACCCCCGCTTCGAGGCGGCGGTCGGCCGGATGCGCGTCGCCCAGGACCAGGGCCAGATCCCGCCGGGCGCGAACCTTCGCCTCGCGGTGGAGATGCTGTACGGCCCGGTCTACTACCGCCATGTCCTGCGCAAGCCGATGCAGGACCCGGAGACGGTGGCGGCCCTGGTGGGGCATGTCCTGCGGTCGATGGGGGCCGACGGCAACTGACGGGCGTGGCCGGGGGAGCCGACGGGAACTGACGGGAGGTCGGGGGATGGCCGGGCCCACTGCGGCCGTCAGCGGCCGAAGACGCGCTCCAGGACCACCGCGACCCCGTCCTCCTCGTGGGACAGCGTCACCTCGTCCGCTGCCGCCCGCAGGAGCGGATGGGCGTTGGCCATCGCCACGCCGTACCCGCAACCGCGGAACATCGGCAGATCGTTGGGCATGTCCCCGAACGCGATCGCGGTCGTCGGGTCCACGCCCAGGTGCGCGGCGGCCGCCGCGATTCCGGCGCCCTTGTCGACCCCGTACGGCTGGAGCTCGACCGTCCCCGGACCGGACAGTGTGACGGTGGCCAGGTCGCCGACGGCCGCGTGGGCGGCGGCCGCCAGGGCGTCGTCGCCGAGGTCCGGGTGCCGGATCAGCACCTTGATGACCGGGGCTGCCCACAGCTCGTCCCGGTGCGACACCCGCTGGGCCGGCAGCGCGGGGTGCGGCATCAGGTAGCCGGGCTCGATCAGGGTCCGGCCCTCGGCCCCGTCCTGGTCCACCGCCGCGAAGACCTGCCCGACCTGCGCCTCGATCTTGCCGAGCGCGGCATCGGCCGACTCCCGGTCCAGCGCGACCGTACGGACGACGCGCCCCGCCCCGGCGTCGTACAGCTGCGTCCCCTGACCGCAGACCGCGAGCCCCCGGTAGTCCAGAGCGGCGAGGAGCGCCCGCACCCCCGGCACCGGCCGGCCGGTGACGACGAGGTGGCGGGCCCCGGCGGCTGCGGCGAGGCCGAGCGCGGCGCGGGTGCGGGGGCTCACGGAGTCGTCGCGGCGCAACAGGGTGCCGTCCAGGTCCGTGGCGACGAGGGCATATGCGGGCGGGAGAGGCATGAGGCAAGCCTAGAGATCAGCGATTCCCGCTGTACGGCTCTGACCTGCGGCGATGGTCCGGTACGAGGAGAGGGGAGGCGGCTATGGGGGCGTACCGGGAGAAAACGCCGCCAGGCGGCGTGATGCCCATGGATCACTGCACGCAGAACTCGTTGCCCTCCGGGTCCCCCAACACTCGGAACCAGACGTTCTGGAGTGTCGGCATGGTGGCATCGGCCCCGGTCAAGCCCGGTAGCGGGAATTCGTCGGTCCCTACAGGGTCCATGCAAGAGACCACACGCAGAAACCCCTTCGCGGGCACGGCGTTCGAAACGCGGACCCTCCGGAGTGTGCGGTGCGTGCGCCTGTCCGTCCTGACCGACGAAACCACCAGCCCCGAGCGACAGCGCGATGCCGACGACAAGGTTGCAGCAGAACTCAACATCGACTCTGGGTCCGGTGACGCGGTACGCGAGGCCGTAGACCTTGACGTGTCGGCGTCCAAGATTGCTCCGTTCGACCGTCCCGCCCTCGGTCAGTGAGCCTTTTCCAACCTCAGGTTGAGGCGTGGTGAAGGACGACGACGGCCTTCACGATGTCGGTGATCCGGTTGGTGCTGCAGCGGAG
>NZ_JBVHOQ010000061.1:0-38487 GCF_055568375.1 Streptomyces sp. NPDC026062
GCGGCTGGACAGTACAACCGGAAGACAGCCCAGCAGGGCGTCAGTCAGACCCAGAGCCACAGCCACCGGAACCTCAGTATCAGCATCAATGTCAGACCTGTCTGGGACGCTCCGGGCATGGAGATGACCGTGCAACTGACGATCGACTGCTCCGATCCCCGGAGGATGGTGGCCTTCTGGGCCGAGGCCCTGGGCTACGTGCCGGAGCCTCCCCCCAGCGGGCACGCCACCTGGCGCGCCTACTGGACGGCCGCCGGTGTGCCCGAGGCGGAGTTGCCGGACGGTGCCGGGGATGTCCCGGAGTCCATCGTCGATCCGTCGGGCCGCGGGCCGAGAGTGTGGTTCCAGCAGGTGCCGGAGGAGAAGGCCGTCAAGAACCGGTGGCACTTCGACCTGAAGGTCGGTGGGGGCCTCGACGTCCCGCTGGACATCCGCGCCCAGCGGGTCAAGGCCACGGCGGAACGGCTGGTCCAAGCCGGCGCCACCGTGCTGCGGATCAGGGACGAGCCGGAGACGGGGCTCTGCGCGGCCGCCATGCAGGACCCTGAGGGCAACGAGTTCGACATCGTCTGAGGCCCGTTGCGGCGGGGCCGGGCCGCAGCCGTTCGTTCACGGCACCGCCGCCCCGCAGCGGAGGGGGCGGGCGGCTGCCCCGACTCGGTGGCCGCAGTCTGGCGCCTCGCCCCGTGCGACGCGTCCGGATCTCTACGGCCCGGGTGACCGATCTCCTTCCGTCCAGGTGCCGAAACTCCTTCGGTCCGGGGGCCGAATCTCCTTCGCCCCCGGCTGACGGCACGCCCTATGCTCGACGCCATGATTGAGACAGAACGGCTCTCTCTGCGGCCTCTCTCGGCCTCGGATGCTCCCGCGTTCGTCGATCTTCATGCCGATCCGAGAGTCAATCGATTCGTCGGAAGCTACTCCCCGCAGCAGGCGCTGGAACGGCTCGGCCGAATCGAGCGGCAGTGGGCCGAACGCGGGCACGGCCTGTGTGCCGTGGAGCTCAGGTCCAGCGGCGAGTTCATCGGGCGATGCGGCCTGCAGTACTGGCCGCAGTTCGACGAGGTCGAGGTGGCGTGGGTCTTCAAAGCCGGGCACTGGGGGCACGGATACGCGACCGAGGCAGCCCGTGCCTGCCTGGAATGGGGCTTCGCCGGTCTCGACGCCGAGTACTTCACCGCCCTCATCAAGCCGGGGAACCTGCCGTCGGTGAAGGTGGCCGAGCGGCTCGGTTTCTCACCTCGGCGGGAGGAGGAGCTGGACGGCTGTCCGGTCACCGTGTACGCGCTGAATCGTCCAGCGGGTTCGTGACGCGGCGGCGCGGCAGCCGCCGTGCCGCATCCGGCCGCGCCCCCCAGAACGCGTCCGCACCCCCTAGAACACATCCGGGCACCAGGCCCGCCGCCCCGCCCGCAGTACCGCGTCCGCCTTCGCCGCCGCCCCCGGGGTCAGCTCCTCGACACGGCCCAGGGCCGCCAGCCGCAGGGGCGACTCGTCACCCAGGTAGAGCGTGCCCAACTCCCTTACGTCCATGGCCAGATCGGCCGAACGCGTCGTCGGGACGCAGGTGGCACCGTCCGGTGCGGCCTCCAGGTGGAAGCGGCCCGCGGTGAGACCCGTCGTGTCGTGGATGTCCAGGACGAGGGAGCCGGGGACCGTGTAGGTGCGGGCCTCCAGGGCGCGTACGACGTCGAGGATCCGGACCCACATGAAGTCCGCGTGGGTCACCACGCGGGCCGCACGCGGGTCGGGGAGGTGGAGCGGGAGCAGGTCGTCGGGGGCGCGGTGGCCGGTACGGATCGTGGCGATCCAGTCGACCGAGCAGAGGAAGTGCCACAGCGCCCGCTCCGCCGCCGTCGTCGCCGCGATCAGGCTGCGCACCGTCGCCCGGTTCAGCGGCTGCTTGGCATCGCCCCAGTGGTCGTCGGCGCGGTAGACCAGCAGACCGTCCACCGTGCCGTCGGGCCCCCGGTAGACGGCGTAGAACGGCTCGGTCCACGGGTCGTTGGGGAAGAGCGCCTGACCGGTGCTGATGTCCCACCAGCGGTCGCCCCGGCTCACCACCCCGTGCCGGCTCGCCCGCAGCCGGTCGTGCAGAGCCGCGCCCACCTTGCGCACCTCCGCACCGTCCACCAGATCGATCCGGCCGCCGTCCTCGGCCGACGGGACCCGGCGGTGCGGGTCGAGGCCCGTGCGGGGGACGTCGACCTCCCACTCCGTGGTCCAGGTCGCCGGGCCGAAGCCGTACCGCCCGTAGATCGGGTACTCGGCGGCGATCAGTGTCGCGGCCACGTCCCCGCGCTCCTTCGCCGCCGCCAGGTCCGTGGCCATCATCCGCGTCAGCAGCCCGCGACGCCGATGGGTCGGCGACACCGTCACATTGGTGACCGCGTCCGTCGGCACCGTCGCGCCGCCGACGACCGTCAGCTCCTGCGCGAACGAGCGGAACGTCGCCACGCACCGCCCCTCGTCGAACACCCCCTGTGTGCGCGCCAGGTCCAGGTACGGCAACCGCCCCGCCACCTCCTCGTCCGACGGTGTCGGCGCGCGCAGGAAACCGGTGTTCAGGGCGCGCAGCCAGTCATGGAGTTCGGATTCGGCTATGGGGCGGATGTCGAGAATGCCGAGGGTGCTCATCCGTCCAACGCTAGGCGGGTGGAACACTCATGTCACCGTCTTTTCGGGTGGCCCGCCCGGCGGTCAGAACGCCGCCCGGACCTCCCCGACCTGCTCACTGCCGCCCATCAGCGGCGCCCGGCCGATCCGCGGGACCACCGGGGCGTCGACGCCGAGCAGCCCCAGTGCGCGGGCCAGCACCGGGCCCAGCGCCCGGGTCGAACCGTCGTCGATCTTGAAGGCCAGGGCCCGGCCGTCCGCCAGCGCCACCGCCTGGACCGCCTCCGCGCCCATCTTGGACAGCGCCCCCGGCACCTCCCGCATCAGCCAGGTGTCGGGGCGCCGGGTGCCGGCCACGTACTCGGGGTGGGCGCGCATCGCGTCCGCCACCCGGCGCTCGGCCGTGCCCTGCTCCGCCGTGACGAACGTACGGAACGCCCGTGCCAGACCCACCAGCGACAGCGCCATCAACGGCGCCCCGCAGCCGTCCGTGCCGACCGCCGCGACCTGCTCGCCCGCCGCCTCCTCCACGACCTGGAGGACCAGCCGCTGGAGCGGGTGCGCCGGGTCGAGGTAGGTGGCCGTGTCCCAGCCGTTGCGCAGGCACACCGCGAGCATCGCCGTGTGCTTGCCCGAGCAGTTCATCGTGATCCGCTCCCGGACGTGACCGGCGGCGAGATACGCCTCCGCCTCCACCGGGTCCAGCGGCAGATCGGGCGGGGTCTGCAGATCGTCGGTCGACAGCCCGTGCTCGGTGAGCATCCTGCGTACGAGATCGAGGTGGAAGCCCTCGCCCGAATGACTCGCGGCGGCCAGCGCCAGCCGCTCCCCGGACAGGTCCAGACCGGCTCGCAGCACTGCCGCGGCCTGCATCGGCTTGTTGGAGGAACGCGGGAAGACCGGGGCCGACGGATCACCGAGGGACAGCTCCACGCTGCCGTCGGCCGCCAGCACGACCAGGGAGCCCCGGTGGTGCCCCTCGACGAAGCCGGACCGGACGACCTCGGCAAGCACCGGAAGGCCGGGAAGGCCGGAAACACCGGGAGCCGCGCCGGACAGGCCGTCGGATGTGCTGCCGGACAGGCCGTGGGACGCGCCGCCGGACAGGCCGTCGGATATGCCGGACGGGGACGACGGGGCTGCGCTGGAGGTCATGGTGGCCTTCCGGGGACGGGCGGGACCCGCCCCCGGAAGGATCGCTTCAGGCGAGCAGGTCGTCTACTTGTGCTTCCCCGTCACGGTACCTGCGGGCGATCTCCGCACTGCAATCGTCCGCGGTGCGCTGGAGCCGGTACCGGCGCCGGGAAACCTGCTGTTCGTAGCGGACCAGCCGTCCCATGGCGGTGTGCAGCTCTTCGTCCGTCCGGGCGTCGAGATCGGAGAGTCCGACCTCGGCGAGCGTCTCCGCCGCCAGCTGCCGGTACTCGTCGCTGCGCGGCGTGCTCAGCGTGACGTGCCTGGCGGAGGAGCGGTGCAGCGACGGGGCGTCCGCGAGAATCTCCGGGAGCCGGTCCACCACCGGGGACTCCGGGTCCCGCCGCCGTGCGAGCTCGGCCCGCAGGATGTCGATCCGCCCCTGGACGAGCCGCCGCACATAGCTGAGGTCGGCCTCGTCGCGCTGGGACTCCCGCCGCAGTGTGCGCAGCTCCGGCAGCCGCAGAACACCCAGATCCGGCGGGGGCGAGCCGGCGGCCCCGTCCTCGGAACCGTGTCCGGTCCGCTGCACGGGTGGGCGCATCGTGCTCGTACTCGTACCGGATCTGTTGTCGGCGCCGGGGCGCGTGACCGGCGGTGCGCCCGGGGACTGCCCGGTTCCATGCATGCTCATGCTTGTGTCCATCCCCTCGACCGGTGCGTCGGCGCACCGCCTGTGTGCATGGTGCCACTCCGAGGAGCCCAATGGGGTTGCTCTGTACCCGTTCAGCCCAAGATAGGTTGGTCTGTATGCGTGCAGTGATACAGAGGGTGGACGGCGCGAGCGTCACGGTGGCGGACGCCGCGGGCGAGGGCGGCGGTTCGGCGGTCGTCGGCGAAATCGTGGGCGAGGGGCTGTGTGTGCTGGTGGGAGTCACCCACGGCGACACCGCGGAGAAGGCGGCCCAGCTCGCCCGCAAGCTCTGGTCGGTCCGCGTTCTGGAGGGCGAGAAGTCCTGCTCCGATGTGAATGCGCCGCTTCTGGTGATTTCGCAGTTCACTCTCTACGGGGACGCCCGGAAGGGCCGCAGACCCACGTGGAACGCCGCGGCACCCGGCGAGATCGCGGAGCCGCTGGTCGACGAGGTCGTGGCGCAGCTGAGGGCCCTGGGCGCGCGGGTGGAGACGGGCCGGTTCGGGGCGGACATGCGGGTCTCGCTCACGAACCACGGCCCGTTCACCGTCATCGTCGAGGTCTGAACCGGCGGGCGGGGCGCCCGGGAGGCGGTCGCCGCGGCTGAGCTCCCCGGCCGCCCGCCCTGCCGGGCACGGTCTACGGCTCGACGACCGTCTCCTGGGACGCCGCCGTGTCGCCGGCCAGCAGCTCCGCGTCGACCGCCACGTTCCGCTTCACCAGGGCCAGGGCGATCGGCCCCAGCTCGTGGTGGCGGGCGGACGTGGTGATGAAGCCGAGCTGACGGCCCTCCGCCCCGTCCGCGGCGAGCCGCACCGGGGTGCCGTGTCCGGGCAGCAGCACCTCGCTGCCGTCCAGATGCAGGAAGACCAGCCGTCGGGGCGGCTTGCCGAGGTTCTGGACCCGGGCCACGGTCTCCTGGCCCCGGTAGCAGCCCTTCTGGAGGTGGACGGCGCCGGGGATCCAGCCCAGCTCGTGCGGGATGGTGCGGTGGTCGGTCTCGAACCCGAGCCTCGGGCGGTGGCCCTCGACGCGCAGCGCCTCGTACGCCAGCACCCCCGCGACCGGGCCGTGCGCCGCCGCGTACGCCTCCAGGCTCTCGCGGGGCAGGAACAGGTCGCGGCCGTACGCCGTCTCCCGTACTACGGCACCGTCCGGCACCTCGGCGATCGAACCGGCCGGCAGGTACACGACCGCGAAGTCCTCGGTGCGGTCGGCCACCTCGACCCGGTAGAAGAACTTCATCGACTCCAGATAGGCGATCAGCTCGCCCCGGGTGCCCGGCTCGACGTGTATCCACACGGTCTCGCCGTCGTCGACGAGATACAGCGCGTGCTCGATGTGCCCGTTCGACGTGAGGACCAGGGCCTCGGTGGCCTGGTTCGGGGCGAGTTCGCTGACGTGCTGGGTGATCAGGAGGTGCAGCCACGCCAGCCGGTCGCTCCCGGTGACGGTCACGACACCTCGGTGCGAGAGGTCGACGAGACCGGATCCGTCGGCGAGGGCGCGCTGCTCGCGGAACAGGTCGCCGTAGTGCGCGGCGACGCCTTCGTCGCGGCCCTCGGCGGGGACGGCGCCGGGCAGGGACAGCAGGGGGCTCTTCATGCGACCAGCGTACGACCCGGAGATCCCCCGCGGACTCCGGAGATCCCCCACGGACTACGGACCGGGCGCCGGCTCCGGAGCCGTATCGGCCGCCTTCGCCGCGCACTCCGCGCAGCGGCCGAAGATCGCGAAGTGCTTCATGTCCGTCTCGAAGCCGAACATGCCGCGCAGCTTCTCGGTGAACTCGGCGACGACGTCGACATCGGCCTCGATGACGTTCGTGCAGTCCCGGCAGACCAGATGGATGTGATGGTGGCGGTCGGCCAGGTGGTACGTCGGAGCGCCATGGCCGAGATGGGCATGGCTGACCAGATCCAGCTCCTCCAGGAGCTCCAGGGTCCGGTACACGGTGGAGATGTTCACGCCGGACGCGGTCCGGCGCACCTCGGAGAGGATGTCGTCGGGCGTCGCGTGTTCCAGTGTGTCGACGGCTTCCAGGACAAGCTGCCGCTGCGGCGTCAGCCGGTACCCACGCTGCCGGAGATCGGTCTTCCAGTCGGTGCTCACCACAGGCTCCAGTGTAGGTCCGGGTGGACGCACGGCCAGGGGTGTCCGCCGGAACGAACCAGGGAACAGGTCCGGGGACGGACCGCGGAACGAACCTCGGGACGGCCCCCCTCAAAACGGGCTTCCCGAGGGGCCCCGCGGCTTCTCGCGGCTACTCGCGGCTACTTGAAGAAGGCGATTCCGTCGTCCGGGAGGTCACCGAGGCTCTTCGCCATCGCCGCGACCTCCTCCGGGGTGACGACCTTCTTCAGGTGCGCCGACATGTACGGCCGCAGCTCGACCTCCGGCGTGGACTTCTCGCCCACCCACATGAGGTCGCTCTTCACGTAGCCGTAGAGCCGCTTGCCCCCGTTGTACGGGCCGGAGGCCGCTGTCCGGGCCACCGCGTCGGTGACCAGGTCGATCTGCGGCTTCTGGTGGCCCAGCTCGCCGTACCAGATCTCGATGACGCCCTGGTCGCGGACCATGACGACCTCGACCTTGCGGTCCTTGTCGATGCGCCAGTACCCGGACTCGGACTCCAGTGGCCTGACCTTGTTGCCCTCGGCGTCCAGCACCCAGGAGTGCGAGGTGTACTCCAGGAAGTCCCGGCCGTCATGGCTGAAGGAGACCTCCTGGCCGAAGTTGCACTTCTCGGCACCGGGGAAGTCGGACACGCCCGCGCCCGCCCAGTTGCCCAGGAGGAAGGCCAGCGGGACGAGGTCCGGGTGGAGGTCGGACGGGATCTCGATCATGAGCGGCTCAGACGATCTGTGAGGCGGGAGGCGGGGACGCCGGGAACGGGAGAGGGATTAGCGCTGACCCTGGTACAGCTTCTTCACGGTCACGCCGGCGAAGGCGAGAACGCCGACGCAGACCAGGACCAGCAGGGCGGAGAAGAATGCCTCAAGCACGGGAGCTCCTTGAACGAGCGGTATGGCGGCAGTACAGGGCCGGGCCCCAGCCTAATGGGTGGGGTCCCGGCCCGCCGGTTCGGGGCGTGCCGCGGGGCGGCTCAGCCCAGCAGCTGGTTCTGCAGGATCAGCGTCTGATGGAAGGGGACGCGTGGCGTCCCGCCACCGCCCTCGCGGGACTGCGTGACCAGGGCGACGGTGTCGCCCGCGATCACATAGCCCTGCCGGGCCTGGGCCGCGCCATAGGGCTTCGGCTCGGCGTACACGTACGACGCGGTGTCCGCCACCTTCCCGCCGCCCGACCACGCCTCGTCGAGCTCCGTCGTGGCGGCCCCGGCCGGCGGATCACCGCCCGTCGACCCGATGAAGCGGCTGTCGCGGAACGCGTCGGCGTCGGCCGCCGAGTTGAACTGGAGCAGATAGACCCGGCTCGACGTGCCGTCCGGCATGGTCCAGCCGCGTGCCGCGATGTGGCGCAGAGCCCCGTCACGCAGGGTGTCGGTGATATCGGCACGGGAGGCTTCCGCGTACTCCGAGACGAACTGCCGGGTGCTCACCCAGCCACCGGTCAGCTTCTTGTCCGCCGTGGCTCCGGCCGGGGCCGGGAGCAGCAGTTCGCGCAGGTCGGCGTGGTGGGTCTCGGCCGTGTTGCCCTCGCTGAAGGGGCGGGGCGCGCCCGCCGGCAGCGCGGGCAGGCTCAGCCGCGGGTACTCCCAGCGGCCGTCGCCCTCGGTGGCGAGCCCCGGCACGTCGGTGCGTTCCATCGAGGTGATCCGGTACGCCGTACCGGCACCTGCCCCGGCGAGTACCAGCACGGCGACGGTCCACCGGGCCACGGCCCGCAGCACCCGGCGCGGCGGCCTGGGCGCGGCGGTCGGCAGGGGCGACGGGGGTGGCAGCGGCGGCATGGCCGGTACGGGCGGAAGCTGCTGCGGCAGCGGGAGGGGAGTCGGCACGGTCCCGGCAGGGGCCGGCACTGGGTCGGTGGCCGGTGCGGGATCGGCGGGGGCCGGTGCGGGGTCGGTGGCCGGCGCGGTCCCGGCAGGGGCCGGTGCGGGCGTCTGCTCGGTCATACGTACTCCCCCGGGGACGTGATGTGGTTGAGCTGGTCCTTCACCAGTTCGGCCACGGCCGACCTGTCGAAGGGCTTGGTCCCGGACGCCGTGAAGGTGAGCATCGCCTCGCCCTCGTACGCCATGCAGAACATGCCCTCGATCCGCAGCTTGCCGTTCTTGGGCTTCAGGTAGCAGGTGGCGTTCTTCTCGTGGCCACTGACCGACGGACCCTTGCGGAAGATGCCGACGCTCCCGAAGAGGCCCGTCTGGAATCCGTAGGAGTCCCGGACGGCCTTCCTGTCCTTCACCCGCACCAACTGGGTCACGACGACCAGGTCGTTGTCGTTCGAGGCGTACGTCCGGATGCCGACCCCTCGCACATGCAGCTTGTCGAGCCTCTTCTCGAACTCCCGGCGCTTCCTGCCCGACAGTCCTCGGCCGGATTCCTTCATCTTGGCGGTGGCCGCGGGTCCGCTGAGCTCGGCGTCGTTCCCGTACGCCCCGGAGTCCGGGCCGAGCCGGTAACCGGCGGGAACGGGCAGCAGCAGCTTGCTCATCCCGGTGGAGGCCCGTCCTCGCGCGATGTCCCCGGCCGGGTCCTTGCCCGGTCCGTGCGCGGGCTTCTGCCAGAGAGCGGTACCGACCGTGCGGTCCGCCCCGTCGACGGTCGCCTTCGTGTACACGGCCGAGCCGGCGACCGCGGCGAGCACCAGCACGACGGGGACCGTCGCGAGGACCACCCGGCGGGCCCTGCCCCTCCGGGCGGGCTCGGGGGCGAGGTCGGGTGCGGCTGTGTTCAGCGAGGCGGGCGCGCGTTCGGCCTCGGTCTCGGGTGCGGGGCCGGGGAAAGGCGGGAGGGTCACGTCGTCGTTCACAGGCGCTCCAGCTGTCGCTCGGCCAGCGTCCGGATGTCCTTCTTGCTGATCGACGAGCTGTCGAAGATGTTGATGTCGACCATGACGTCACCCCGGTGGAAGATCGCCCTGGCGTGGTAGAGCGGCAGATAGCCGGCTTCGCGCTCGACCGGGAAGACGTAGTAGCGGCCGGTGGCGCTGCCCTTGAGCGCGGAGCCCTCGTTGCCCGCGCCGTGTTCGGGGTCGGGCATGTACGAGCGCTGGTCCTCCGCGTGCGAGGCCGCCGCGGCGCCGGAGTGGAACTGCACCAGACAGACGCCGGCCGTGCGGTCCTCATCCTTCTTCCATACCCTGGCGGCGACCCGGCGGATGTCCCTCTCCAGGAGGGCGCTGTACATGTAGTCCTCGTCCTCGAAGCCGAGCACGTAGTCCTCCACGCCCATCCACCCGTCCTTCGTGAGCGTGGACGGGCTCTTGTCGTCCTGCCACCCGGCCGGCCGGGGAGCGATCAGCTTGCGCAGATCGCCGTCCGTCCGGACCCGGCGGTCCTGCGACGCCGGCAGCGGGTCCGGTTCATGGCCGGCGGGCAGCGCCTTGGCCGGGTACGCGAGATCCGGCTGCGAGAGCGCGGCCAGCGGGGTCGGGGCGCGCCCGGCCTGCACTTCGTAGCCGACAGCGGTGCCACCGGCGATCCCGAGCAGCGCGGCGGCGGTGACGATCAGCGTCGTACGGCCGCGCGGGCGCCGCTTCGCCGGGACGGCCTGCGGACCGGACGGCTCCTCGGCAGCGGCGACAGGGGCGCGGGCGCCGGTACTTCGAGCGGCGGCGACACGGGCGCGGGCACTTCCGGAGCGCTTCCTTCCGGAGCGTTCTCCTCCGGAGCGCGTTCCTTCACCACTGCCTGATCCGCCGCCCCGACCTGCGTGAACGACTGGACCGGCCCGTCAGGAACCGCGTCATTCGGGTTCACAATGGGTCCCCCCTTGAGACCTGAGGCGCAGATTCCGTTACCTGCACACAGCACTGACCTGCCGCCCCCCGGTGAGGTTGTGCTGCGGAGGATTACAGTTCGGCATATGCCGAAGAAGCTCGTGATCAAGGTGACCGCAGGCGCCGACTCCGCCGAGCGCTGTTCGCAGGCGTTCACCGTGGCGGCGGTCGCCGTCGCCAGCGGCGTGGAGGTCTCGCTCTGGCTGACCGGGGAGTCCGCCTGGTTCGCCCTGCCGGGGCGTGCCGCCGAGTTCGAACTCCCGCACGCGGCGCCGCTGCCGGATCTCATCGAGTCGATCCAGGCGGCCGGCCGGATCACGCTCTGCACCCAGTGCGCGGCCCGCCGCGACATCACCGAGCAGGACGTTCTGGAAGGCGTACGGATCGCCGGCGCTCAGGTCTTCGTCAGCGAGATCATGGCCGACGGCGTGCAGGCGCTCGTCTACTGACCGGGCGGGTACCGGCCGGGGCTGTTCCGACAAGGACCTGTTCCTACCGGGCCGGTTACTGACCAGAGCTGTTCCTACCGGGCCGGTAACCGACCGGGGAGGAACTACCGGGCCGGTAACCGACCGGACTGTTCCTACCGGGACCCTTCCTACCGGGCCGGTCCGTCAGCGGCGGCGCTTCCTCTTGCCGTCGAGCTCGTCCCACCACGCGTCGGACTCCGGATCACCGGTGGGGCCCGTCGGGCCCGTGGGTCCCGCGTTGCCGCCGGGTCCCTTCGGGTCGTCCTTCCCGGGCGGCCGGGGCCCGGTCCGGGACCTGGAGCCCGGAGCGGGCTCGTCCCACCAGCGGTCCTCGGGACCCTTCCGGTTGGCGACCATCGCCGCGACGGGCGGGATGACCATCGCCACGACGCACATCGCGATGGCGGCGGGCATCGACCAGAGCCTCACAAAGGCCCAGGCCGAGACGAAGAGGACGAGGCATCCGCCCATCATCAGGAAGTAGGCGCGCCGGCGACGGCGGTACATGAATCCAGCGTAGGCCTGATCCGCGTGATCGGCCGCTCCTGGCCCGGCCGGATCTCCACCCGGCCCCGACCGCGTCTCCGGCCGGCCCGAGCCAGGTATCCGTCCGGACGGCGCGAAGGGCCGCACCCCGGTTCAGAAGGCGTCCAACCCCCTGGGGTGCGGCCCTTCGGCCGGTCATCCGCGGAGCAGCGAGGGCTCCGGGACGGTCGCGCGACGTCCCTAGACGGCGATGGCCACCTCGGAGAGGCCGCCCGTCTGTGCCACGACCGTGCGGTCGGCGCTGCCGCCCGGGACCAGGGCGCGCAGCGTCCAGGTGCCCTCGGCCGCGTAGAAACGGAACTGTCCGGTCGCCGAGGTCGGGACCTCGGCGGTGAACTCGCCGGTCGAGTCCAGCAGGCGGACGTAGCCGGTGACGGGCTCGCCGTCGCGGGTCACGCTGCCCTGGATGGTGGTCTCACCGGGCTTGATCGTCGAAGCGTCGGGGCCGCCGGCCTTTGCTCCACACATGGCGTTCTGTCCTTCTGGTCGGGGGTCGTGCCGGTCCGGGTCGTGCGGGGTTACTTGTTGGCGCCGAGCTCGATCGGCACGCCCACGAGGGAGCCGTACTCGGTCCACGAACCGTCGTAGTTCTTGACGTTCTCCTGGCCGAGCAGCTGGTGCAGCACGAACCAGGTGAGCGCGGAGCGCTCACCGATGCGGCAGTACGCGATGGTGTCCTTCGACAGGTCGACCTGCTCGCCCTCGTACAGGGCCTTGAGCTCGTCGTCCGACTTGAAGGTGCCGTCGTCGTTGGCGTTCTTCGACCACGGGATGTTGCGGGCGCTCGGCACGTGGCCGGGGCGCTGCGACTGCTCCTGCGGGAGGTGGGCCGGGGCGAGCAGCTTGCCGCTGAACTCGTCGGGCGACCGCACGTCGACCAGGTTCTGGCTGCCGATGGCCTTCACGACGTCGTCGCGGTAGGCGCGGATCGACTCGTCCTGCGGCTGGGCCTTGTACTGGGTGGCCGGGCGGGACGGGATCTGGTCGCCGTCGACCAGGTCGCGGGAGTCGAGCTCCCACTTCTTGCGGCCGCCGTCGAGCAGGCGGACGTCCTGATGGCCGTAGAGCTTGAAGTACCAGAACGCGTAGGACGCGAACCAGTTGTTGTTGCCGCCGTAGAGGACGACCGTGGTGTCGTTGCCGATGCCCTTGTTCGACAGCAGCTCCTCGAAGCCCGCCTGGTCGATGAAGTCACGGCGGACCGGGTCCTGGAGGTCCTTGGTCCAGTCGATCCGGATCGCGTTCCTGATGTGGTTCTTCTCGTACGCGGAGGTGTCCTCGTCGACCTCGACGAGGGCGACCTTCGGGTCGTCGATGTGGGCCTCGACCCAGTCGGCGTCTACGAGGACGTCACTGCGGCTCATTCTGTTCTCCTCCGGGGCAGTCTGCGGCGAGATGATGCGAGGTTGGTGCGTGATGCGGATGTGCCGGCACGGATTCGGCTCGTGCGCGAGGGGCATCGGAACGGCCCCGACGTAACGGTCGAAGGGCCGGTGACGCGGGAAATCGACGTATCCCGCTCAGACAGTGCGACAGAGCATGGCGGCGACGCGGCACAGGTCCACTGCCCGCCGCTTCGTGAGATCCGCCTGTCCCCGCTGCCGGAGACCGCTAATAGAGCACTGCATGGCACCGATCGTAGGGATGTACGGGTGGCCATGTCACCGTCGTGTCGTATATTGAGACACGATCGTCCGGAATGCGAGATGTGCATGCGTGCGCGAGCCGTTCGCGTCCACCGCCGGACGCGCCGGGCCGGTCGAGCATCTGCGGAACGGACTACGCCGTCTCAATATGTGGCGCCGGCCCGATCGGTCCGGATCCCTGCTCCGCAGGAGGTCCTTCCCTACGGACGGACACCGCGCTGCCTACCCGGCCGCGACGGGTGTCATCCGGCGAGGCGTACGTCGGTTCCCGTCACGGAGATCTCCAGCCCTTCGGCGGTCGGCTGGATCTTCTCCAGCTTCAGGCCGTTCGGGAGGGTGCCGACCTCGCGCTCGAAGTCGGTCTTCTCGCGTACGACCTTTTCGAGCCCGGGGAATCCCTCACCCGGCACCTTGTCCGCGCGCACCCGGACGGTGTGACCGTCGATCAAGGTGACGGTGGACAGGACACTGCGCGAGACCGTCCGGCCGACGACGGGAATGGTGACCGTACCGGTCACTTTCACCTTGCCGTTGCCGCCGTACTCGACGACGACGCCCTCGGAGGCGGCCTCGGTCAGGTCCTTGTACGAGATGACGGCCGTCCCGTCGGCGTGGGCGGCCGTGGCGCCGGAGAACCCGTCGGTCAGCCGTACCTGGCGCAGTTCCGCGTCCATCCTGCTGATCCGCAGCGCGTGGCCGCCCGCGGTCGCCTCGATTCCGCTGACCTTCACGTCGACCTCGTCGAGTTCCGACCCGGCGACCTGGGTCAGGAACGGGAAGCCCTTGATGGAGACCTCCGTGGAGTCGGTCCGCGCCCCGGAGACCACCACCCGGTCCGCGGCCTCCGACTCGGCGAAATACACCGCCGCACGGTCCACGGCGATGAACACGCCGGCCAGAACCACCACGACGACCAGCAGTATTCGCAGTGCACGCATGCCTGTCCTCCCCCGCCCCGTCCATCCGGACCTCCGGCGCCCGTGAGCCTACTGCGGCCACACGATCACGCCCCGGGGAACCGACGTGCGGAAGCCCCCCGTCGGTTCCCCGCGGGAGGCTTCGGCATGCCGGTTGTCGCGGTACGCCCCTACGTGAGAGCGCGCCCGATCAGATAGACCGCCGGGGCGGCCGCGGTGAGCGGGAGGGCCACTCCCGCGGTCATGTGCACGAAGCGTGACGGGTAGTCATAGCTCGCCACCCGCAGCCCGATCAGCGCACAGCCACCGGCGGCCAGGCCGAGCAGCGCGCCCTTGGCCCCCAGGTCGGTGACGGCTCCCGCCGCCGCTCCGGCCCCCGCGGCGACGACGAGCGCCGCCACGACCGAGGCCGGTCCCGGCAGCGGGAGCGCCCGGACGAGCACGGCGGCGGCGACGGCCACACCGCCGGCCGTCACAGCGTCCGGGACGGCCGCGAGGTGCCCGGCTGCGAGTACGGTCAGCGCGGCCGAGGCGACCGCGGCCATCAGCCCCTGCATCCGCTCGTCGGCACCGGCCCGGCTGCGCAGCTGGAGCACGACGGTGAGCAGCACCCAGACGCCGAGGGTGCCCAGGATCGCGGCCGGACCCTTCTCCCGGCCTGCCGCGAGCAGCGCCACATCGGCGACGAGGCCGCCGGCGAAGGCGAGCGCGATGCCCTGGCGGGCCGGCCACATGCCGTTGAGCCGGAACCACCCTGCCGCGGTGACCGCCTGGAGCAGCACGAGCGGGACGACCAGGGCGTACGGCCCGACCGCCGCCCCGAGCGCGAGCAACAGCCCGAGCCCCGCGGTGATCGCGGCCGGCTGCATACCGGGCGCGATGATCGGCGAACGGCCCTCGGCACGGGCCCGCTGGGCGTCGGTGATCCGGCTGTTGCCCAGGGTGGTCGGCGCGCCGTAGCCGTCCTCGCCCTGTGCGGGGGCGGGGGCGGGGGCCGGGGCGGCCGGAGCGGGAGTGCTCCGGACCTCGGGGGGCAGCGGGTACGAGCCGGACGCCCCCAGCGGGGGCAGGTACGCGGTGTCATCGGCGGGGACCTGCCCAGGGGCTGCGGGCAGAACCGTCGGCGCGGACTGTGCGGGCTGTGCGGGCCGGATCGTCGGCTGGTACTGGGTGTCCCAGGTCTGGCCCTCCCAGGTCTGGGCGACGCCCTGGTCACCGGCCGCCCAGTCCGCCCCCGCCTGCGGCTGCGGGTACACGGCGGCCTGCTGGGGCGGCTGCGCGTCGTACGCCCCCTGCGGCGTCCCGTACATCGCCGCATCGCCCCCGTAGGGCGTCTGCTGCCCGTAGGAGGGGTCCGCGTATCCCTGGTCCGCGTACCCCTGGTCCGCGTATCCCTGCCCGGGGTGCGTCTGACCGCCGTACGACTGGTCCCCGTACGAGGGCTGCTGCTGTCCGTAGGACGACGGCGGCGGCTCCTGCCCGTACGACTGCGGCTGCCGCTGATGCGGTTCCTGCTGCCCGTACGGATGCGGATACTGCGGCTGCGGCTGCTGATGCTGTGGCTGCTGCTGATCGCTGCTGCTCATGTGCTGTGGTTCACCCTCCTGCGAACGGCGGGAGCACCTCGACCGTGCCGCCCTCGGCAAGGCGTACGGTCTCATGGCTCCGGGTCCCGACGGGGTCACCGTCGATGAGGAACGAACACCTTTGCAGTACGCGGCTCAGCTCTTCGGGGTGTCGTTCACGCACCCGGTCGAGCGCTTCCTTGAGCGTCGCAGCCATGTACGGCTCCTCCGCGGTTCCGGCCGCGGCCTTGGCGGCTGCCCAGTAGCGGATCGTTCCCGCGGGCATGGCGGCGCTCCTCTCGTCTCGCGTCAGCTCACGCATCGGCTTTCCATCATGGTTCACCGCGTCATCGCCCAGTCGGCGACGCGGGTGAGCAACGTCTCGTCCACCGCGTTCTCCGCGTGGCCCATGCCGGACTCCAGCCACAGGTCGGCGGCGCCGCCCGCCGCGTCGGCGAGCATCCTCGGGTGGTCGAGCGGGAAGTACGGATCCTGGTCGCCGTGCACGATCAGCAGGGGGGCCGGGGCGATCAGCCGGGCGGCCTCGACCGGGGAGAGCGGGACCGGGTCCCAGTCCTTGCGGTCGATCCGGGTACGGAAGCCGTACCGGCCGACCACCCGGCCGGCCGGCCGGGTGACCATCCAGTGCAGCCGCCGCATCGGGGCAGTACCCCGGTAGTACCAGCGCGCCGGAGCACTCACGGACACCACCGCATCCGCATGCGCCCGCCCGTGCGCTTCCGTGCGCCCCTCGGGCTCCCCCAGTGCATTCGGTGCCGTATACAGCGCCCCGTGCCGGAGCACCACGGAGCCGCCCATCGAGAACCCCGCCGTAACAACCCGCGTATGCCCGAGCGACCGCGCCCAGGCCACCGCCGCGGCCAGATCGAGCACCTCGCGGTCGCCCACCGTGGACCGTCCGCCGGAGCGCCCGTGCCCCCGGAACGAGAACGTGACCACCGCCGCACGCTGGGAGAACACCTCCACGGCCCGCCGCACCGCCGGGCGGTCCGCCGATCCGGTGAATCCGTGCGCGACGACGATCGCCGTGCCGGCGCCCCCGGCCTCCGCGTCTGCGGCGTCACCTCCCGTACACGGGTCGTACACCGCCTCGATCAGGACCCCGTCATCGGCTCGCAACGCGGTCCGCAGCGGACCGCGCGTGATCAAGGGAACAGAGGAACTCGGAAATCGCCCCTCGGACACAGAACTCATGTGGGCTATTCTGCTGGGAAGAGGATCCGGGCAAAGCAGCCCCCGGGTCCTTTTGTGCTTTCCGCGCGTTGTTACGGCCACGTTTCAACAAGCTCAGCGGTCCTGGGCGCGGACCGCACGCGTAAAACCCGTATGACGAAACGTCGTACGGACAAGCACGAATAAGCGTACGAAGCAGTGCCGCATACTCCCCCGGGTCCGACCCGGGAGTGCCCCTCTCGCAGGGAACGAGGAGGACCGACGTAATGGGCGAGCCAACCGTGCACGATCATCGACCGACGACCCAGGCAGGTGGGCGGCGATGAGTTCACTGCTGCTCCTGACGAATGCCCTCCAACCGTCGACGGAGGTGCTTCCCGCCCTCGGCCTCCTGCTGCACAGCGTGCGGGTGGCTCCCGCCGAGGGCCCCGCTCTCGTCGACACCCCCGGTGCCGACGTCATCCTCGTCGACGGACGCCGCGACCTGCCGCAGGTCCGCTCGCTCTGTCAGCTGCTGCGGTCCACCGGACCCGGCTGTCCGCTGATCCTCGTCGTCACGGAGGGCGGCCTCGCGGCCGTCACCGCGGACTGGGGAATCGACGACGTGCTGCTGGACACGGCGGGCCCCGCCGAGGTCGAGGCGCGTCTGCGGCTGGCCACCGGCCGGCAGCAGATCACCGCCGACGACTCCCCGATGGAAATCCGCAACGGTGATCTTTCGGTGGACGAGGCGACGTACAGCGCGAAGCTCAAGGGCCGGGTCCTGGATCTGACCTTCAAGGAATTCGAACTGCTCAAGTACCTGGCGCAGCACCCGGGCCGGGTCTTCACCCGCGCGCAGCTGCTCCAGGAGGTCTGGGGCTACGACTACTTCGGCGGCACGCGGACGGTCGACGTCCATGTACGGCGGCTGCGCGCCAAGCTCGGCCCCGAGCACGAGTCGCTGATCGGCACCGTGCGCAACGTGGGCTACCGCTTCGTCACACCGGAGAAGGTGGAACGGGCCGCCGCCGAGGAGGCGAAGAGCACCGCCGCGAAGGCCACGGCCGAAACCCTCACCCGTTCGGAGCAGCCGGAGGCGGCGGAGGTCACGGAAGAAGCCCCGATCCATCCTGCCAAGAGGTAGGTCCATCCGCGTAGACTGCCGCGCGTGGCCAAGGTGACGCGGGACGATGTGGCGAGACTGGCGGGGACGTCGACCGCAGTGGTCAGCTACGTCATCAACAACGGACCCCGGCCGGTCGCCCCGGCCACGCGCGAGCGGGTGCTCGCCGCGATCAAGGAGCTGGGCTACCGGCCCGACCGGGTCGCCCAGGCGATGGCCTCGCGGCGGACCGACCTCATAGGCATGATCGTGCCCGACGCCCGGCAGCCGTTCTTCGCGGAGATGGCACACGCGGTCGAACAGGCCGCGGCCGAGCGCGGGAAAATGGTGCTCGTCGGCAACTCCGACTACCGCGACGAGCGCGAGGTCCACTACCTGCGGGCCTTCCTCGGCATGCGGGTCTCCGGCCTGATCCTGGTCAGCCAGGGCCCCAGCGAGCGCGCGGCGGCGGAGATCGAGGCGTGGGACGCCCGGGTCGTCCTGCTGCACGAGCGGCCCGAGGCCATCGACGACGTCGCGGTCGTCACGGACGACGTCGGCGGCGCCCAGCTCGCCACCCGTCACCTGCTGGAGCACGGCAACGCGTACGTGGCGTGCCTCGGCGGCATGGAGTCGACCCCGGAGGTCGGCGACCCGGTCGCCGACCACGTCGAGGGCTGGCGCCGGGCCATGCAGGAGTCGGGCCGCTCGACGGAGGGCCGGCTCTTCCAGGCCCCGTACAACCGTTACGACGCCTACCGGGTGGCGCTGGGCATCCTCTCGGGCCCCGACCGCCCGCCGGCGATCTTCTGCACGACGGACGACCAGGCCATCGGAGTACTGCGGGCCGCGCGCGAGCTGCGGATCGACGTGCCCGGTGAGCTGGCGGTGGCGGGCTTCGACGACGTGAAGGAAGCCGGTCTGACGGACCCGCCGCTGACGACGGTCTTCTCCGACCGCCCGGCGATGGCACGGGCGGCCGTGGACCTGGTGCTCGACGACTCGCTGCGGGTGTCGGGCTCGCGACGGGAGCGGCTGAAGCAGTTCCCGTCGGCGCTCGTGGTCCGGCGCTCGTGCGGCTGCGGGGAACCGCCGGCCGCGCAGGTGCTCGCTTAGCGGACGGGGCGGGACGGGGGCGTACAGGGCCCGGCCGTTGTCGGGGCGGGGCGGCGAGCCCCGGTGCGCGTCCTTATATCGGGCATACGAGGTTCTGCCGGGCTTCTCAGCGGGTCCTCAGGGTCCTCTCATGTTCGCTGGACACTCTCGTAGACATGACAGAGAGCCAGCGCCCGAGCGGCGAGTACCCGATGTACCCCTCGTACGGCAACGGCGAAGCGGCCTATCCGCCGCCGCCGTCATACGAGCCCGTCCAGCCGGTCGCCATGGGCCCCGGCACCACGGTGTGGCCCGCCCCCGGCACGGCCGACGCGCACTCCGGCGGCTCGGGCCACGGCGGTGACGGTCTCCACGGGATGCCGCAGGCGGCGCCCGGACCGTCCGCCCCGCACCGCCGGGTCCGCCGGCCCGTCGCGCTCCTCGCGGCGGTGGCCATCGCGGCCGCGATCGTCGGCGGCGGCACCGCCACCGTGATCGGACAGCTCACCGACAACGACACCGCCTCCACCACCGGCAGCGGCGTCATCCCCGGCACCACCGTCTCCCAGAGCAGCAAGGGCACCGTCTCCGGCGTGGCCGCGGCCCTCTCGCCCACGATCGTCGAGATCGGCGCGACCTCGACCGCGGGCCAGTCCACCGGATCCGGCGTGGTCATCACGTCGGACGGCGAGATCGTCACCAACAACCACGTCATCGCGGGCGCCTCCTCCATCAAGGTCACCCTGAGCACCGGCAGGACGTACACCGCCGATGTCGTCGGCACCGACGCCGACAAGGACCTCGCACTGATCAGGCTCCAGGGCGCGAGCGGTCTGAAGACGGCCACGCTCGGCGACTCCTCCCAGGTCGCCGTCGGCGACCAGGTCGTCGCGATCGGCTCCCCGGAGGGCCTCACCGGCACGGTCACCAGCGGCATCGTCTCCGCACTCGACCGCGATGTCACCGTCGCCAAGGACAGCGACAGCGGCACCGACAGCGGCCAGGGCAGGCAGGGCGGCGGGCAGCAGTGGCCGTTCGAGTTCGGCGGACAGCAGTTCAACGGCGACACCGGCGAATCCACCACCACGTACAAGGCCATCCAGACCGACGCCTCGCTGAACCCGGGCAACTCCGGTGGCGCCCTGATCAACATGAACGGCGAGATCATCGGCATCAACTCCGCGATGTACTCGGCAAGTTCGTCCAGCAGCTCCAACAGCTCCAGCGCGGGCAGCGTCGGCCTCGGCTTCGCCATCCCGGTGAACACCCTCAAGGCCGACCTCGACACACTGCGCTCCGGCGACAGCTCCTGAGCCGCGCCGCGCGACGCCGCGCCACGGCCGTGCGAGGCTGAGAAGCCAGTGGCCCCGGCCCCGTACGGAACGAGAAGAGGACGAAGCAGCGATGAGCCCCGCCGAAGACGATCCCCAGCGCATCCTGATCGTCGACGACGAGCCCGCCGTGCGCGAGGCGCTTCAGCGCAGCCTCGCGTTCGAGGGGTACGGCACCGAGGTCGCCGTCGACGGCCTCGACGCCCTCACGAAGGCGGAGTCGTACGACCCCGACCTCATCGTCCTCGACATCCAGATGCCCCGGATGGACGGGCTGACCGCGGCCCGCCGCATCCGGGCCACGGGCACCACCACCCCCATCCTGATGCTCACCGCCCGCGACACCGTCGGCGACCGCGTCACCGGACTCGACGCGGGCGCCGACGACTACCTGGTCAAGCCCTTCGAACTGGACGAGCTCTTCGCCCGTATCCGCGCCCTGCTGCGCCGCAGCTCGTACGCGGCCACGGCAGGCCCCGTCCCCGACGACAACGTGCTGGCCTTCGCCGACCTGCGCATGGACCTCGCGACCCGTGAGGTCATGCGCGGCACCCGGCACGTGGAGCTGACCCGTACCGAGTTCACGCTGCTGGAGATGTTCCTGGCGCACCCGCGCCAGGTACTGACCCGTGAGCAGATCCTCAAGGCGGTCTGGGGCTTCGACTTCGAGCCGAGCTCCAACTCCCTGGACGTGTACGTGATGTACCTGCGCCGCAAGACCGAGGCGGGCGGCGAGCCGCGCCTGGTCCACACCGTCCGGGGTGTGGGGTACGCGCTGCGCTCCGGCGGGGGCGAGGGATGACCGGCCCGCTCCGGCGCATCCGCGCCCTGCCGCTGCGCTCCCGGCTGGCGCTGCTGGTCGCGACGGCGGTCGCGGTGGCGGTGGCCGCGGTGGCGGTGGCGTGCTGGTTCGTGGCCAGGGCGCAGCTGGAGCAGCAGCAGGACACCTCGCTGCGCAATACGACGGTGGACGAGGTCTACCTCACCTCCCTGTACGGGTCCTGCGTGGAGACCGGCAGGCAACTGCCCCGTACCGACTCCGGACTCACGGTCCAGCTCATCGACGCCCAGGGCACGGTCTGCGCCGACCCGGATTCGCCCAAGCTCCCGGTGACCGGGTCCGACCTCGCCGTGGTCAACCGCGAGCAGCCCACGGCGCTGCACTCGGTGACCGATGCGGACGGCGTGCGGATGCGCGTCTTCACGCGGCCCGCCGTGGTCAAACAGCCCGGCCAGCCGCCCCTGGAACTCGGTGTCTCCTTCGCCCGCCCCCTGAGCGAGATCGACAAACCCCTCACCACCCTCGCCTGGGTCCTCCTCCTCGTCTCCGGCATCGGTGCCGTCGCCGCCGGCGCCGCCGGACTCTGGGTCGCCCGCTCCGGCCTGCGTCCCGTCGACGAACTCACCGAGGCCGTGGAGCACGTCGCCCGCACCGAGGACCTCACCGTCCGCATCCCGGTCGAGGGCGAGGACGAGATCGCCCGCCTCTCCCGCTCGTTCAACTCGATGACCGCGTCCCTGGCCACGTCCCGTGACCGCCAGGCCCAGCTGATCGCCGACGCGGGCCATGAACTGCGCACTCCCCTGACCTCGCTCCGCACCAACATCGAGCTCCTCGCCCGCAGCGACGAGACCGGCCGGGCGATCCCGCCGGACGACCGCAGGGCGCTGATGAACTCGGTGAAGGCGCAGATGACCGAGCTGGCCTCGCTCATCGGCGACCTCCAGGAACTGGCCCGGCCGGACGCCGCGCAGCCCGGCCCGCTCCAGGTCGTCGCGCTCCACGAGATCACCCGCACCGCCCTGCGACGCGCCCGTCTGCGCGGCCCGGAACTGACCATCACGGCGGAGCTCGCCCCCTGGTACGTACGGGCCGAACCGGCCGCCCTGGAGCGGGCGGTCGTCAACGTCCTGGACAACGCGGTGAAGTTCAGCCCGTCCCGCGGCACGATCGAGGTGGTGCTGCACCGGGGCGAGCTGACGGTCCGCGACCACGGCCCCGGCATCCCCGCCGACGAGCTCCCCCACGTCTTCGAACGCTTCTGGCGCTCCCCGTCCGCCCGTCAGCTCCCCGGCTCGGGCCTCGGCCTGTCGATCGTGGCGCGTACGGTCCAGCAGGCCGGCGGCGAGATCGCCCTGCGCCCGGCGGAGGGCGGCGGCACGGAGGCCTCGATCCGCCTTCCGGGGGCGCCGCAGCCCCCACCGGAGCCGGAGCCGCCGCCGGAGCCGCCGCGTGAGCCGCCGCGGGGGTGAGCCGGCGACGGACACACGGAACCCGCTCGCATCGCTCCAGGTGCCTCTGCCGCCGTGCGGGCCGGCCGGCGTGGGGACCTGTTCGGTACGGCGCCTGCCCCCTCGGCCCTCGGCCACCGAGGGCCGAGGGAGGTGGTCCGGCCCAATGCCGGGTCATTCGTGGCGGGCGGTGCCGGACTGTTGTACGGGCACGGCGGTGAATTGGGCGGCCTGGTCGAGGAGGGCGGCCACACCGGAGTGGCGGGTGTGGGGGCGGAGCCGTTGGCGCATGGCGGTGAGCCGTCGTTCGGCGTGGGTGGAGTGGAGGGTGGAGCAGGCGCCGAGGAAGGTCTGCCAGTGGGTGAGGGCCTCGTCGAGGTGGCCGTGGCGGAGGAGGGTTTCGGCGAGACGGGCCTGAGTGAGCACGGTGGCGCGGTGCTCGGTGGGGGCGCGGGTACGCACTGACACGGTCAGGGTGCTGATGGTGCCGGGGGTGTCGCCGAGCGTGGCGAAGGTTTGGGCGCGCTGGTAGTGCAGGGCGCCGGCCGGGTAGGCGGTGAAGGGGCCGGGCGGGGCGTCGGCCGTCCGCAGGTGGAGGTGTTCGGCCCGGCCGAGAGAGATCAGGGCGGCGCGTGGGTCGTGGTGGGCCTGGATGACGGCGAGGTGGGCGTGGGTGTAGGCGCCGACCGCGGGCGGGGCGTGCTGGGCGTGCTCGACCGCACGCTCGGCGAGGTGGAGAACAGCCGGGGCGTGGTGGCCGAGGTCGTGGGCATGGGTGGCCATGGTGCGCATCACGATGGCCAAGGTGGCGTGGTCCGAGGCCTGGGTGGCCAGGTGGGCAGCGGTGTGCTGGTAGTGCTGGGCTGCGGCATCATGCCCGCTGTCGGCGCACATGATGGCAAGGAGCAGCGTCAACTGGGCAATCGCACCGAGACGTTGACTGTGCACACGGTCGGCGGCGGGGGCGTTGAGCCAGGGGGCGGCGGCGTAGGCGAGGTAGGCCGCCAGGGCGGCACGGACCGGCCGGCCACCGTACTGGGCGGCGGCGTTCGCGAACATTCCGGCCATTCCCTGTAATTGGGCGGCCTCGGGCCGACGCCGACCGGCCCGGCCGGGTGCCGTCCCTTCCGGTGCTGCGGTCAGGATGCCGCGCGCTCCGGGGAGAGGCGGGAGCACGGGGAGAGGCGGAAGTGCGGGGAGGGGCGGGAGTACGGGGAGGGGCGGGAGTGCGGGGAGGGGCGGGAGTGCGGGGAGGGTGAGGGCGGCCAGGCTGAAGACTCCGGCGCCGAGGAGATGGCCGCGGGCGGGGTCGAGTTCGGCACGGGTGAGCTCGGCGAGGTGGCGTACGGGATCCCCCTCCCGGGGCAGGTCCATCACGCCGACGGGTGCGCGGGTGAGACCGGCTTCCCGCGCGGTGACACCCCTGCCCAGCTTTCGCGACAGCGCCTCCAGGAGGAAGGCCGGGGCAGGCGGCCTCGGCCGGGCTCCGGCCAGCCAGCGCGCCACCGAGGTGTGATCGCATGCCACGGAGCGTCCGTGCTCGGCGGCCACCTTACGTACCGCGCGGGCGAGTTCAGCCCTGCTGCACCCGGCGGCTTCCACCAGGCCACGCAGGCGATCGTTGGGCACACGGGGCATAGCCCCTCCTCTCCACGCCGTTTCGGCCGACCGAGGCCCGACTTGGGTTTCACAAACACACAAGGTTATGTGGTGTACACGACACCCACCGCTCCGATCATCTGTGCGGCCTTACCCAGAGGTGGTGCACTGCCTGTACCCGGCGTACGCCCCGGTGAAAGCAGCAGGAAACACGCCCGGTAGCAACCGGCCCTGCGCGCCCGCAGCCTGGGAGGAGGCCTATGTCCGTGGAACAGAGGGCACCTGACCAGGTCTCCGCCCGTCCGCACCCGCGCCTCGGCGAAGCCGCCTGTGTACCCCCTCCGCACCACCCCTCCACCGGTCGCATGTACTCCGGCGACGTGTCCGTTCCGAGTCGCCCCGGTCGGGCGTCTGTTCCCCGGCGCGGTCGGAACGCGGCGCAGCACCTCTCCCGCCCCCGGGGGAAGTGAAGTGCCGGTCGAGGGCGGTCCGGTGGGAGCGGGGACGTGGCGTCTCCTGTTGCCGTACGTGGATGCGGGGCCCTCGCACACGAGGTGCGGGCCCTCGTGTCCCGTGATCCGTGGCGGCCTGGTGCGGGTGCCGGAGGGGGGCACGCCGGCGCGGGCGGCCGCGCCCGAATCTCCCCTGGAGATGTGTGAGCCGCCCGCCCGCGCGGCCGATCTGGCCTGGTACCGATGGGTCGTGGGCCATCAGGCCACGTTCCTGGAGTGGTGGCTGCTGCGCGGGGTGCTGACGCGGACGGCGCCGGTGCCCGCCGACGCCGCCGTCGCCCCTGATGCCACCGATATCGCCGCTCCTGCTGATTCCACTGATGCTGCTGATTCTGTTGATGCCGCTGATTTCACTGATGCTGCTGATTCTGCTGATGACCTCGTGGCGCTGCTGGACCTGTACTCCGTCCTGCTGCTGTACGCGGGCAGCTGCCCGCCCGAGCTGTACCAGCGGGAGATCCGGACGCGGATGGCCCGGGCGCATCCGGCGTTCAGCGGGGAATGGGCCCGCGACCACCGAGGCCTGCCGCAGCTCCTCAAGCGGGCGGCGGACACCGGTCCGCCAGGGTGGCACGGGCCGTGCGACGCAACCACCGGGTGCACAACGCGGTCGCCGCGCAGTTGGTCCCCGAGGGCGTCTCGCTGCTCCAGCGGACCGGCCGGGACGCGGGAGCCGAGCCCGGACAGGACGAACTCGGCCTGTACGACCGCTTCTTCCTGAGCAGCAGAGCCCCTGTGTGCGCACACGTGCTGGAGGCACAACTGCTGCACCGACTGCTGACGATCATCGCGGACCTGGAACGCAGCGGGCTCTGCTACCGCGGCACGTCCACCTCCTCGGCTGCTCCGGGGGGATTCCGGGCGGAGATCGCGGAACTGGAACAGACCGCGCTGCCCCGGTTGCGGCGTCAGGCCGCCCGGCTCGCCGCCTCAGCCGGGAACCACGTCCCGCCGCCCACCCCGGCCGGCCCTCAGGGGCTGCCGATCCGGCGGAGTCCGTACCGCTCACGTCGAACGACGGAGGTGTGATGAAACTGGTCAAGGATGTCGAACTGACCGCTGAACTACGCCAGTACATGGTCGGCCACGGCACGCCACCCGACCCGGTCGCCCAGGAGCTGATCGAGCGGACCCATGGGCTCGGGCAGGTCGCGGAGATGCAGATACCACCCGAGCAGGGCGCCCTGCTCACCCTGCTGGCCCGGCTGCTGGAGGCCCGGCTGGTGGTGGAGGTCGGCACCTTCACCGGCTACTCCACGCTGTGCCTGGCGCGCGGGGTGGTGCCGGGCGGGAGGGCGATGACCTGCGACCTGAACAAGGAGTGGACGGACATCGCCCGCGAAGCGTGGCAGCGGGCCGGGGTGGCCGACCGCATCGGACTGCGTGTGGGACCGGCGGCCGAGACGCTCGACTCGCTGCCCGAGGAGCCCGGCGTGGACCTGGTGTTCATCGACGCCGACAAGGCCGGTTACATCGGCTACTGGGAGCAGCTGGTGCCCCGGCTGCGCCCCGGCGGGCCGATCGTGGCCGACAACGTCTTCTGCGGCGGGGCCGTGGTGGACACCGACGCGGTGGGCAACACCGCCGCGATCCGCGCCTTCAACGACCACGCCCAAGCCGACGCCCGCATGGAGCTGGTCATGCTGCCCATCGCCGACGGCATCACCCTGGCACGCAGACTCCCCGCCCCTATGGACGGAGGCACGTCATGAACGAGCGGACCACCCCGGTGCCGCTGATGGAACTCACCTCGGGCGTCTATGCCTTCAAGGCGCTGGCCCTGGCGACCGAGCTGGGGCTGTTCACCGACCTGTCCGACGGGCGCTCGGCAACGGCCGCGGCCTTCGCCGGGCGGCACGGTCTCCAGCCCCGGCCGGCCGAGCTGCTGCTCACCGCGTGCACGGCACTGGGTCTGCTGCACCTGGATGCCGAGGGCAGATACCGCAATACGCCCATGTCCGAGGAGTACCTGGTCAAGGGCAGGCCGTACTACTTCGGTGGCTGGATCACGGTCGTGGACCGCCACGAGTACCCGGCCTACCTCAAGCTGGCGGACTCGCTGCGCGGCAACCACCCCACCACCTGGGACCCCGAGCGTCAGGAGTCGCTGTTCGCGCCGGACGACCCGGTGATGACCGAGCACTTCTGGGAGGGCATGCACTCCCTGTCCGCCTACACCGCCCGGCTCCTCGCCGGGGCCCTGGACTTCGGCGGGACCAGCCGTCTGCTCGATGTCGGCGGCGGGGGCGCCGCCTTCGACATCGAACTGTGCCGCCGCTGGCCGCACCTGCACGCGACCGTCTTCGACCTGTCCTTCGTCTGCGATCTCACACGGCCCCGGGTCGCCTCGGCCGAACTGGAGGACCGCATCACCTTCGCAGTCGGCGACTTCTTCACCGACCCCCTGCCGGCCGGGCACGACGCCGTGCTGCTGTCCAACATCCTGCACGACTGGGGCGAGGACGACGTAAAGAAGATCCTCGGCGTCTGCGCCGAGGCCCTGGCGCCGGGCGGACAGCTGCTGATCTGCGAGTCCTTCGCCGACGACGACAAACAGGGTCCACCGCCGGCGGCGCTGATGAGCCTGAACATGCTCGTGGAGACCTGGGGCCGGAACTACACCGCCGCCGAGTACTCCGCCTGGCTGCGCGCGGCGGGTCTGGAGCCCGAGGGCGTCACCCGCTTCGACGGTCCGGGTGCCAACGGCGTCCTGGTCGCCCGCAAGCCCTGAGTCCCCTCCCCGGCCCGGCCGGACACGCCCGGGCCCGTTCCCCGTTCCCGGATCCAAGGAGAAGTCCATGCCACGCCATCCGGCAGAGCCCTGGCGCGTCAAGATGGTCGAACCCCTGCCGATCACCACCCGCGAGCAGCGGCAGCGTGCTCTTCAGGAGGCCGGTCACAACATCAGTCTGCTGCGCTCCGAGGACGTGACCATCGACCTCTACACCGACTCGGGCAGCAACGCCATGTCCGACCGTCAGTGGGCGGCGATGCTGACCGGCGACGAGGCCTACGCCGGATCCCGCAGCTTCCACCGCCTCCAGGCCGCGGTCCGCGAGTACTACGGCTACGAGCACCTCATCCCCACCCATCAGGGCCGGGGAGCGGAGAACATCCTCTCCCGCACCCTGATCCGCCCCGGCCACCACGTCCCGGGCAACATGTACTTCACCACCACCCGCGCGCACCAGGAACTCAACGGCGCGACCTTCCACGACGTGATCATCGACGAGGCCCACGACCCGGCCTGCGAGCACCCCTTCAAGGGAAATGTCGACCTGGCGAAGCTTGAGCGGCTCATCGGCGACGTCGGGCCGGAGAACATCCCGTACGTCTCCATCGCGGCCACCGTCAACATGGCCGGCGGGCAGCCGATCAGCCTGGCCAACCTCACCCGGGTCCGCGAACTCGCGCACCGCCACGGCATCCTCGTCATCCTCGACGCCGCCCGCGCCGTGGAGAACGCCTACTTCATCAAACAGCGCGAGCAGGCCTGGCAGGAGCACAGCGTGGCCGCCATCCTCCGCGAGATCTGCGCCCGCACCGACGGCGCCGCCATGTCCGCGAAGAAGGACAGCTACGCCAACATCGGCGGCTGGCTGGCCCTGCGCGACGCACGCCTGGCCGAACGGGCCCGCAGCCTCGTCGTCCTCTACGAGGGCCTGCACACCTACGGCGGCATGACCGGACGCGACATGGACGCCATCGCGGTCGGCATCGCCGAATCCGTCCAGGAGGACAACATCAAGGCCAGGGTCGACCAAGTCGCCTACCTCGGACAGCACATGACAGCTGCCGGGCTGCCGCTGGTCCAGCCCATCGGCGGCCACGCCGTGTGCGTCGACGCCGCTGCCACGCTGCCTCACATACCCCGCCAGGAGTTCCCCGCCCAGACCCTGGCGGCCGCCCTGTACCTCGACTCCGGAGTGCGCGCCGCCGAGCGCGGCGCCGTCTCCGCCGGACGCGACCGGGCCACCGGGCAGAACCGCTACCCCCGGCTCGAACTCATCCGCCTCACCATTCCCCGCCGCGTCTACACCCAAAGCCACATGACGTCGTCGCCGAAAGCGCCATCCGCGTACACGAGCAGCGCGACCGCCTCACCAGCGGCCTCGCCTTCACCCACGAGCCCGAGACCCTTCGCTTCTTCCAGGCCCGCTTCACGCCCACCACCCCCGGCACCCCACCGGATTCCGCGGGATAGACGCAGTGCGTGCCCGGCCCGGACGGCGGGCCGGGCACCCCGGACGGCAGGCTCCGCCGGAGTGGCCGACGATCCCCTGCCCCGGATCGGCGGCTCAGGCCGCCGGATTGTGCCGGATCAGCGACTCCACCAGCCCCGGCCGTGTCGCCGGGAAGTCCAGCGGGACGATGCCGAGACCGGTCCAGCCGGACGCTTCCGAGCTGTCGAGGAACGACTGGACCTGCGGGTTGAGCCGGTCCGCGTTCCCTCGGGGAGGCAACAGGGCGGCGGTCGATACGTAGTTCATGAAGAGCTTGCCCGGCTGCCCGGCCGCCTTGCGGAACTGGGCCTCGATCTTGGGGTACTTGGCGAACGGCTCCGCCATGTAGTCGTCCTGGATGTCGAAGAGCCCGGGATCGGCGTAACGCACGCCGGGCAGCCCGCCGTTGTCCGCGAGCAGCACGACCTTGCCACGTGCACCGCCGAGCGTCGGCAGGGCGGGATCGATGTGGAACAGCGGCCGCCAGCCCCTGTTGTCGAGGTAGTCGTCGAAGACCGCGCGGAACGCCGCGTCGCTCTCCTCCGAGTACTCCTGCTTGACCCGCATCAGCACCGTCTCCGCGGGGTGCGCCGCCAGGAAGTCCCAGCAGGCGCCGAGGACATCGCCGAACATCAGGTTCTGGTACGAGGCACCGTGATGGATCGCGAAGGAACCGCCGGTGATCCGGCACCGTACGTCGAGGAAGCGCAGCCCGCTGTTCAACTGCTCCGCGATCGTGGTGTTCTGGCACTCGGTCCACGGCCCGCCGTAGCGGGCGCCGGAGTCGTGCGAGCCGGGAATCGTCAGGCGCTGGAGCGCGGTGGAGTCCGCGATGCCGCTCATCCAGTCCTGCACGGTGCGTGCCTGCCGGGCCTCGGCGCGCGCGGGCGCCGTACCGACGAGGGCGGTGGCGGTGACGGCGAGCGCCCCGGCCAGGAAGTGTCTGCGGTTCGCGGTGTACGGACTCATGCGGGGGCGCCTCCGGGGTGCCGTGTGGGGGTCAGCGGTCAGATTATGACCGGTGCACGTCACCATGGACAGGGTGCCGATTGCCGCACGCACCGGGGCTCCGGCGGGTGCGGGCGTCCGACGCCCGCGACAATCGCCGCCCCGGCACACAGGTGGGGCGGCGAGCCACCGGCCCGCCGCCCCATCCCGCTCACTGCCCGGAGTTACTGAACGATCGTGATCCGGTCCGTCGCCGGCGGGGCCAGCGGCGCCTCGGCCGTGGAGTGCGCGGCCAGGTAGGCGTTGAACAGGTCCAGGTCGGAGGCACCGACCAGCTTGTCGGTGCCCGCGCCGAGCGCCGCGAAGCCGTCGCCGCCGCCCGCCAGGAACTCGTTCATCGCGACCCGGTAGGTCTTGGCCGGGTCGATCGGCTCACCGTTCAGCCTGATCGTGCCGGTGACCACGCGATCCGCACCGGCCTTCGTCATGTCCAGGGTGTAGGTCAGGCCCTCGGAGATCTGGAGGATCTTCGGGCTGGCCTCGTTGGAACCGCTGACCTGCTGCTGGAGCGCGGCCACCAGCTGCTCACCGGTCAGATCGACGACATTCATCATGTTGGTGAACGGCTGCACGGTGAACGCCTCCCCGTACGTCACCACGCCGTCGCCCTCGCTGCCCGACGCCTTGTGGACCAGGTCGGCACGGATGCCGCCCGGGTTCATGAAGGCGACGACCGCCCCGCCCTTGTCCGCCGGGGCCAGACCCTCCAGCTGCGCGTCCGCGATCAGATTGCCGAGCGGCTTCTCGGGGGCCGTGGAGCCGCGGCCGTTGATGTCGGCGGAGATCCAGCCCTGCGGCCGGTTCGCGATCGGCGCCGCGAGGGTGTTCCAGCGCGCGATCAGATCCGTCATGTCGGTGGCCTTGGCCTGGTCCCGGGTGACGACGTGGTTCACCGAGACCGGGTTCGCGGGCGCGGGGTGGTGCTTCGAGGACTTCGACGTGCCGGAGCCCTTCACCGCGGTGCGCACGATGTCCTTGGTGCGACGGTCGTACGTGAGCGTCGTGTCCGTGTACAGCTTGCCGAACGACGAGGCCGAGGTCACCAGGCGCGGGTTGCCCGCCGGGTCCGGGATCGTGCACACGTACGCCTGGTGGGTGTGGCCCGTGACCAGCGCGTCGACCTTCGGCGAGATGCCCTTGGCGATCTCCGTGATCGGCCCGGAGATGCCGTCACCGGCGCCCGGACTGTCGCAGTCGTAGTTGTACGAGGAGGAGGCCGGGGCGCCGCCCTCGTGGATCAGCGCCACGATGGACTTGACGCCCTGCCGGTCCAGCTCCTTGGCGTACTTGTTGACCGTCTCGATCTCGTCGTGGAACTTCAGGCCCTTGACGCCGTTGGCCGTCACGATGTTCGGCGTGCCCTCCAGGGTCACCCCGATGAAGCCGATCTTGACGCCGTTCTTCTTCCACACCGTGTACGGCTTGAGGATCGGCTTCCCGGTCTTCTCGTCCGTCACATTCGCGGCCAGGTAGGGGAAGTCGGCGCCCTTGAACTTCTTGCCCTGTTCGTAGCACCCCTCGACCGGGTGGCAGCCGCCGTTCTGGAGGCGGCTCAGCTCGGTGACGCCCTCGTCGAACTCGTGGTTGCCGACGCTCGTCACATCGAGGTCGATCTTGTTGAGCGCCTCGATGGTCGGCTCGTCGTGGAACAGGCCCGACAGCAGCGGGCTCGCCCCGACCATGTCGCCGCCGGCCGCGGTGATGGAGTACGGGTGGCCCTTGCGCGCCGCGCGCAGCGACGAGGCGAGGTACTCCACGCCGCCGGCCGGAACGGCCTTCGTCGTGCCGTCGGCCTGCGTCTCGGTGACCGATCCGGCCGAGCCGGCCGGCGGCTCCAGGTTGCCGTGCAGGTCGTTGAAGGACAGCAGCTGGACGTCGACGGTCCGGGCCGGCGTGTGGTGGCCGTGGCCCTTGCCGTGATCCTTGCCATGGGCGCCGGCCGGCATGGCGGCGACCAGTGCGCCGACGGTGGCCAGACCTGCTGCGGCGGCGAGCACCCGCCGGGACGCGCGGTTCTTCTGCGGTGTCGCTGACATCGATCCCCTTGTGAGCTCAGCGGGAGGTGTGAGGGTGGTCAAAAGTCCGAGGACTGCGTGCCGCAGCCTAGAGTCAACGCGCGTAGCGCGACAGATGTTTGGGGTTACGAACTGGTTGCCGACCGATCGGAACGGGGCCATTCACTCATATGGCGCACAATTGCGGCCAAACGGGGATCCGTGGTGCGGGGCCCTTGGGCGGGCGGCAGCGGGGGTCCTTGGCCTCGGGGGCCCCGTCTGTTGCCCCGGTCCGGGGCGGGGCCCTTGGGCGGGCGGCGGCGGGGGTCTTTGTCCTCGCCCCGGTCCGGGGCTGGGGTCTTTGTCCTCAATCGCCGGACGGGCTCGGTGCGTAGCCCTTGGGCGGGCGGCAGCGGGGGTCCTTGGCCTTGCCCCGGTCCGGGGCTGGGGGTTCCGTCCTCAATCGCCGGACGGGCTCGGTGCGGGTGCTCCGCGGGGTGCGTTCTGTCCGGTGGGTGGGGGTGGGGTCCCTCCGGGGCGTCTCCTCAGAAATGGCGTGTGCACCCGGCGACGCGGAGAAACCCGGGTCGTACGCCATTCCCTGCGGGGACTCCCCTGCACGCCCCCACCCAGACCCGTCGCGCGCCTGCACCCCGGTGGGACGACCCCGCAGACAAAGAGGGACGACGCCGGCCCTCCGGCTGATCGCAGACGCATGGCGGGCGGGTTCGGGGCCGTGCAGGGGAGTCGCCGCAGAACGACGAACATCGACCCGGGTCCCACCGCGTACCGGCGGAACGTTCGTCGTTCGAGGAGACGCCCCGGAGGGGCACCGGACCCCCACCCACCGGGACAAGGCGAACCCCGGTGGGGGACCCGCACCCCCCACGGGGCGACCCGCACACACCCAGCCCGTCCGGCGATTGAGGACGGAAACCCCCGCCCCGGACCGGGGCAACGGACAGGATCCCCACCCCGCCGTACGCTCGTAAGCATGACGACTGACGTACCCCTCCCCGCCCCCGGACGCGAGATCCAGACGCTCGACATCCTCTCCCCCGACCAGGCGGCCGCCGTCTCCGGGCTGCTCGCCGAGGCCGCGCGGTCCGATGGCCGGCAGGCCGTGTCCGAGCAGGGCCGGCTGCAGCTGCGGGGCGGACACCGGGAAGGCGTGCGGCATTTCCTGCTGACCGCCGGAGGCGTGCTGGTCGGGTACGCGCAGCTGGAGGACACCGACCCCGTCGAGGCACCGGCCGCCGAGCTGGTCGTGCACCCCTCGCACCGAGGACACGGCCACGGGCGGGCGCTCGGGGCGGCCCTGCTCGCCGCGACCGGCAAGCGGCTACGGGTCTGGGCACACGGCGGGAAGTCCGCGGCGCGGCACCTCGCGCAGGTGCTCGGCCTCTCGCTCTTCCGGGAACTGCGCCAGCTGCGGCGCCCGTTGAGCCCGCTGAACATCGCGGAGCCGACGCTGCCTCCGGGCGTCACCGTCCGCACCTTCGTGCCGGGCCAGGACGACGCGGCCTGGCTCGCCGTGAACAGCGCCGCCTTCGCCCACCACCCCGAGCAGGGCTCGCTGACCCAGCGCGACCTGGACGACCGCAAGGCCGAGGCATGGTTCGACCCGAAGGGGTTCTTCCTCGCCGAGCGCGGAACGGACAACGGCGGCTCCGAACTGATCGGCTTCCACTGGACGAAGGTGCACGCCGAGGAGCAGCTCGGCGAGGTGTACGTGGTCGGCATCCGGCCCGACGCACAGGGCGGCGGCCTGGGCAAGGCGCTGACCGCGATCGGGCTGCGCCACCTCGCCTCGGAGGGGCTGCCCACCGCGATGCTCTACGTCGACGCGGACAACACGGCGGCCGTGGCCGTCTACGAGCGGATGGGCTTCACCACCCACGAGGTCGACCTGATGTACCGCACGGAGTCCTGAGCCTTCATCAACCTCCGCAGGGGCGGCGTCGCTTGACGCCGCCCCTTCATCGGCGTGTTCGTCGCAGGTCCGCTGATCGCCCGCGAGCTGGAGAACGGCACGTTCCGGTTCGTCTGGGCCCAGTCGGTGTCACCCGGCCAGTGGCTGGCCGCCCGGCTCGCCCTGCCCATGGTCCTCGTGGCCGCCGGGACGACCCTTCTGGTCCTCGTCTACCGATGGGGTCTGTCGGACATCCGGAAGAACGCGTACGCCAGCGAGCTCGACTGGTACGAGAGCGGCGTCTTCCCCGCCGTGGGACCGGCCGCGGTCGCCTACGCCCTGCTGGCCGTGGCCGTCGGCGCCCTGTGCGCCGTCCTCGTACGCCGCACTCTCCTGTCCATGAGCCTCACCGCCCTCCTTCTGGGCGCGGTCATGCTGGGCTTCGGCAAACGCCGCTACGAGCTCTGGCCGACCACCCGCTTCCTCGGCAGGGACCGTCCCACGGGCACCCCCTGGCACATCGAGTCGGGCATGCTCACCCCCTCCGGCAAGGAGATCTACTGGGCGGACTGCTGGAACGCGGGCCGCGTCAACCCCGAGGACCCCGCGAGCTGCCTGCGCGACCAGGGCGGAGTCACCGACTACCACCCCGCCTCGCACTTCTGGCCGCTCCAGCTCGTCGAGACCGGCATCCTGCTGGTTCTGACCGCCGCCGCCGTCGCCCTCGCCTTCCGCGTCCTGCGCCGCCGCCACGCCTGACCGGACCGGCACCACGCGGCCGTGCCCGGGGGCCCACCGCCCCCGGGCACGGCCACACACCGCTTCCTGCATGTCATGTCGCCGTTACCGGGCATTCAGACGCCCTTGGGACCCTCTCAGGATGCAGCCAGCTGTGCCGACCCCCCGCAACGGGAGAAATCCCGGCAGAGAGCGCGCCGACCGCTCGATCTCCGCGATCTCATCCCCCTCCGACGCGCCCTCCGGGCACTCCGCGCGGAAGAATGGGCTCATGAGCCAGCAGCCCAGCTCCGAGGTTCCGGTCCAGCCGTCCGTCGGCTCCCTCGCCGCACACCGGCCGCACGCCGTCGCCACCCCGTCGTCCTCCCACGCCGCCCTGTCCACCTCGGCCGACCTGGACCCCGACATCGATGCCGACGTCGACGCGTACGAACCCGATGGAGACGGGGACGAGCTGCCGCAGGGCCGGTTCCTCGACCGCGAACGCAGTTGGCTCGCGTTCAACGAACGCGTGCTGGAACTGGCCGAGGACCCGGCGACGCCCCTCCTCGAACGGGCTAATTTCCTCGCCATCTTCGCCTCGAACCTGGACGAGTTCTTCATGGTCCGGGTGGCGGGCCTGAAACGCCGCATCGCGACCGGTGTGGCCACCCGGTCCGCCTCCGGCCTCCAGCCCCGCGAGGTCCTCGACCTGATCTGGACCCGCTCGCGCGAACTCATGGCCCGGCACGCCGCCTGCTACCAGCAGGACGTCGCGCCCGCCCTGTCCGACGAAGGCATCCAGCTGATCCGCTGGCCCGAGCTGACCGAGAAGGAACAGGCCCGGCTCTTCACCTTCTTCCGCCAGCGCGTCTTCCCCGTGCTCACCCCCCTCGCTGTCGACCCGGCGCACCCCTTCCCGTACATCTCCGGCCTCTCGCTCAACCTCGCCGTCGTCGTACGCAACCCGGTCAGCGGCCACCGCCACTTCGCCCGGGTCAAGGTGCCGCCGCTGCTGACACGCTTCCTGGAGGCCTCGCCGCAGCGTTACGTCCCCATCGAGGACGTCATCGCCGCCCATCTGGAAGAGCTCTTCCCGGGCATGGAGGTGCTCGCGCACCACATGTTCCGGGTCACCAGGAACGAGGACCTGGAGGTCGAGGAGGACGACGCGGAGAATCTGCTCCAGGCCCTGGAGAAGGAGCTCATGCGGCGCCGCTTCGGCCCGCCGGTCCGCCTGGAGGTCGAGGAGTCCATCGACCCGTACGTGCTGGACCTGCTGGTCCGCGAGCTGAAGGTGTCCGACGCGGAGGTCTACCCGCTGCCCGGACCGCTCGACCTCACCGGACTGTTCGGCATAGCGTCGCTGGACCGGCCCGAGCTGAAGTTCCCCAAGTTCATCGCCGGCACCCACCGCGACCTCGCCGAGGTGGAGTCCGCGTCCGCGCCCGACATCTTCGCCGCACTGCGCGAACGCGACGTACTGCTGCACCACCCCTACGACTCCTTCTCCACCTCCGTCCAGGCCTTCCTGGAACAGGCGGCCGGCGACCCGGACGTCCTCGCGATCAAGCAGACGCTGTACCGGACGTCGGGCGACTCCCCGATCGTGGACGCCCTCATCGACGCCGCGGAGTCCGGCAAGCAGGTCCTCGTACTCGTGGAGATCAAGGCCCGCTTCGACGAGCAGGCCAACATCAAGTGGGCGCGGAAGCTGGAGGAGGCGGGCTGCCACGTCGTCTACGGGCTCGTCGGCCTGAAGACGCACTGCAAGCTCTCGCTCGTCGTCCGCCAGGAGGGCGACACGCTGCGCCGCTACTCGCACGTCGGCACGGGCAACTACCACCCCAAGACGGCCAGGCTCTACGAGGACCTCGGCCTGCTCACCGCCGACCCACAGGTCGGCGCGGACCTCTCCGACCTCTTCAACCGGCTCTCCGGCTACTCGCGCCGCGAAACCTACCGGCGGCTCCTCGTCGCCCCGAAGTCGCTGCGCGACGGACTGATCGTCCGGATCAACAAGGAGATAACCCACCAGCGGGCCGGCCGCCCCGCCTACGTACGCATCAAGGTCAACTCGATGGTCGACGAGGCGATCATCGACGCCTGCTACCGGGCCGCGCAGGCCGGCGTCCCGGTCGACATCTGGGTCCGCGGCATCTGCGCGATCCGCCCCGGCGTCACCGGCCTCTCCGAGAACATCCGGGTCCGCTCCGTCCTGGGCCGCTTCCTCGAACACTCCCGGGTCTTCTCGTTCGGCAACGGCGGCGAGCCCGAGGTCTGGTTCGGCAGCGCCGACATGATGCACCGCAACCTCGACCGCCGCATCGAAGCCCTGGTCCGGGTCACCGACCCCGCACACCGGGCCGCACTCAGCCGGCTCCTGGAGACCGGCATGGCCGACACCACCTCCTCCTGGCATCTGGGCCCCGACGGGAACTGGACCCGGCACGCCACGGACGCGGAGGGCCGCCCGCTGCGGCACGTACAGGAAATGCTCATTGACGCCCGGAGGCGCCGGCGTGCGACGCCCTGACCATCAGACACAGGCGGACGTGACCGCGGGGGCGGTGCTCGCACCGTATCTGCGGGACCGGGCCGCGGACTTCCTGCGCAGCCTGCGTCTGCACCGCGAGAACAGTGCCCCCGGCGACGCCGGACCCCAGGCAGCCGATCAGGCCGCCTGGGCGCTGCGCCGCTCGTCCCGCCGCATCAGCGGCACCCTGCACACCTTCCGGACGGCGCTCGACCCGCTCTGGGCCGAGCAGCTGCGCACCGAGCTCGCCTGGCTCTCCGGCACGCTCGCCCGCGAGCACGCGTACGCGGACCGGCTGACCCGGCTCCTCGAAGCGCTGCACGGGCTGTCCGGGGCATCGCTCCCGGCGGCACGGGCCGAGGCCGGAGCCACCGCCACGACCGCCGGCAAGGAACGCGCCGTCCTCGGCGTCGGAGCGGCACGCGCCGGCGCGCTGCTGGAACGGCAGCTGACCCTCGCCCGGACCCGCGCCCACTCCGCGGCGCTCCAGGCACTCGGCTCCGCGCGCTTCCACGCCGTGGCCGACGCGGTCGCGCTGCTCGCCTCCGAGGTCCCGCTCTCCGCCGAGGCCGCCGAACCCGCGGGTGAGCTGCTGCGCGAGCCCGCCGACCGGGCGGAGCAACGGCTGCTCGGCGCCGTCGCGGCGCTCCCCTCCGACGAGAGGGCGGAGCCGTACAACGAGGCGCACGACGCGCCCTGGCACCAGACCCGCCTGCTGCTGCGCCTGCACCGGTACGCCCACGAGGTGGTGCGGGGCGCCCCCGATCCGGTCCTGGCCGGCCCGGGGCACGCGCTCGACCTGCACCGGGACGCGGCGGAGGCGGCCGCCGCGGCGTCCGCGGCGGCCCGCACCCCTCGCATCGCGCCGACCACCGCGTACGCCCTGGGGGTGCTCCACGCCGACCAGCGCCACGGGGTGGAGGCGGCACGGTCGGTCTTCCGGGAGAGCTGGCCGTACGCGACGGCGACGGCGGTCCGGCCATGACCCGGACGGCGAACGGCACCGTGCGGGCGGCGGGCTGCGTGCTGTGGCGCCGTCCGCCCGCGCCCGTCGACTGGGGCGGGGGCGCGGGCGGATCCGGCGGCGCGTCCGGCGGCCGGGGCGCGTCCGGCGGCCAAGGCGTGGAGCTCTGTCTCGTACACCGTCCGCGCTATGACGACTGGTCGTTCCCGAAGGGCAAGCTCAAGCGCGGAGAGTCCCCGCGGGACGCGGCCCTGCGCGAGGTCCTGGAGGAGACGGGCCACCACTGCGTGCCGGGTGCGGTGCTGCCCACGGTCCGGTACGTCGCGAACGGCCGGCCGAAAGAGGTCACCTACTGGTCCGCCGAGGCCACGGCGGGCACCTTCGTACCGAACAGCGAGGTGGACGGCGTGCTGTGGCTGCCGCCGACGGCCGCCCGGGCCCGGCTGACCCGGCCCCGTGACCGCGATCTGCTGGACTCGGCCCTGCGGGTGCTGCCGGCCGTCTAGGTGTACTGACCCGTGAGGTTGGGGACACGGCTGGCGGGTGGTTGGCCCTTGAGCGCGGTGTGTCCGCGGTGGTGATTGTAGGTGTGGA
>NZ_JBVHOQ010000062.1:0-37726 GCF_055568375.1 Streptomyces sp. NPDC026062
AACATTTTCTGGGGCTTTCCTCCGGGCGCTTCCCTTCGGTCTTGCGTTTCCGACTCTATCAGACTCTTTCGTGTCCGATTCCCGGTCGAAGCGGGATTGCTTGCGGGGAATTCGCTTTCGCGTTTCCCTTTCGGCGTGTTCACTACTTTAGCCGATTCTCCCGGTGACTCATAATCAAGTCATGGGATTGAATTTCAGCACGCCGAAATTCGCACCCTCAAGGGTGTGTCGTAGGTAGTGGTTGGCCGCTTCGAGTTGCTCGGCGTGCGATCCGAGGGACCGAACCAGAAGCTGTACCCGTTTCAAGCGGCTCGGACTACATTAAGCGTCCACCAACGGCGAGTCAAGTTGACCGGTGGAGTGATGCCTGGGCGCTGTACGGGGCCTTTGGGTCTCCGTCGGTCCGGGGCGTCATGGGTACGCGGCTCCGTCACCGCCCGTCCCCCGCTCTCGGACTCAGCCGGTACGCCGAGACCGTGGGATCGCCGCTCAGATAGAACCTGTGCTGCCAGTCATGGGCCTTGCTCACACCGACCCGAGGTCCCACCCGGATGAGGGCGGCCGGTACCGCCTCACCCTCGGACAGCAGGACCGAGGGACCCGCCAGAAGATCCGCGCCGTTGTGCTCCGCCGTGATACCGAGCGCCTGGCCGAGGTTCCCCGGCCCCCGGGCGAGACGTGCCCCCTCGACCTTCTCCCCTCTCCGCTTCCGTGCCAGGTCTTCTCCTTCGACGACCCTGCCTGCCCGGATGAGGACACCCGAGGCGATGCCGTCCGTACCGGTGACGACATTGGCGCACCAGTGGAGACCGTGGGAGCGGTAGACATAGAGGTGTCCTGCGGGCCCGAACATGGTGGCGTTGCGGGCGGTACGGCCCCGGTAGGCGTGGGAGGCCGGGTCTGCCGTACCGGAGTAGGCCTCGGTCTCCGTGATGGCGATGCTCACGGCCCCCTCGGGGGTCTTGCAGGTGAGTACGCACCCGAGCAGCTCGGGTGCGACCTCTTCGGCGGGACGAGCGAGGAGTTCGGCGTTCATACCGGCCGCCCCTGGCTGCCGCGGGCGAGGCGGTGGGGTGTTCCTCGGACGACGGTGCGGCCCGGCGGATCGGGTACCGCCTCCGGCAGCGGACGGTCGGAGAAGTCCCGGGTCAGCGGTGCGCGGTGCGGTCCGTAGATCATGACGTCCGACGTTACCGGGAACCGGCTACGGTCGTGGCGCGTATGTAGGGGTCAGGACCTAGGAGGAGAAGACATGGGCTTCAAGCGGCTGCTCGCGAGCATGGGTGCCGGCGGTGCCTCGGTGGAGACGGAGCTGACCGAGCTCAACGTCGTACCGGGTGGGGTGGTTCAGGGTGAGGTGCGGATCCAGGGCGGGTCCGTGGAGCAGCAGATCGAAGGGCTCTCCGTCGGTCTGCAGGCCCGGGTCGAGGTCGAGGGCCAGGACCAGGAGACCAAGCAGGACATCGAGTTCACCAAGCTGCGTCTCGGCGGCGCGTTCGAGGTGCAGGCCGGGGCGGTGCACGTCGTGCCGTTCGGACTCGAGATCCCGTGGGAGACGCCGATCACGATGTTCGCGGGCCGGCATCTGCACGGCATGAACATCGGGGTGACCACGGAGCTGGAGATCGCGCGGGCGCTGGACTCGGGCGACCTGGACCCGATCAACGTGCACCCGCTGCCGGCGCAGCAGGCCATCCTGGACGCCTTCGGACAGCTGGGCTTCGGCTTCCGCAGCGCCGACATGGAGCGCGGGCACATCCGCGGCACCCGTCAGCGGCTGCCGTTCTACCAGGAGATCGAGTTCTTCCCGCCGTCGCAGTACCGGGGCCTCAACCAGGTCGAGCTGACGTTCGTCGCGGACGACCGCGAGATGGACGTCGTACTGGAGATGGACAAGAAGCCGGGGCTCTTCAGTGAGGGCAGCGACTCCTACCGTTCGTTCAAGGTGGGTCTGAACGACTTCCACGGCACCGACTGGGCGGCTTACCTGAATGAGTGGCTGGCGCAGGTCGGCGGACAGCGCAACTGGCTCTAGGGTCGGGGGAAGAAGACCTTCCGAGAGCTGAACCGATCAGGAGAGGTGGCGACGTGACCGAGCCGAAAAGGGCCCCGCTTCCGCATGACTTCCATCCCGAGGTCCCCTCGTTCACCGTGGTGAGCGAGGACCTGGCCCCGGGGGCCGTGCTCGCGGACGCACAGGTCTACGCGGCGGGGAACACGTCGCCGCAGCTGCGGTGGGAGGGGTTCCCGGCGGAGACGAAGAGTTTCGCCGTGACGTGCTTCGATCCGGACGCGCCGACCGGCAGCGGGTTCTGGCACTGGGTGGTCTTCGACATCCCGGCCTCCGTCACGGAACTCGCGGCGGGTGCGGGCAGCGGCAAGGCCGAAGGGCTGCCCGCGGGCGCCGTGCAGGCCCGCAACGACTACGGGACGCGGGAGTTCGGCGGCGCAGCTCCGCCGGCCGGCGAGAACCACCGCTATGTGTTCACCGTGTACGCGGTGGACAGCGAGAAGCTCGGTCCCGACAGTGACGCGTCTCCCGCAGCGGTCGGATTCAACCTGCGGTTCCACACGCTGGCCCGTGCCCAGCTGATTGGTGAGTACGCGGAGCCCGCCGAGAGCGTGTGAAGCAAAGGGTTCCACCACTGTTTGCCCTGCCCTGGTCCTGGAGAGATCAGGGCAGGGCATTTTTTATTGCGTTGTCCATCACGGCCTGCCCGGCCAGAGTTGATCCGGGCCTGCCAGGGGGCGGGCGGCACACGGGAGGTGGGCGAAATGCGGGACACACTGGTGCTGAACGCTAGCTTCGAGCCGCTGTCGACGGTGACGCTGAACCGTGCGGTGGTGCTGATCCTTCAGGACAAGGCCGTCGTCGAGCAGTCGCACCCCGATCTCCGTATGCGCGGTGCCGCCGTCGACATTCCGGTGCCCCGGGTGATCAGGCTCTGCCGGTACGTACGGGTGCCCTTCCGAAGACAGGCCCCCTGGTCCAGAAGGGGTGTACTGATCCGGGACCAACACCGGTGCGCGTACTGCGGGCGGCGGGCGAGCACCGTCGACCACGTGGTGCCTCGGGCCCACGGCGGTCAGGACACCTGGCTCAACACGGTGGCATCCTGCGCCGAGGACAACCACCGCAAGGCGGCGCGCACGCCGGAGCAGGCGGGGATGCCGCTGCTGCGGCAGCCGTTCGTCCCGTCACCGGCGGACGCGATGCTGCTGGCCCTGGGAGCCGGGGACAGATCGGCACTGCCGGAGTGGCTGGCGCAGTCCGCGGCGTAGGCGCCGTACGCCCGGTGACGCAGGCGAGGCCCGCCTTCGCGAGGAGGCGGGCCTCGCCATGTCAGCGCAGGACCAGCTGGACGATGGCGACCGTACCGACCGTGACGATGAGGACGCGCAGGAACGCGGGGCTGAGCCGTCGGCCGATCTTGGCGCCTATCTGGCCGCCGAGCGCGGAACCGACGGCGATCAGGACGACGGCCGTCCAGTCGAAGTCCGCGACGAAGAGGAAGAAGAGTGCCGCGATGCTGTTGACGACGGCGGCCAGGACGTTCTTGACCGCGTTGAGCCGCTGCATGGTGTCGTCGAGCAGCATGCCCATCAGGGAGAGGTAGATGATCCCCTGGGCCGCGGTGAAGTAGCCCCCGTACACGCTGGCGAGCATCAGGCCGGTGAAGAGGAGAGGGCCGCCGTCGGGGCGGGCGGCCGCCCCGGTGCGTTCGCGGCGGCGCTGAACCGCTTTGCTGATGCGCGGTTGCAGGATGACCAGGACGAGCGCCAGGGCGACCAGGACCGGGACGATGGTCTCGAAGGCCGTGGAGGGCAGTGCCAGCAGCAGGGTCGCGCCGGTGAGGCCGCCGATCAGCGCGCCGACGGCGAGCTTGAGTACACGTCGGCGCTGGCCTTCGAGCTCCTTGCGATACCCGATCGCGCCACTGATGGAGCCGGGGATCAGGCCGAGCGCGTTGGAGACGGTGGCCGTGACCGGCGGCAGGCCGGTGGCCAGCAGCACAGGGAAGGTGATCAGCGTCCCCGAGCCGACGATGGTGTTGATCGTGCCCGCGCTGATGCCCGCGACGAAGACGGCGAGCATCTCCCAGGTGGTCATGCCGGATCCCCCGTGCCTGATCGGTGCTTGGTGCACTGATCATGCACGAGGGGTGGGACGCGTCAGTCGAGCGGGGGCTGTTCGCGGCGTTCCTTGCCACCCGTATCGAAACCGGGCACGCCGCCCCCGAGGTTCCCGAAGGCGCCGCTGAGGCCCTTGAGAGCGTCACCGATCTCGCTGGGCACGATCCAGAGCTTGTTGGCGTCGCCCTCGGCGATCTTCGGCAGCATCTGGAGGTACTGGTACGAGAGGAGCTTCTGGTCCGGGTCGCCGGCGTGGATGGACTCGAAGACCGTACGGATCGCCTGGGCCTCGCCCTCCGCGCGCAGGGCGGCTGCCTTCGCCTCACCTTCGGCACGCAGGATCGCGGACTGCTTCTCGCCCTCCGCGGTGAGGATCGCCGACTGGCGCGTACCTTCGGCCTGGAGGATCGCGGCGCGCTTGTCGCGGTCGGCGCGCATCTGCTTCTCCATCGAGTCCTGGATGGAGGTGGGCGGCTCGATCGCCTTCAGCTCGACACGGTTGACGCGGATGCCCCACTTGCCCGTGGCCTCGTCGAGGACTCCGCGCAGCGCGGCGTTGATCTCCTCGCGGGAGGTCAGGGTCCGCTCCAGGTCCATGCCACCGATGATGTTGCGGAGCGTGGTGACGGTGAGCTGCTCGATGGCCTGGATGTAGCTGGCGACCTCGTACGTCGCGGCCCTGGCGTCGGTCACCTGGTAGTAGATGACCGTGTCGATGTTGACGACCAGGTTGTCCTGCGTGATCACCGGCTGCGGTGGGAAGGGCACGACCTGTTCACGGAGGTCGATCCGGTTGCGGATCGAGTCGATGAACGGGACGACGATGTTCAGGCCCGCGTTGAGGGTGCGGGTGTACCGGCCGAACCGTTCCACGATGGCGGCGCTGGCCTGGGGGATGACCTGGATCGTCTTGATCAGGGCGATGAAGACGAGCACCACCAGAATGATCAGGACGATGATGATCGGTTGCATCGTTTCCTCATGCCCTTCGTTTGCGGACGGATCGCGATGAGCGAGGCCGAGATCGGACGGGCCGTCGGTCAGGTCGGGTGTCCTGCCGGTCCGGTTCCCATGATGATCGACATCGAGTCTCGCAGAACGGGCGCTGCTGTGCGGGCTGTTCGGTCACATGACGACGGCTGTCGCCCCGTCGATGTCGACGACATCGACCTGTTGGCCCGGTTCGAAGCTGAGCTCCGCGTCGAGGGCGCGGGCCGACCAGATCTCCCCGGCCAGCTTGATCCGGCCTCCGCTGCCGTCGACCCGTTCCAGAACGACCGCCTGACGGCCCTTCAGGGCGTCGATGCCGGTGGCGATGTGGGGCCGGTCGGCGCGATGTCTGTTGGCGATCGGACGGACCACGGCGATCAGCGCCACCGAGACGATGACGAAGACCAGGACCTGGGCCACGATTCCGCCGCCGAGAGCCGCGACGACCGCCGCGGCGATCGCCCCTACGGCGAACATGCCGAACTCGGGCATCGCGGTCAGGACGAGGGGGATGCCCAGTCCCACCGCGCCGATCAGCCACCACACCCACGCGTCGATGTCCACGTAGTCATCGTATGACCGTGAGCCCCTCCGGCGACAGGGCGCGAGCGGTCGGGTCCGTCTGTGTGACGGGCAACGCCCGTCAGCCGAGCGGCAGTCCGCGCGCGGTGTAGCGGTCGCCCTGGTGCTCGACGACGAGCGGCAGACCGAAGCAGAGGGAGAGATTCCGCGAGCTGAGCTCGGTCTCCATGGGACCGGCGGCGAGCACCTTGCCCTGACGGATCATCAGGACATGGGTGAAGCCGGGGGCGATCTCCTCGACGTGGTGGGTCACCATGATCATGGAGGGCGCGTACGGGTCGCGGGCCAGCCGGCCGAGACGCCGGACCAGGTCCTCACGGCCGCCCAGGTCGAGTCCCGCGGCCGGCTCGTCGAGGAGCAGCAGCTCGGGGTCGGTCATCATGGCGCGGGCGATCAGGGTGCGCTTGCGCTCGCCCTCGGAGAGGGTGCCGAACTTCCGGTCGAGGTACTCGGTCATGCCGAGCCGGTCGAGGAAGGCGCGGGCCCGGTCCTCGTCGACCTTGTCGTAGTTCTCGTTCCAGGTGGCGGTCATCCCGTAGGCGGCGGTGAGCACCGTCTGCAGAACCGTCTGGCGCTTGGGCAGCTTCTCGGCCATGGCGACGCCCGCGATGCCGATGCGGGGGCGCAGGTCGAAGACATCGGTGCCGACACCGCCGAGCCGCTCGCCGAGGACCGTGGCGGTCCCCCTGGTCGGGAAGAGGTAGCTGGACGCGATGTTGAGGAGGGTGGTCTTGCCGGCGCCGTTCGGGCCGAGGATGACCCAGCGCTCCCCCTCCTTGACCGACCAGGAGACGTCGTCCACCAGAGCGCGTCCGTCGCGGACCACGGATACGTCCACCAGCTCCAGTACATCGCTCATGGCGCGTTGTCTCCCCATGCAGTGTCGAGATCGTCGCGTGCCTGTAGGCACAGCTCCCAGGGAAAACCTACGCCACTGCGCGAGCGCTTCAGGCGCTGGGCCCGTCGTCGCCCGGTTGCCGCACGGTCCCCGCCCGGCCGGATACGGGGTCCCGGGAAGGCGCGGGCGCGTTCCCCGGGGGCTGTCCCGTGCGTCCCCGGCGGATCGGGACGCGGCGCGGGACGTGGCGCAGGGGCGTCCGCGTACGGGGCGTGTCCGGGCTTTCCGGCAGCGCGGCGGCTGCTCCGCGGCTGTCCTCACGCGCCCGCCGGGGACCGCTGGTGAGCCCCTAGGCTGTCGCCATGCTTTCGGAACCACGCTCAGGGCTGCTGGCCGCTTGGGGCAACGCGTTGCTGGCCGGACTCGTGTCGCCCGACGACGCGGCGCTCGCCATTGTCGGAGAGGACGCGGTGCACCGCGTCGAGGGGCTGCCGGGTGAGGCGGGACCGGTCGGTCTCACGCTCGCGCTGGGGCGGCTGCGGGGGCTCGGGGTGACGGGCTTCCGGGTGGCGCTGCCGGTCCCCGGGCATCTGCTGGGCCTCAGCGGTCCCGCGGAGTTCAACGCGCGGGCGGTGGAGGCCGAGGAGGCCGTGGTCACCTACGGTGCGCCGTACGGGCTGGTGCCCGAGGTGCGGGAGGCGGGGCCCGCCGGGGATCTCCACGTCGACGTGGTGTGGCAGTGCCTGGATGTGCGCGACGCCCCGCCGGCGGATGTGCCGTCGCTGGGTGAGGCGGAGCGGGAGCTCGCCGAGGCGTTGCGGGACGCGACGGCACTGCTGTCACGGCTCGATGTGGCCGGGTCGGGGCCGGTGGCCGAGGCTGAGGTGGACGCGTACCGGGCGCGGGCCGAGCGGGGGCGCGAGGTGCTCGCCCCGGGGTATCCGCCGCGGGCGGTCCGGGTGCTGGAGCTGGCGCAGCGGGTCGGGCTGCTGGTCTCGGTGGCGTACGAGAACGGACACGGCGGTGCGGTGAGCGCGTCGGAGATGGCCGCGCGCGGGGAGGCGCTGCGGCCGGTGGAGCGGGTGGCCAGGCGGGCGCAGGTGGCCGCGTACAACGCGTATGTGGAGGAGCGGGCGCGGTAGCGCGGGCGGGGCGTGCCCGGACGGGCCACCGGTTGTCCTCGGAGCCCGGCGGCTCCGGGCGCGCGGGGAGGGCCGACCGGGTACGGCCGGCGGCCGTCCCCGCACGCGGTGGCGAACGTCCCGGGCCGAAAGAGGGTGCGCCGGGGATGCGCCGCCCGGGTGACGTACGCGCGGGAGCGCGAGGCCAGTGGCCCGGGAGCGGCCTGCCGCTCTTCGGTCGTCCGTTCAGCCTGCCGCCCCGTGCCGGACGGCCCAGAGGGCCGCCTGGGTGCGGTCCGACAGGTCCAGCTTCATCAGGATGTTCGAGACGTGCGTCTTGACGGTCTTCTCGGAGAGCACCAGCGCCCGTGCGATCTCCCGGTTCGACCTGCCGTCGGCGATCAGGCCCAGGACCTCCCGCTCCCTTTCGGTGAGGGTGCTCCCCCGGCCCGTCCCCGTACCCGGGTCGTCCTGGGCGAGCAGCGCACCGGCCACTTCGGGCTGGAGCAGGACATGGCCGGCTTGCACCGAGCGGATGGCACCGGCCAGCGCGTCCGGGTCGACGTCCTTGTACACATAGCCGGAGGCACCGGCACGCAGGGCGGGGACCACGGTGCGCTGTTCGGTGAAGCTGGTGACGATCAGGACCTTGGCCGGGTTCTCCAGCTCGCGCAGCCGGCGCAGGGCCTCGATGCCGTCGGTGCCCGGCATCTTGATGTCCATCAGCACCACGTCGGGTCGCAGCTCCTCCACCGCGGCCACACCCTCGGCGCCGTCGGACGCCTCGCCGACGACCTCTATGTCGTCCTGGATCTCCAGGAACGTACGCAGACCGCGGCGGACCACCTGATGGTCGTCGACCAGCAGCACCCTGATGAGCTTGTCAGCCACCGGGCACCTCCATCTCGATCGTGGTGCCCTTGCCGGGCGCCGATTCAACAGTGAGCCTGCCGCCGACACCGCTCGCCCGGTCCCGCATCGAGACCAGGCCCAGATGCCGGCCTGCCTGGCGGGTGGCCGCCGGTTCGAAACCGCAGCCGTCGTCCGTGACCCTCAGCACCGTGCCGGCGTCACGGCGGGTGAGGGTGACATCGACGTGCCCGGCCCCGGAGTGGCGCAGGGCGTTGTGCAGGGCCTCCTGGGAGACCCTGAGCAGCGCTTCCTCCTGCGCGGCGGGCAGGGCCCGTACACCGGAGCTCACGAAGGTGACCCGGGCCCTGTGGGCGCGGTCCAGGACCTGGATCTGGTTACGGAGGGTGGCGACGAGGCCGTCCTCGTCGAGCGCGGCGGGGCGCAGTTCGACGACAGCTGCCCGCAGCTCGTCCGCCGCCTCCGCCGCGAGGGCCGCGACCTGCTGGAGTTCGCACTTGGCGCGGGCCGGGTCGCGGTCGACGAGGGTGGCGGCCGCCTGGGCGGTGAGCCGCAGGGAGAAGAGTTTCTGGCTGACCGCGTCGTGCAGCTCATGGGCGAGACGGGAGCGCTCCTCGGCGATGGTGAGCTCGCGGCTGCGCTCGTAGAGCCGGGCGTTGGTGAGGGCGATCGCCGCGTGCTGGGCGAGGATTCCCAGCAGCTCCTCGTCCTCGGAGGTGAATCCGCAGCTGCCGTCCGGTTTCGGGCAGCGCTTGTTGGCGAGGAAGAGGGCGCCGATGGTCTCGTCGCCGTCCCTGATGGGCAGACCGAGGAAGTCGGACATGTCGGGGTGGGCGTCGGGCCAGCCCTCGAAGCGGGGGTCCTTGCGGACGTCGGCAAGGCGCTCGGGCTTCGCCTCGTGCAGCATCGCGGCGAGGATGCCGTGCTGCCGGGGAAGCGGGCCGATGGCCTTCCACTGTTCGTCGCTGACGCCGTCGACGACGAACTGGGCGAAGCCGCCGTGGTCGTCGGGGACACCGAGGGCCGCGTACTCGGCGTCGAGCAGTTCGCGGGCCGAGGCGACGATCGTCTTCAGAACGTCCCGCATCTCGAGGTGCCGGCTCATGGCGAGCAGCGCGGCACTCACCGCTGCGAGGCCCGACGGTGGGCGATGGCTCATGACCTCACGCTACCGGCGGCCCGCTCGCCCCGTATCCGCCTGTGGACGGCTCCTGACCGGGCCGGAGGGACTAGGACCCTGTCGGGCCGCTCCCGCACGGATCCCGGAGCGTTCTCGCAAGGCCGCCCGGGGAACCGGACGACACCGGACCGCACCGAGCCGGGCCCGACCGCACTTCCCGACCGCACCGAGCCCCACCGCACCAAGCCGCACACGGCCCACCGGAAGCTAACATTCTGCATTGCTGTAGCAACGGATGGTGAGTTTGTTACCTGTCCGATGTGAGGCCACGCATAGGACCCACGTCACTTACGAAGCCTCCTAGTGGAGCGATAAGGGCGATTTGGGTGGTCATGGGTGGGGAGCCTCGCCCCTCAACGCGTCGGTGTTCCACTACTCGGCTTCGTAGGTCACACCTTTGCCACGGCATTTTGCGGCCGCTAACAATTGCTCTCGTCCCCGACGGAGAAGCGAAACCGCCTCCCGTCTTCGTCCTCCGTGAGGACCCTCCGCGATTCGAAGAGGTACGCCTGATATGTCCGTGTCCAGCATTCCCGGCCGTCTCCGAAACCTGAACAAGACCCAGAAGCTCTCCGCCGTCGGCATCTCCGCCGTCGCCGCCGCTGCCCTCTCCTTGTCCCTGGTACCCGGTAACGCCGAGGCCGAGACCGAGCCTCAGGCACTCTCCGCAGCCCCCGTCGTCTTCGGATCCGCCGCCGCTGCCCCGCAGGCGCGGACCATCCAGAACAGCATCCTCGACCAGCACTCCACCGCCGAGCAGCTGGTCAAGGCCGCCGACAACGCGAAGGCCAAGAAGGCCGCCGCCGTCCAGGCGAAGGTCGACGCCGTCGTCAAGGCCGACGCCAAGAAGGCGAAGGCGAAGGCCGTCGCCAAGTGGAAGGCCAAGCAGGCCGCCGAGAAGCGCAGCTCGCACGCCGCCAGCCGCTCCGAGTCCCGTACCCCCGTGTACGCGAACAACCTGGACGGCTGGATCAAGGAATCCCTGGCCATCATGAAGGCCAAGGGCATCCCGGGCACGTACGACGGGCTGCACCGCAACATCATCCGTGAGTCCAGCGGCAACCCGAAGGCCATCAACGACTGGGACATCAACGCCAAGAACGGCGTGCCGTCGATCGGTCTGCTCCAGATCATCAAGCCGACGTTCGACTACTACCACGTCAGCGGCACCCCCCACACCCAGTACGACCCGGTCGCCAACATCACCGCGTCGGCCAACTACGCCGCCGACAAGTACGGCTCGATCGACAACGTCAACAGCGCGTACTGATCCATTCCGGAACACGCCGAAGGGCGGCACCCCCGCGGGGGTGCCGCCCTTCGGCGTCGTGCTGTGCGCGGGGGCGGCCCGCTACTTGCGCATGACCTCGGGCTCGTGGCGGCGCAGCAGCCGGGCGACCGCGAATCCGCAGATGATCCCGAGGACCAGCAGCACCGAGATGTTGATGCCCCACTGGCCGGTGGAGTGTTCCCACAGCGGGTCCAGGTCCGTGGGGTTCTTCTGGTCCCACGGCGGCATCAGGTGCGCGAGGTCGAGCGTGGAGCCCGCGCCCGCGATGGCCCAGCGGGACGGCATCAGCCAGGCGAACTGTTCCAGGCCCGGCGATCCGTACACCTGGAAGAGGATGCCCGTGAAGACGACCTGGACGATCGCGAACATGACCAGGAGCGGCATGGTCTTCTCGGAGGTCTTCACCAGCGAGGAGATCACCAGGCCGAACATCATCGAGGTGAAGCCGAGCGCGATGATCGTCACGCAGAGCTCGATGGCCGGCGGCATGATCAGCCCCTCGGCGGGCAGATCGCGGGTGGCGAAGCCGATGCCGCAGATGATGACGCCCTGGATGGCCGTGATCACGCCGAGCACGATCACCTTGGACATCAGGTAGGCAGAACGGGAGAGGCCGGTGGCCCGTTCCCGTTCGTAGATGACGCGTTCCTTGATCAGTTCTCGTACGGAGTTGGCGGCAGCGGAGAAGGTCATGCCGATCACCAGGATCAGCATGATCGTTCCGGCATCGCCGTTGAACCGCGACGGCGGCTTCGGCGGGGCGAGGCCGAAGTCCGCGGGGATGACGACGCTGACGACGCCGAGCACAGCGGGCAGGATCACCATCAGGCCCATGAAGCCCTTGTCGGACGCGATCACCGAGACATAGCGGCGCATCAGCGTCCACAGCTGTGTCCCCCAGCCCTGCGGCTTCGGCGGTCGCATCTGCTGCGGGGGCGGCATGTGTACGGACTGCGCGGCGACGGAGTCTATGTCGGCGGCGTACATCTGGTAGTGCTGCGAACCGCGCCAGCGGCCCGACCAGTCGTAGTCGCGGTAGTTCTCGAACGCCGAGAAGACGTCGGCCCAGGTGCTGTAGCCGAAGAAGTTGAGCGCTTCCTCCGGCGGGCCGAAGTAGGCCACGGCGCCGCCCGGTGCCATCACCAGGAGCTTGTCGCAGATGGCCAGCTCGGCGACCGAGTGTGTGACCACGAGGACGGTACGGCCGTCGTCGGCCAGACCGCGCAGCAGCTGCATGACATCGCGGTCCATGCCCGGGTCGAGGCCGGAGGTCGGCTCGTCCAGGAAGATCAGCGAGGGCTTGGTCAGCAGTTCCAGGGCCACCGAGACGCGCTTGCGCTGGCCGCCGGAGAGCGAGGTGACCTTCTTGTCCTTGTGGATGTCGAGCTTGAGCTCGGCGAGGACCTCGTGGATCCGGGCCTGGCGCTCGGCCTCGGTGGTGTCCGCGGGGAAGCGGAGCTTGGCCGCGTACTTGAGGGCACGGGTGACGGTCAGTTCCTTGTGCAGGATGTCGTCCTGCGGGACCAGACCGATGCGCTGGCGCAGCTCGGCGAACTGCTTGTACAGGTTCCGGTTGTCGTAGAGGACGTCGCCCTGGTTGGCGGGCCGGTAGCCGGTGAGCGCCTTGAGCAGGGTGGACTTTCCGGAGCCGGACGGGCCGATGACCCCGATCAGCGACTTCTCCGGGACACCGAACGAGACGTCCTTGAGGATCTGCTTGCCGCCGTCGACCGTCACCGTGAGGTGGCGCGCGGCGAAGGAGACCTCACCGGTGTCGACGAACTCCTCAAGACGGCCGCCGACCAGCCGGAAGGTCGAGTGACCGACGCCGACGATGTCGTTCGGGCCGATGAGCGCCGAACCGGACTTCGAGAGCGGCTGGCCGTTGACGTACGTGCCGTTGTGCGATCCGAGGTCCCGGATCTCGAAGCGGCCGTCGGGCGTCGCGTGGAACTCGGCGTGGTGGCGCGAGACCTGGAGGTCGGAGACGACCAGCTCGTTCTCCAGCGCACGGCCGATCCTCATCACCCGGCCCAGGGCCAGCTGGTGGAACGTGGTGGGGCTCCGGTCGCCGTACATCGGCGGCGCCCCCGCCGCGCCGCCGGGGCCGCCGTTGTGGGGCGCCGGTGCCATGCCCTGCTGTGGCACATGGGGCTGCTGAGGCTGGGCCTGAGGCGCCTGCTGCCAGGCCTGCTGCTGGGCGGGCGGCTGCTGCCCGCCTGCGGCCGGCTGCTGCGGCGCCATCGGGTGCGGCTGCTGCGCGGGGGCCGCCTGTCCACCCGCGGCGGCCTGTCCGCTGTACACATCGGCGCCGCTGAGGCTCAGCCGCGGTCCGTCGGTGGCATTGCCCAGATTCACGGTGGAACCGGGCCCGATCTCCATCTGATGGATCCGCTGGCCGTGCACGTATGTGCCGTTGGTACTGCCGTGGTCCTCGATGAACCAGCCACGCCCGCTCCAGCTGATCGTGGCGTGCCGCCACGAGACTCTGGCGTCGTCGATCGTCATGTCGCCCTGCGGATCACGTCCGAGGGTGTACGACCTGGACGGATCGAGCGTCCAGGTCCTGCCATTCAATTCCAGTACGAGTTCCGGCACTCCGCGCCCCACTAGTTGTCCCCCGAATTACCCCCGTTGCGGGGAGTCTAGGGATGCTGAACATCGTGGGGAACTATTCCAGGAGCTGTCCCCGATGCGAAAGCCGGGCGGGAGGTTGACCGAACCGAGACCGCACTGTTGCGAACGGCCCGGTCCGAATGACTACCCACCGCCACAGACCGTTACGGTGCCTCGCAGGTCATGACAACCCTGGATATTGCGGCTGCCGGGGCGCTGTCCGGTCCTCGGGACGGGCCTTCGGGTGCGGCCCGGGGACCGATACGGTGGGAGCACCATGAGCGCATCCCAGCCCCCTCAGTCCCCCCTGCCTCCTGAATCTCCTGAGTCACGTCAGGACGCAGACACGCCCACTCTTCTCGTGAAGATCTTCGGGAAGGACCGGCCCGGGATCACCGCCGGGCTGTTCGACACCCTCGCCGCCTACTCGGTCGATGTCGTCGACATCGAGCAGGTCGTCACCCGTGGCCGCATCGTCCTGTGCGCACTGGTCACCGCACCGACCGCGGGCGGGACCACCGAGGGCGACCTGCGGGCCACCGTGCACAGCTGGGCGGAGTCGCTGAAGCTGCAGGCCGAGATCATCTCCGGTACGGGCGACAACCGTCCGCGCGGCGACGGCCGTTCCCATGTGACGGTGCTCGGGCACCCGCTCACCGCGGAGTCGACCGCCGCCATAGCGGCCAGGATCACCTCGACCGGCGGGAACATCGACCGGATCTTCCGGCTCGCGAAGTACCCGGTCACCGCGGTCGAGTTCGCGGTGTCGGGCACGGGAACCGAGGCGCTGCGCACCGCGCTGGCCGTCCAGGCCGCCGGGATCGGCGTCGACGTGGCGGTCGTCTCGGCCGGGCTGAGCCGCCGGGCACAGCGGCTCGTCGTGATGGATGTCGACTCCACGCTCATCCAGGACGAGGTCATCGAGCTCTTCGCCGCCCATGCCGGCTGCGAGGCCGAGGTGGCCTCGGTGACCGAGCAGGCCATGCGCGGCGAGCTCGACTTCGAGCAGTCGCTGCACGCACGGGTGGCGCTGCTGGCGGGGCTGGACGTGTCGGTGGTGGAGAAGGTGCGCGCCGACGTACGGCTGACGCCGGGTGCGCGCACCCTGATCCGTACGCTGAAGCGGCTCGGCTACCAAGTGGGCGTCGTCTCGGGCGGGTTCACGCAGGTGACGGACGACCTCAAGGAGCGGCTCGGGCTCGACTTCGCCTCTGCCAACACGCTGGAGGTCGTCGACGGGAAGCTCACCGGCCGGGTGACCGGGGACATCGTCGACCGGGCCGGCAAGGCCCGGCTGCTGCGCAGCTTCGCGGCGGAGGCCGGGGTGCCGCTGGCCCAGACGGTGGCCATCGGCGACGGGGCGAATGACCTGGACATGCTGAACACCGCCGGGCTCGGGGTCGCCTTCAACGCCAAGCCGGTGGTCCGCGAGGCCGCGCACACCGCGGTGAACGTGCCGTTCCTGGACACCGTGCTCTATCTGCTCGGCATCACCCGCGAGGAGGTCGAGGCCGCCGACGGCCTCGTCGAGTAGGGACTCACGTCCGGCTCACGACAGGGCCCGGGTGCGTACGCCGTGGCGTGCGCACCCGGGCCCTGTCGTGAGCCGGGGCGGTCAGTTGTTCGGGGTCCAGTACTCGACGAGTTTGCCGGCGCCGTGCTCCGCGCTCTTCCAGCTGCCGGGGATCTCGACCACGGCGAACGCGGCCGTCGGGAAGCCGCCCCGGGTCATCCGTGCCAGGGCGTCGCCCTCCGTCGTGCCCGCCAGGGCGTCGGCGACGGCGTGCATGCCCGGGTTGTGGCCGATCACCAGCAGATCGCGGACATCGTCGGGGGTCTCGCTGATCAACGCGAGCAGCTCGCCGAGCGACGCCTCGTAGAGCCTCTCCTCGTACACGGTCCTGGGGCGTTCCGGCATCTCGTGCACGGCCAGCTTCCATGTCTCGCGCGTCCTGGCCGCGGTCGAGCAGAGAGCCAGATCGAAGACGATCCCGGAATCGACGAGTTTGCGGCCTGCCACGGGGGCGTCCTTGCGTCCGCGCTCCGCGAGCGGCCGCTCATGGTCGGAGTCCTGCGACCATTCCGCCTTTGCATGCCTGAGAAGGACGATCCTGCGAGGTGTATCGACGCTCATACACCTCAGCTTCGCATGAAACGCGGCACCTGGCGCAGGGTGTTGGAGGGCTCCCGCCCCGGGGCGGGAGCGTCAGGGAGCCAGCAGCTCCATGATGCGCTGCGCGAACCGGCCGACCGCGGGATCGCCCGCGGCGGCCTGCGCCTGGCCGGGTCCGGCGATCAGCAGGAGGAGCGCGCCGAAGATCACGGCGGGCAGCGCGACGGCCCACCACGGCAGCCGGATCTCGACACCCGCCGTGTCGGGCCCGGTGGAGCGGGTGTGCGCACGAGCCGGCGCATCACGGTGGGTGGAGCGGGTGTACGTACGAACCGGCGCATCACGGTGGGTGGAGCGGGTGTACGTACGAACCGGCATGTCCGCCTCCGTGGGTGCTGGGTTCCGATACCGAGAACCTACGGATCCGGGGACACCGCGCCCATCCGGTGACCCACCCACTTCACCCTGAGTCCAGCCCCCTAGGGGATGGTGGGGCTAGCCCCACCTGTCCGGCCGGGAGCCGGGCGTCACGGGGAGGCGATGGAGGCGATCACGCCGATGACGACCGTGATCAGCATCATCGCCCCGAAGACGAGGAGCAGCTTCTTCTGACCGTTCTGGGGATTCGGATCGAGCACAGGAGACATGGCCCCAGTCTCGCATCTCAGCATTCGTCCTCGATCGTCCGGTCCCGGCCGGCCAGGACTCCCGCCACCATCTGGGGCACCATCAAGGCCGCCATCAGCGCGATCGGCAGCCCCCAGCCACCACTGTGCTGGTAGAGCACGCCGACCAGGAGCGGGCCGGGGATCGAGATGAGGTAGCCGGTGGACTGGGCGAACGCGGACAGCCGGACCACTCCGGCGCCGCTGCGGGAGCGCATGCCGATCATGGTGAGGGCGAGCGGGAAGGAGCAGTTCGCGACACCCAGCAGCACGGCCCAGACCCAGGCCCCGCCGGACGGAGCGAAGTAGAGGCCCGCGTAGCCGAGGAGACCGCAGGCACCGAGGACGACGACGATCGGTCCCTGGTTCTTCATCCGGGCGGCGACCCTCGGGATGACGAAGGCGAGCGGGACCCCCATGGCCATGATGAGGGCGAGCAGGACGCCCGCTGTGCCGGCCGAGACTCCGGCATCCCGGAAGATCTGCGGCATCCACCCCATGGTGATGTAGGCGGCGGTGGCCTGGAGGCCGAAGAAGCAGGCGAGGGCCCAGGCGGTACGGCTGCGGGTGATCCGGAGCGGGGAGACCTCGGACCGGTGGGCCGGCGCGTGTCCGGCGGCGCTGTCGCGGTCCCGTACCAGCGGGATCCAGGGCAGGATCGCGACCGCCGCGAGCACGGCCCAGATGCCGAGGCCGGCCCTCCAACTGCCGCCCATCGCCTCGGTCATGGGTACGGTCACGGCCGCGGCCAGCGAGGTGCCGAGGGCCAGGGCCATGGAGTAGAGGCCGGTCATGGAGCCGACGCGGTCCGGGAACCAGCGCTTGACGATCACCGGCATCAGGACGTTGCTGACCGCGATGCCCATCAGAGCCAGAGCACTCGCGGCGAGGAAGCCGGCCGTGCCCCCGACCAGGGGCCTGATCACCAGCCCCGCCGTGATGGCGGCCATGCCCGCGCAGACGACCGCGCCCGGTCCGAAGCGACGGGCCAGACGCGGCGCCATGATGCCGAAGACCGCGAAGCAGAGCGGGGGCACCGAGGTGAGCACCCCGGCGATGCTGCCGCTCATGTGCAGCCCGTCGCGCACCTCCTCCAGGAGAGCGCCGAGGCTGGTGATGGCGGGGCGGAGGTTGAGCGCGGCAAGGACGATCCCGACGGCGACCAGCCGCAGTATCCAGGGGGCGGGTCCGGCCTCCCGGAGGGGGCCGGCCTCCCGGGCGGGCACCTCGACGCGGGAGGCCGCCGGAGCCGAGGGGCTCAGGGTCCGGGCCGGGGCCTGGGCAGGGGTTTCGTCATCACGCATGAGGTCATCATAGAATCATGGGATGATTACTTGTCCAATCCTCTGAGAGCATGCGGACAACTCGCATTCGGACAACTCCGCGAAACGGCGGGACGGCCCGCCGCCCGCCGCATACCCGAGCAAGGAGCACCATGGCGCTGACGTCCCCGCGGCGTTCGGCACTCGCCGACCAGGTGATTGCCCAGCTGAGGAACCAGATCACGTCGGGCGAGTGGCCCGTGGGTTCGCGCATCCCCACCGAACCCGAGCTGGTCGAGCAGCTGGGAGTGGCCCGCAACACCGTCCGCGAGGCGGTGCGCGCGCTCGCGCACAACGGACTGCTCGACATCCGGCAGGGTTCGGGCACCTATGTGGTGGCCGTCAGCGAGCTGGCCGGGGTGATGCACCGCAGGTTCGCGTCCGCGGACCCTCGCCATGTGGCCGAGCTGCGCTCGACGCTGGAGTCGTCGGCGGCACGCCTGGCCGCCGCCCGGCGCACCGACCGGGACCTCAGGCAGCTGGACGCGCTCATGCGGCGGCGCGAGGAGACCTGGGCGGCGGGCGATGCCGAGGCGTTCGTGGCGGCGGACGCCACCCTGCACCTGGCCGTGGTCGCCGCCTCGCACAACGAGGTGCTGACGGGTCTCTACGCCGACCTGGGCGATCTGCTGAAGGACTACCTGCGGGACGACGTCGGCCATGAGCTGAGGCCGGAGAACCACATGGACCACGGCCGGCTGGTCGAGGCGATCAGGGCCGGTGACGCGGAGACGGCGGCGGCCGAGGCCGCGAGCCACGCGCTGAGCTGCCTGGTGGACCGGGCCTAGGACACCCACCCTCTGCGCACCACACCCCGGCGGGCACTCGGCCCTGCGCGCCACTCCCTGGAAGCCTCGGCCCCCGCACACCACGGCCCCGCGCGCCGCTCTCCGGACGCCCCGGCCCTGCGGGACAGCCCTCAGGACGCCCCGGCCCTGTGCGTCTCGTCGGCGTGCGTGACCCAGGCGGAGGCGACCTCCTTCCAGCAGCGGTCGTCCAGCCGTACGGTCCGGCCCGGACCCACGGCGACCGGCTTGGAGTCGGCGTCGACGTCCCACCAGCGGGCGCACTCGGTGTGCAGCTGGACGTAGTCGGTGGAGGGATACGGGTTGTGGCAGTGGGCGATGACGCGGGAGCCCTTGACCGACGTACGGCATTCGGCGCCGCTGGGTTCGGGTTCGGCCGCGGGAGATCCCGCCGCGCCCGTGGCCCCGACATGGCCCGCCGCGTACAGGCCCGCGGGCACGAGCAGCCCGGCGACGAGGGCGGAGGCCACCAGCAGGGACCGGGTTCGGTGACGTGTGCCGCGCACGGCGATCTCCTCCCCTCAGGTCTTCCGTACCGGATCAGGCCGGGCTCGCGGGGCCGGGCGCCGCACCTCGCGGTGCTGTCGTCGGTCGCCGGGGCTGCGCCATGACTCCCTCCTCCGCCCTGCCACGCATGGCGCCCTGCGAGGCACGGCACCGGACCCCACTCCCTGATCCAGCCTGGTCCGAACGGAAGACCCGCCCAGCCAGAAGTCTGGTTCCTCCACATTCTGCGGTGTATCAACCAGCTTTTCGACCTGAGCGCCGGAAGGCCTGACAGGACAAGGAAAAAGGCCGCGCACCGCCTCCGGAGAGGCGGTGCGCGGCCTTGAACGCGAAGGGGGTCAGGCCCCGATCATGTGCACGCCACCATCGACATGGATGATCTCGCCCGTCGTCTTCGGGAAGAAGTCCGAGAGCAGCGCGACGATGGCACGGCCGGTCGGCTCCGGGTCGGCCATGTCCCACGCCAGCGGGGAGCGGGTGTCCCATACGGACGCGAGCTCGCCGAAGCCCGGGATGGACTTGGCGGCCATGGAGCCGAGCGGTCCGGCGGAGACCAGGTTGCAGCGCAGACCGTCCTTGCCCAGATCGCGGGCGAGGTAGCGGGAGGTGGCCTCCAGCGCGGCCTTGGTCGGGCCCATCCAGTCGTACTGCGGCCAGGCGAACTGCGCGTCGAAGGTGAGGCCGACGATCGAACCGCCCTCACCCATCAGCGGCTTGCACGCCATGGCGAGCGACTTCAGCGAGAACGCCGAGACGTGCATCGCCGTGGCGACCGACTCGAACGGGGTGTTGAGGAAGTTGCCGCCGAGCGCGTCCTGCGGCGCGAAGCCGATGGAGTGGACGACGCCGTCGAGCGAGCCGAGCTCCTCCTTCACCAGGCCGGCGAGCCGGTCCAGGTGCTCGGCGTTGGTCACGTCCAGCTCGATGACCTTGGCCGGCTTGGGCAGCTTCCTGGCGATGCGCTCCGTCAGGGTGGGCCGCGGGAAGGCGGTCAGGATGATCTCCGCGCCCTGCTCCTGGGCCACCTTGGCGGTGTGGAACGCGATGGACGACTCCATCAGCACCCCGGTGATGAGGATGCGCTTGCCGTCGAGAATTCCGCTCATGGTGATCAGTGACCCATGCCCAATCCGCCGTCAACGGGGATGACGGCTCCAGTGATGTACGACGCGTCGTCGGATGCGAGGAAGCGCACCGCGGCGGCGATCTCCTCGGGCCGCGCGTAGCGCGCGAGCGGCACCTGGGCGACGATGCCCTTGCGCTGCTCCTCGGTGAGCGCCTGCGTCATGTCGGTGTCGACGAAACCGGGCGCGACGACGTTGAAAGTGATGTTCCGTGAGCCGAGCTCGCGCGCCAGTGACCTGGCGAAGCCGACCAGACCGGCCTTGGACGCGGCGTAGTTGGCCTGTCCCGCCGAGCCGAGGAGACCCACGACGGAGGAAATGAGGACCACGCGGCCCTTCCTGGCGCGCAGCATGCCCCGGTTGGCACGCTTGACGACCCGGAAGGTGCCCGTCAGGTTGGTGTCGACCACGGCCGTGAAGTCGTCCTCGGACATCCGCATCAGCAACTGGTCCTTGGTGATACCGGCGTTGGCTACCAGCACCTCCACGTTGCCGTGCTTCTCCTCGATCTCCTTGTAGGCCTGCTCCACCTGTCCGGCGTCGGTGATGTCGCAACGGACCGCGAGAACACCGGCCTCGGTGAGCGCCTCGGGCGGCTCGCCGGAACGGTAGGTGATGGCGACCTTGTCGCCGTTGTCGGCGAAAGCACGGGCGATGGCGAGGCCGATGCCACGGTTTCCTCCGGTGACGAGAACCGAGCGGCTCAACGGATCACCCTTTCGATAGCGGTCTGGTACCCCGGAAACCTATCGGTACCACCCGCTCCACGAGGAATCGGCCCCTGACAGCGCCTTCCCCCGCTCACTGTGGGGTTCCTACAGAGACGCCCCCGGGCCGGCAGGCCATGACGAGGCCTCGGGCCACCGGACGGCCCGCCCCCGCACGGGCCGCGAATTGGGCCGCGGCGCCGCTGCGGCCGTGCTTCACTGCCTCGTAAACGAATCCGAGGGTATGTGACGCAGAGGAGAGGCCGCCCGTGCCCCATGAGGTAGATCAGTCGTTCCTGGCCCTCCCGTTGAGGCCCCTCGCCGACGCGGCGCTCGCCCGCGCGCGGGCGCTCGGGGCCGTGCACGCCGACTTCCGGTTCGAGCGGGTACGCAGCGCCACCTGGCGACTGCGGGACGCCCGGCCCGCCGGGTCGTCGGACACCACCGACCTCGGCTACGCGGTGCGGGTGGTGCACGGCGGGGCGTGGGGGTTCGCCTCCGGTGTGGACCTGACGATGGACGCCGCGGCGAGGGTGGCCTCACAGGCCGTCGCCATGGCGAAGCTGTCGGCGAAGGTGATCGCGGCGGCGGGGTCGGACGAGAGGGTGGAGCTCGCCGACGAGCCGGTCCACGGCGAGCGGAGCTGGGTCTCCGCGTACGACATCGACCCCTTCGACGTACCGGCCGAGGAGAAGGCGGCGCTGCTCGCCGAGTGGAGCGGCCGGCTGCTGGGAGCGGCGGGCGTGGCGCATGTGGACGCCTCGCTGACGACCGTCCACGAGAACAAGTTCTACGCCGACACCGCGGGCACGGTCACCACACAGCAGCGGGTGCGCGTCCATCCGCAGTTCACCGCGGTCGCCGTGGACGCGACGACCGGTGAGTTCGACTCGATGCGCACGATCGCACCGCCGGTGGGGCGCGGCTGGGAGTACCTGACGGGCACCGGCTGGGACTGGGACGCGGAGCTGGAGAGCATCCCCGCGCTGCTGGCCGAGAAGATGCGGGCCCCGGGCGTCGAGGCGGGGACGTACGACCTGGTCGTCGACCCGTCCAATCTGTGGCTGACGATCCACGAGTCGATCGGTCATGCCACCGAGCTGGACCGGGCGCTGGGGTACGAGGCGGCGTACGCCGGGACCTCGTTCGCCACCTTCGACCAGCTCGGCAAGCTGGCGTACGGCTCCCCGGTGATGAACGTGACGGGCGACCGCACCGCCGAGCACGGACTCGCGACGATCGGGTACGACGACGAGGGGGTCGAGGCGCAGTCCTGGGACCTGGTCAAGGACGGGACGCTGGTCGGGTACCAGCTGGACCGCCGGATCGCGAAGCTGACGGGCCTGGGCCGGTCCAACGGGTGCGCGTACGCGGACTCGCCCGGCCGGGTCCCCGTACAGCGCATGGCGAACGTGTCGTTGCGTCCGGACCCGGGCGGGCTCTCCACGGAGGACCTGATCGGCGGGGTGGAGCGCGGGATCTACGTGGTCGGCGACCGTTCCTGGTCGATCGACATGCAGCGGTACAACTTCCAGTTCACCGGGCAGCGGTTCTTCCGGATCGAGAACGGCAGGCTGGCCGGGCAGCTGCGTGATGTCGCCTACCAGGCGACGACAACGGACTTCTGGGGCTCGATGGAGAAGGTCGGCGGCCCGCAGACATACGTCCTGGGCGGCGCCTTCAACTGCGGAAAGGCCCAGCCGGGCCAGATCGCGGCCGTCTCGCACGGCTGCCCCTCCGCCCTCTTCCGGGGCGTGAACATCCTCAACACGACGCAGGAGGCCGGGCGATGAGCCGCGTCAGCAAGCCGCACGAGATCGTCGAGCGCGCGCTCGAACTGTCCACCGCCGACGGCTGTGTGGTCATCGCCGACGAGGAGTCGTCGGCCAATCTGCGCTGGGCGGGCAACGCGCTCACCACGAACGGGGTGACCCGGGGCCGCACCCTGACCGTCATCGCCACCGTCGACGGAGCCGAGGGAGCCGCCGCCGGTGTGGTGTCACGGTCGGCCGTCACCGCTGCGGATCTGGAGCCGCTGGTGCGGGCCGCCGAGGCCGCCGCGCGCGCGGCCGGTCCCGCCGAGGACGCACAGCCGCTGGTCACCGGGGTGCCGGACTCCCCCGACTTCGCGGACGCGCCCGCGGAGACGGACTCGGACGTCTTCGGCGCGTTCGCGCCCGCGCTCGGCGACGCCTTCGCCCGCGCCCGTTCCGGCGGCCGTGAGCTGTACGGCTTCGCCAACCACGAGATGACGTCGACCTACCTGGGTACGTCGACGGGGCTGCGGCTGCGCCACGACCAGCCGAACGGCACGCTGGAGCTGAACGCCAAGTCTCCCGACCGGTCGCGCTCCGCCTGGGCGGGACGCTCGACGCGTGACTTCAAGGACGTCGACCCGGCCGGGATGGACGCCGAACTCGCGCGGCGGCTCGGCTGGGCCGAGCGCCGCGTCGACCTGCCCGCCGGACGGTACGAGACGCTGCTGCCGCCGACCGCTGTCGCGGACCTGCTGATCTACCAGCTCTGGTCGGCGACGGCGCGGGACGCCGTCGAGGGCCGGACGGTGTTCTCCAAGCCGGGCGGCGGAACGCGGCTCGGCGAGACCCTGTCCCCGCTGGGGCTGTCCCTGCTCAGCGACCCGAACGCGCCGGGGCTCGAATCCGCGCCGTTCGTCATCGCCCACTCCTCCGGGGACGGCGGCTCGGTCTTCGACAACGGGCTGCCGCTGGGCCGGACCGACTGGATCAGGGACGGCCGGCTCGAACAGCTGACGACGACCCGGCACACGGCCGGGCAGACCGGGCTGCCGCTCGCCCCGGCGATCGACAACCTTCTGCTGGAGGGCGGTGGGGAGCGGTCGCTCGACGACATGGTGGCGGCGACGACCGGCCGCGGGCTCCTGCTGACCTGCATGTGGTACATCCGGGAGGTCGACCCGGCCACGCTGCTGCTCACCGGGCTGACCCGCGACGGGGTGTATCTCGTGGAGGACGGTGAAGTGGTCGGCGAGGTGAACAACTTCCGCTTCAACGAGTCCCCCGTGGACCTGCTGTCGCGGGCCACCGAGGCGGGCCGGACCGAGAAGACGCTGCCGCGCGAGTGGGGCGACTGGTTCACCCGGGCCGCGATGCCCGCGCTGCGCGTCCCGGACTTCAACATGAGCTCGGTGAGCCCGGGCGTATGACCCGCCTAGACTGACTGTTGCCTTTCGATCCACGCATCGATCCACCTTTCGATCCCTGTATCGACACACGTAGCTGAGGAGACACGGAACGTGACGGACATCGTCGACGAGCTGAAGTGGCGCGGGCTGTTCGCCCAGTCCACTGACGAGGACGCCCTGCGCAAGGCTCTCGCGGACGGTCCCGTCACGTTCTATTGCGGCTACGACCCCACCGCGGCGAGTCTGCACGTGGGCCATCTGGTGCAGGTGCTCACCATGCGCCGGCTCCAGCAGGCCGGTCTGCGGCCGCTCGCCCTGGTGGGCGGGGCCACCGGCCAGATCGGTGACCCGCGGCCCACCGCCGAGCGGACGCTGAACGACCCGGAGACGATCGCCGCCTGGGTGGCGCGGCTGCGGTCCCAGATCGAGCCGTTCCTGTCCTTCGAGGGCGAGAACGCGGCGGTCATGGTGAACAACCTGGACTGGACCGCGGGCATGTCCGCGATCGAGTTCCTGCGGGACATCGGCAAGCACTTCCGGGTCAACAAGATGCTCACCAAGGAGTCCATCGCCCGGCGGCTGGAGTCCGACGAGGGCATCAGCTACACCGAGTTCAGCTACCAGCTGCTCCAGAGCATGGACTTCCTGGAGCTGTACCGGCGCCACGGCTGCACCCTTCAGCAGGGCGGCAGCGACCAGTGGGGCAACCTCACCGCGGGTCTGGACCTGATCCACCGCCTGGAGCCGGGCGCCGAGGTGCACGCGCTGGCGACCCCGCTGATGACGAAGGCGGACGGCACCAAGTTCGGCAAGTCCGAGAGCGGCGCCGTCTGGCTCGACCCGGAGATGACCACGCCGTACGCGTTCTACCAGTTCTGGCTGAACGTGGACGACCGCGACATCTCCCGCTACATGCGCATCCTCAGCTTCCGGAGCATCGAAGAGCTGACGGAGCTGGAGAAGGCCACCGAGGAGCGCCCCCAGGCACGGGCGGCTCAGCGCGCGCTGGCCGAGGAGCTGACGACGCTGGTGCACGGCGCGGACCAGTGCGCCGCGGTCATCGCCGCGTCGAAGGCACTGTTCGGCCAGGGCGAGCTCGGCGAGCTGGACGAGGCGACGCTGGGTGCCGCGCTCTCCGAGGTGCCGCACGCGCAGGTCACCGAGCTCGGCCCGCTGGTCGACCTGCTGGTCGAGGTCGGTCTGGCGCCGAGCAAGTCGGGTGCCCGGCGCACGGTCAAGGAGGGCGGTGCCTACGTGAACAACGTGAAGGCCGTCGACGGTGAGGCGGCTCCGGCCCGTGAGGAGCTGCTGCACGGACGCTGGCTGGTGCTGCGCCGCGGCAAGAAGAACCTGGCGGCGATCGAGGTCACGGCCGGCTGACCCCGGGCACAGCACGGCGGCGGGGCACGCTCGATGCGTGCCCCGCCGTCGTGTTGTTCGTACGCGGTGCGCGGGTCAGGTCTTCTGCTTGGTGCCCCTGACCGAGGCCCAGAGCATGTCGCCGACTCCTACGACCACCACGGCTCCGATCAGCTGGAGCACATGACGTGTCCAGTCGATTCCTTTGGTGTCGTTGACGCCGATCCAGGTGGCGACAGCATTGCCGAGGATGCTGCCGATCATGCCGAAGATGACCGTCAGCCAGAGTGGGATCTGCTGCTTGCCCGGCAGGATCGCCTTCGCGATCAGACCGAGCACCAGGCCCACGATGATTGCCCACAACCAGCCCATGCCGCCTCCTTGTGCGACTCGGTGTCGCGCATGTCCGCCCAGTCTCGGCGCCCGCCCGGTATACCGCATGTCGGACAGGTCCGTATGCGCGTCGGGGCGGCCGAGTGCGTGTATGCGGCGCGCCCCGGTCTCGAACCGGCGGGAGGCCGGGCGTACCGTGGGATCCGGTCCGGTCCGGGGAGCTTCCGGCGTGGCAACGGGGTCTCCCCCAGTCCGCCATGAGCTCGGCGAAGGTGGGTGGAGACATGTGGGGAAAGCAGAGCGGTGCGGAGGTCTTCCGGATCACGGGGGCCCGGCAGGGGCTCGCTGAGGATGTGCGCGGCAGACAGCGGCGCTATGTCATCTCGATGTCCGTGCGCACGGTTTCGGTGGTGGCCGCCGCGGTTCTGTGGAACGTGGAACGTCATGTGGCGATCGTGGCGCTGGCGCTGGGAGTTCTGCTCCCGTATGTCGCGGTTGTCATCGCCAACGCGGGCCGGGAGAACAGCCCTGCCCTTCCCTCGACCTTTGTGCCTGCGCCGACGCGGCTTGCCCTGGGCACTGATCCGATGACGGGTCCGGCGGAGACCGGTCCGGAAAACGGACACGCCTTCCGAAGTCCGGATCCGCAGGAACGCGGCTGAGCCCGCACCTCCCAAGCTCAAGAAAAGCTCAGATCAATCATGCAGTTCCAGTGCACCGTACCCCGGTCTGCGTGACATACTTCGTGAGCGCTCCGCATCCCCCGTCGGAGCGACGGACCGACGCCGGGCAGCTCCCCCCGTGGCTGCTCGGCGTCGCCATTTCTCCGGCGGGGATGCCGCCGGACCGCTCTCCCGCCCAGGCTCTAGGGTTGAGTCCGTGAACTCCCCCGAACCCGCGTCCGAACCCAAATCCGCATCCGCGTCCGCGTCCGTGCCTGAATCCGCGTCCGCATCCGATTCTGCGGCCGGGCGTGCCGACACCGCCCCCGTCTGCTCGGCCAAGGGGTGCCGCACCGATGCCGTGTGGGTGCTGGCCTGGAACAACCCGAAGCTTCACGCCCCGGAACGGCGCAAGACCTGGCTGGCCTGTGACGAGCACCGGGAACATCTCTCCTCGTTCCTCGGGGTGCGGGGCTTCCTCAAGGACGTGGTGACGCTGGCCGAGTGGGAGTCGCCGGAGGCGCCGACCTCGTAACGGACGCGGCTGCTATCCGCCGATGGCCGACATCGGGCGGTCCGGCTGGAGGAACGCGGGGTCATCGAGGCCCGATCCGGCTTTCTTGCCCCACATGGCGAGCTTCCAGAGCCGGGCGATCTCCTCGTCCGGAGCCTCCGAGCGCAGGGCGCCGCGCAGGTCCGTCTCCTCACGGGCGAACAGACAGGTGCGCACCTGCCCGTCGGCGGTGAGCCTGGTGCGGTCGCAGGCCCGGCAGAACGGCCGGGTGACCGAGGCGATGACGCCGACCCGGTGGGGTCCGCCGTCCACGAGCCAGCGCTCGGCAGGGGCGGATCCGCGCTCGCCGTCCTCCTCGGGGGTGAGTTCGAAGCGGGTGCGCAGCGACCGGAGTATGTCGCCTGCCGTGATCATTCCGTCGCGCTTCCAGCCGTGCTGGGCGTCGAGCGGCATCTGCTCGATGAAGCGGAGTTCGTACGCATGGTCCACGGCCCAGGCGAGCAGGTCGGGTGCTTCGTCGTCGTTGAGCCCCGGCATCAGGACGGTGTTGACCTTGACCGGGGTGAGCCCGGCCTCGCGGGCGGCCTCCAGTCCGGCCAGGACGTCGTGGTGGCGGTCGCGGCGGGTGAGGGTCTTGAACACGTCGGGGCGCAGGGTGTCCAGGGAGACGTTGACCCGGTCGAGACCTGCGTCCTTGAGCGCGGCGGCCGTCCTCTTCAGTCCGATGCCGTTGGTCGTCAGCGACATCTTCGGGCGGGGCTCCAGGGCCGCGCACTGCTGGACGATGGAGACGAGTCCGGGGCGCAGCAGCGGCTCCCCGCCGGTGAAGCGGACTTCGGTGATGCCGAGCCGCGTGACGGCGACGCGGACGAGCCGGACGATTTCGTCGTCACTCAGCAGGTCGGGCTTGGCCAGCCACTGAAGGCCCTCTTCGGGCATGCAGTAGGTGCAGCGCAGATTGCAGCGGTCGGTCAGTGAGACCCGCAGGTCGGTGGCAACCCTGTCGTAGGTGTCGATGAGCATGGTGGACCCCCTCCCCCGGTGACTTCCCGGTTGCGATATCTGACTCTTTCGAGACTACGCGAGACCTGTGACAACGGAGGGGCCCGTTTGGCACGAGGAGCGGCGCGGCCGCGTCGTAGGACTCTACGACGCGGCCGCGGTGGGAGAGGGTACGGAACCCGCCCTCCGGTGTGAACGTGTGTGAACTCGTGCTCTCAGTGGGCTCCGATGCCGGTGAGGGACTTGACCTCCAGCTCCGCGTACTTGCCCTTGTCCGGCTCCTCCTTCGACAGGAGGGAGCCGATCCAGCCGAGCAGGAAGCCCAGCGGGATGGAGATCAGGCCCGGGTTCTCCAGCGGGAACCAGGCGAAGTCGACGCCCTTGAACATAGAGGTCTTCTCGTTTCCGGAGACGACCGGCGAGAACAGCACCAGGATCACCGAGCTGGCGAGCCCGCCGTAGATCGACCACAGCGCGCCCTGGGTGGTGAACCGCTTCCAGAAGAGGCTGTAGAGGAGCGTCGGCAGGTTGGCGGAAGCGGCGACGGCGAAGGCGAGCGCCACCAGACCGGCGACGTTCATGTCGCGGGCGAAGGCACCCAGGACGATCGCGGCGGCGCCGATGAAGACGGTGGCCCAGCGGGCGGCCTTCATCTCCTCCTTCTCGGTGGCCTTCCCCTTGCGGATGACGTTGGCGTAGATGTCGTGGGCGAAGGACGACGAGGAGGCGAGGGTCAGTCCCGCGACGACCGCGAGGATGGTGGCGAAGGCGACGGCGGAGATGACGGCGAGCATCACGGCGCCGCCGGTGGTGCCGACCCCGCCGAGGTACTCGGCGAGCTGCGGGGCCGCCGCGTTGCCCGCCGTGTTCTTCTCCTTGATCTCGGCCGGGCTGATGAGGGCCGCGGCGCCGAATCCGAGGGCGATCGTCATCAGGTAGAAGGCGCCAATGATACCGATGGCCCAGTTGACCGACTTACGGGCGGCCTTGGCGGTCGGCACCGTGTAGAAGCGGATCAGGATGTGCGGCAGGCCTGCGGTGCCCAGCACCAGGGCGATGCCGAGTGAGAGGAAGTCCAGCTTCGAAGTGCCGGAGCCGCCGTACTTGAGCCCGGGCTCCAGGAACGACGCGCCGTGGCCGCTCTTCTCGGCGGCGGTGCCCAGCAGGTCGGAGACGTTGAAGTCGAACTTCCACAGCACCATCAGGGTCATCACGAGGGCGCCCGCGATGAGGAGCACGGCCTTGACCATCTGCACCCAGGTGGTGCCCTTCATGCCGCCGATGGTGACGTACACGATCATCAGTACGCCGACCAGCGCAACGATGAGGATCTTTCCTGCGTCACTGGTGATCCCGAGGAGCAGCGAGACCAGAACTCCCGCTCCTGCCATCTGTGCCAGCAGGTAGAAGATCGAGACGACGATGGTGGAAACGCCCGCCGCCGTGCGGACCGGGCGCTGACGCATCCGGTAGGCGAGAACGTCGCCCATGGTGTAGCGGCCCGAGTTGCGCAGCGGTTCGGCGACCAGGAGCAGGGCGACGAGCCAGGCGACGAGGAAGCCGATCGAGTAGAGGAAGCCGTCGTAGCCGAAGAGCGCGATGGCTCCGGCGATGCCGAGGAACGAGGCGGCGGACATGTAGTCGCCGGATACCGCGAGGCCGTTCTGGAAAGCGGTGAACTGGCGGCCGCCCGCGTAGAAGTCGGAGGCGCTCTTGGTCTGGCGGCCGGCCCAGACCGTGATGCCGAGGGTGGCGGCGACGAAGACCGCGAACAGGGTGATGATCAGCGGCCGGTGCTCACCGGTGGACGAGGCGGCGAGCGTCACGGCGGTGTGGGAGTGGTACGCGGCGCTCATGCGTCGGCCTCCATACGGGACTTGATGGCCTCGGCCTTCGGGTCGAGCTTCGCGTTGGCGTGCCGCGAGTAGAACCAGGCGATGAGGAACGTGGTGAGGAACTGGGCGAGGCCGAAGACGAAGGCCACGTTGATGTTGCTGTAGACCTTGGTGCCCATGAAGTCGCCGGCGTAGTTGGAGAGCAGCACGTACAGCAGGTACCAGAGGACGAAGGCGATGGTCAGCGGGAAGGCGAACGAGCGGTGTGAGCGGCGGAGTTCGCCGAATTCCTGGCTCGCCTGCTCCGCGACGAACGCCTCGGTGGTGGGCTGGGCGGGGCCGGTCTCCGTACTGCCCTCGGGCGGCGGTGCATCGGTAGCCACGGAATCTCCTCGCGACGCGGGTGCGGTGGTGGTGGGGACGGTGGATTTCACTGGGGACCTCGATATCGGGGAGTCGTGGTGCGCTTCCCCTGACAACGGCACGCAGCGCGCGGCGAAGCGGTTCAACACGGTTTCCGCGTTCTCCGTGTCACCCCTTCGGACGCCCGGGTGGAATTCGGATGTCTCGAACTCATTGATGAGCGGGGATGATCAGCGATAGCTTCACTCGTCATGTACGCGACCGGGCGCGCCTCGTGTCCGGTCCACTGACACGGATGAAGTGGAGACCCCATGGCTCATCTGGGATCCAGACGGACGCGCGCGCTCACGCTGCCCGTCGGATTGGCCCTCACCGCCTCGCTCGGCTTCCTGCCGACGGGAACCGCCTCCGCCTCTCCGGCGGACGCCACGCCCTCGGCATCGGTGCCGGCGGACGGTCCGAAGCTGTCGTACGTGATCAACACCCGGGGCGGTCGCGGCACCGTCAAGCAGGTGCTCAAGGCGGTCGAGCGGGCCGGCGGCACGGTGGTGACCGCCTACGACCGGATCGGCGTCATCGTCGCCCACTCGCAGAACCCGCAGTTCGCGCAGTCGATGCGGCGCGTCAAGGGCGTCGACTCGGCGGGCGCCACCCGCACGAACCCGATCGTGCCGCAGGCCACCAAGGACATCGGGATCGAGCAGCCGCTGACGGCGCAGCAGGAACGGACCGCGGCCGCTCGGGCGACGGCGGGCCAGGACCCGCTGGAGCCGCTGCAGTGGGACCTGCCCGCGATCAAGGCGGACAAGGCCCACGAGAAGTCGCTGGGCAGCTCGAAGGTCACGGTCGCGGTCATCGACACGGGCGTCGACGACACCCACCCGGACCTCGCCCCGAACTTCGACCGCCGCGGCTCGGCGAACTGTGTCTCCGGCGCGCCGGACACCACGGACGGCTCCTGGCGCCCGAAGGCCGGCGAGAGCGATCACGGCACGCATGTCGCGGGCACCATCGCCGCCGCGAAGAACGGCATCGGGATGACGGGGGTCGCGCCGGGTGTGAAGGTCTCCGGCATCAAGGTGGCCAACCCGGACGGCTTCTTCTACACCGAGGCCGTCGTCTGCGGCTTCATGTGGGCGGCGGACCACGGAGCCGACGTCACGAACAACAGCTATTACACCGACCCGTGGATGTACAACTGCAAGAACGACCCGGACCAGGGCGCGCTGGTCGAGGCCGTGGCGCGGGCCACCCGGTACGCCGAGAACAAGGGCGCGGTCAATGTCGCCGCGGCCGGAAACTCGGCCAAGGACCTGGCGGCCGACACGATCGAGGACGGGGGGAGCCCGAACGACAGCACGCCGGTCCCCCGGACCATCGACCCGAAGGAGTGCCTCGACATCCCGGCGATGCTGCCGGGCGTCGTGACGGTCTCGGCGACGGGAGCCAAGGGGCTGAAGGCCTCGTACTCGAACTACGGCGACGGAGTCATCGACGTGGCCGCGCCGGGCGGCGACTCGACGGTCTACCAGACGCCCGCGCCGCCGGCGACGAGCGGTCTGATCCTGTCCACGCTGCCGGGCGGCGGGTACGGCTACAAGGCCGGTACGTCGATGGCCGCCCCGCATGTCGCGGGCGTCGTGGCCCTGATCAAGTCGACCCACCCGTACGCGTCGGCGGCCGCGGTCAAGGCCCTGCTGACGCTTGAGGCCGACGCCACGGCGTGCGGTGCCCCGTACGACATCAACGGTGACGGCAAGATCGACGCGGTCTGCGAGGGCGGCAAGAACCGCAACGGCTTCTACGGAGCCGGAGTGGTGGACGCGCTGGACGCGGTGCGCTGGTAGGCAGGAACGGCACGAGGGGCCGGCACGGGCGTCTTCCGTGCCGGCCCCGTCTCCGGCGCTTCCGGGCTGCGGCGCCCCCGCCGACGGGTCGCGGCCGGCCGGGCGGACGCGGCCACCAGGAACGACGAGGCGGACGCGGCCACCAGGACCGCTGGGCGGGCACGGTCGCCCGGACCGATGAGGCGGACACGGCCGCCCCGCTCTCACGGCTTGATGAGGACCTTCAGCGCCGTGCGCTCGTCCATCGCCCTGTAGCCGGCCGGAACGTCGTCGAGGCCGATGGTCAGGTCGAAGACCGGCGACGGGTCGATGGTGCCGGACAGGACGTCGGGGAGCAGTTCCGGGATGTAGGTCCGTACGGGGGCGACGCCCCCGCGCAGCGCGATGTTCCGGTCGAACATGGTGCCGAGGTCCAGTCCGGTGCCGCTGCCGTGCGGCACCCCGACGTAGCCGATCGAGCCGCCGTCGCGGGTGATGCCGACGGCCGTGCGCATCGACTGCTCGGTTCCCACGGCCTCGATCACCGCCTGCGCCCCGTCGCCGCCGAGCAGTTCCCGGACCGCCGCGACGGCCGCTTCGCCGCGTTCGGCGACGACGTCGGTGGCGCCGAAGGAGCGGGCGATGTCCGTGCGCGCCTCATGGCGGCCGAGCGCGATGATCCGCTCGGCGCCGAGCCGCTTCGCGGCCATGACGCCGCACAGGCCGACGGCGCCGTCCCCGACGACGGCGACCGTGGAGCCCCGCTTCACACCGGCGCCGACGGCCGCGTGGTGGCCGGTGCCGAGGACGTCGGAGAGGGCCAGGAGCGCGGTGAGGAGATGGTCGTCCGAGGCCGCGGCGGCGGGGAGCCCGACCAGCGTGCCGTCGGCGAACGGGACGCGTACGGCCTCGCCCTGGCCGCCGTCGGAGCCGACCGATCCCCAGAAGCCGCCCTGCGCGCAGGAGGTGGTCAGGCCCTCGGCACAGTAGGCGCAGGTGCCGTCCGACCAGACGAAGGGGGCGACGACGAGGTCACCGGCGGTGAACCCCTTGGCCTCGGAGCCCGCCTCCTCGACGATCCCCAGGAACTCGTGGCCGATCCGCTGGCCGGGCTGCCGGGCGGACTCGCCCCGGTAGGCCCACAGGTCGCTGCCGCAGATGCAGGCCCGCAGGACCCGCAGCACCACGTCGGTCGGCTGCTGGATCACCGGGTCCGGGACCTCCTGCACGCGGATGTCGTGGGGAGCGTGGATGACGGTGGCGCGCATGCGTGGGGGTCCTTGCTGATCTCAGATGCCGATACTCCGCTCACGGTACGCCCCGAGGACCGCACCGGCCCCTTTCGCCCCCGGTGCCAGCACGCCCAGGGTCAGCAGGAACTGCGCCGCGACATAGGTGAGCATGACCCAGAAGCCGGGGGCGGGCAGCTGCGGCCAGTCGGCGATTCCGGTGGCGATCAGCGCGTCGGAGAGCAGGAAGAGCGCGCCTCCGGCGGCCGCGTAACGGCCGAGGACACCGGCCCGGCAGGCCATGGCGGTCAGCAGCAGGCTGTACCCGGCCATCGGGATCCGCAGCCCGGCAGGCAGCCCGTCCCAGATCAGGACGACGAAGACGGTCAGGACCACCGCGTACCCGATGCCGGACAGCAGGGCGCCTCGGGCCCTGCCGAACAAGCACAGATAGCAGATGTGCCCCGCGGCGAAGCCGCCCATCCCGATGAGGAAGGCGAGGTCGTCGTCGGCCAGCAGGAACACGTCGCCGGCCCAGCCGCAGAGCAGTGCGGCGATCAGCGGCCTGGGCCCGCGCCGGGCGGCGGCGTACGCGGCGAGCAGTGGCATCAGCAGCGGCTTGGCGGCGAAGTGCAGGGCGCCGATGCCGGCGAGGACCCCGGCGAGATCGGCGGCGCACGCGACGAGGAAGGCGAGGAGCAGGAGGCGTACGAGGCGCTCCCGACGGCCGTCCGGGAGCGGGCCGGCGCTCATCCGGTGCGCTCCCGCACGGGGGCGGCCTCGTGGGTGCCCGCGGCCTTGGCGGGCTGCCAGCCGGGCCCGCGGAAGACCCGCCCGGCCCGCTCGCCCCAGCTGCCCGCGGCGCGCACGTCACGGGCGATCGCGACGTACTCGTGGGTGGCGACGCGCAACGGGTTGAACGTGTCGATGTTCTTGGTGAGCCCGAACACCGGCCGCTCCGTCTCCTTCGTGAAGGACCCGAACCACCGGTCCCACACGATCAGGATGCCGCCGAAGTTGCGGTCGAGGTAGCCGCCCTGGGAGGCGTGGTGCACCCGGTGGTGGGACGGCGTGTTCAGTACGTACTCGAACGGGCGGGGCAGCTTGTCGACGCGCTCGGTGTGCACCCAGAACTGGTAGACGAGGTTGGCCGACTGGCAGAAGGCGAGCGCCGCGGGGTGGACACCGCAGGCGATGAGCGGGAGGTAGAACGGCCACACGGTCAGCGAGGTCCAGGGCTGGCGCAGCGCGGTGGAGAGGTTGAACTTGCGGCTGGAGTGGTGGACCACGTGGCAGGCCCAGAGGATCCTGATGACGTGGTGGCCGCGGTGGGACCAGTAGTAGAAGAAGTCCTGGGCCAGCAGCATCAGCAGGACGGTCCACCACAGGACGGGGACCCGGAGCGGGGTCAGTTCGTACACCGCGGTGTAGACGGCGACGATGGGCACTTTCCACAGCAGGTCGAAGGCCAGACTGCCCAGCCCCATGGTGATGCTGGTGACGGCGTCCTTCGTCTCGTATCCGGCGGCCTCCTCGTCGGGGTGGAAGTGGTGGAGCGCCATTTCCACGACGGTGAGCAGGACGAAGGCCGGTATGGACCAGAGCACTACATCGGGCAGGTTCGTCGGCATGAGTGCACCGTAGAGCCGCAGGTCGGCCCCGGACCAGACGTTGTTACCAACAAGTATGCGAGACATGGTGTCAGCGGTCTTTGGCACCTTCCGACAGGGCGGCCGTCGTACGATCCCTCCACCGGAGTCCGACATGAGGGGGAACTGCCTTGCACGGTCTGGAAGTTGCGCTGATCCGGCTCGCGACGACGGTGCTCGGCACGGTGGCCAGGTCGCTGGTGGCCCCGAAGCCCGGAGCCGGACTCGTCCCCGACCCGGTGCGCCCGCTGCCCCGGCCGGCCAAGCCGGACCGGCTGGCGACGGTGCTCGGCGGCCGGCTGGCGGAGTCGTACGCGAGCCTGCCGGAGCACGAGCGGCTGGCCGCCGTGGAGGCGGTGCGGGACACCTTAGCGGCGGCGGGCGCGCTGACGGCGGACCGGCTGTTCGCCGTGGACCTGGCCCCGGACCGGCTGGCGGCCGAACTGGCCCCACCCGCCGCCGGGCTCTCGGAGCGGGCGACGGATCTGTACGGGGAGCTGCTGGTCCGGTGCTGTGCGCATGTCGTGGAGCAGCTGACCGCCGAACCGTCGTTCGTGGCTCGGGCGGCCGTGGAGCAGACCCGTGCGGCGGGGCGGACCCGGGAGCTGGTGGCGGACGTACGGGACCGGCTGGGGCCGCGCCCGGACGCGGCGGCGCTGGACTTCGAGCGGCGGTACACGGAGTTCGTGGCCTCGGCGCACAGCCGGATCGGGCTCTTCGGGCTGACGCTGGGGCGGTCGGCGGGCGAGTGGCCCCTGGAGACGGGCTACATCAGCCTGTCCGTGAGCTCCCGGGACAGCGATCCGGAGTGGTGGGAGGTGACCGCGCCGGAGCGGGTGACGGTCACGGCGGAGCAGGCCCTCGCGGGGACCGGCCGACTGCTGCTGCGGGGGCCGGCCGGTTCGGGCAAGAGCACCCTCGTCCAGTGGCTGGCGGTGAACGCGGCCCGTCAGACGTTCGACGAAGAGCTCGCCGACTGGAACCGCTGCGTACCGTTCGTCCTGCGCCTGCGCGCGTTCACATCGGACGGGAAGCTGCCGGGCCCGGAGGACTTCCTGCGCGCGGCGGGCATCCCGCTGCATGGCGCGGCGCCCGCCGGATGGGTGGACCGGCTGCTGTCCGAAGGGCGCGGCCTGGTGCTGGTGGACGGGGTCGACGAGGTCCCCGAACGGCTGCGCCGGCGTACCGAGAAGTGGCTGAGGGACCTGCTGACCGCGTACCCGAAGTCCCGTTACGTGGTGACGACCCGGCCGTCCGCCGTTCCGGAGAGCTGGCTGTCCGACTCCGGGTTCGAGGCGCACTCCCTGATGCCGATGTCGACGAAGGACATCCGCGCCTTCGTCGACCACTGGCACACGGCCGCGCGCTCCGAGTGCCGGTCGGACGAGGAACGCGAGCGGCTCGATGCGTACGAGGCCTCGCTGCGTCACGCCGTGGGGACCCGGCGCGACCTGGGCCGGCTCGCGACGAACCCGCTGATGTGCGCGCTGCTGTGTGCCCTGAACCGGGACCGGCGCACACAGCTTCCGCGTGCGCGCAAGGAGCTGTACGACGCCGCGCTGGACATGCTGCTCGTGCGGCGTGACACGGAACGCGACATCACCGGGGTCGAGGGCGTGGACCTGACCAGGGACGAACAGACGGCGCTGTTGCAGCGGCTGGCGTACTGGCTGATCCGCAACGGTCAGGCGGAGGCCGACCACGACGAGGCCCTGGCGATGGTGACGGAGTGGCTGGCGGCCATGTCCCAGATCCAGGGCAGCCCCGAGAACGTGTTCGCGCACCTCCTGATCAGGAGCGGGCTGCTGCGGGAACCCGCGCCGGGGGCGGTCGGGTTCGTGCACCGGACCTTCCAGGACTACCTGGGAGCGAAGGCGGCCGTGGAGGCCCGTGACTTCGGGGTGCTGGTCAAACACGCGCACGACGACCAGTGGCACGACGTGGTGCAGATGGCGGTGGGGCACGCCCGCCCGGACGAACGTGACCGGCTGCTGCGGCAGCTGCTGAAGCGGGCGGACCGCACGCCCACGTACCGCCACCGGCTCGTACTGCTGGCGGCGGCGAGCGTGGAACACGCGCCGGAACTGGACGCCGTCGTGCGGGAGGACGTCCGGCGCCGGACGGAGGAGTTGCTGCCACCACGCACACGCGAGGAGGCGGAACAGCTGGCGGCCGTGGGCGAGCTGGTCCTCGAACTGCTGCCGGGCCCCGCCGACGTGGAAGGGGAGTACGCGGCGGGGTACGTGGTGATGACGGCGGGTCTGGTGGGCGGCGATGCGGCGTACGAGGTGATCAGGCAGTACCGGGAGGACGAGCGGACATGGGTGGCCGCACATCTGTGCGAGGCATGGGGTGCCTTCGATGCCGAGACGTACGCACGGGAGATCCTGGCCGCACAGACCTGGGAACGGCCCCATGTCTCCGCCGCCACCGCGGAGCAGCTGAGTGCGCTGCGCCACGTTCCCGAGGCCCGGTCGGTCCGTCTGCAGGGCAGCCATCGCGACCTGTCCTCGCTGGTGTCCCGCCGGGAGCTGAAAAGGCTCTTCGTCTTCGACAACAGAGAGCTGACCGATATCTCCCCCGTGGCCTCGATGCGCTCGCTCACCGAGGCCGGGTTCAGCCAGTGCCCGGAGGTTCGCGATCTGAGTCCGCTGTACGGCCTCCCGCTGACCTGGCTCTCCCTGGTCCAGCTGCATCCCGAGCTGTCAGCGGGGCAGCTGGAACCGTTCACGGCAAGCACCCTGATTCTCGGCCACCGCTTCGCGGTCGGAAGCGTCGGCGAGCTGCCGCTGCACTCCCGGCTCAAGTCCCTCTACTTGATCGGGCAGGCCAGTGAGCATTTTCAGCGTTGCCTCTCCAGGGTGAGGACGGCTTTCGTGATGACGCTCATGCGGTTGGGGCTGATGCGGGATCTTCGGAAGATCT
>NZ_JBVHOQ010000063.1:0-36186 GCF_055568375.1 Streptomyces sp. NPDC026062
TCGACGGCGACGCGCGACGTCGGGTCCTCGCGCAGAAGCGCGTCGAGAATCGTGTCGCTGATCTGGTCAGCGATCTTGTCGGGATGACCCTCGGTCACGGACTCCGAGGTGAACAGGCGGCGAGACATGGCACTCCTCATCGAATGGGGGAGGATTCAGTGAAAGGGGATCCAGATCAGTGGTGGGGCGCGGTGTTGCCTATGGGACGGCCCTTGGCCAAAACGGGGCCTTGCGACAGGGCCTCGGCCGACGGGCCCTGGCCGACGGAACCTTGCGAGGAGCCCTTGGCCGACGGGACCGATCAGGGTGCCCCGGAGCTGCTCATCCGCGGCAGTTCCGGATCATCGGCGTGGGGAGCCCAAGCAACCGTCACCACGGCGCCCAGCACCGAGATCGCGCAACTGATCAACATGACTGCGCCGACTCCCCAGGCTTCGAGTCCCAACGGCACGAGGAAAGTGCCCAGGGCCGCGCCTATCCGGCTCGCCGCAGCGGCGAATCCGATGCCGGTGGCCCTGATCCCCGTGGGGAACACCTCGCTGGGATAGACAGCCTGCAGCACACTCGATCCCGCGTGAAACAGGGCGAAGACGCCGAAGCCGGCCGCGACGACTCCCGGATGTGCCTCATGCCAGAGACCGAGGAGCAGCAGGGCAGCCGCCGTGACACAGAACGGCCACAGGAGCAGAGCGCGTCGCGAGACCCGGTTGATGACGATCATGCCGGCCAGACATCCCGCCATCAGGAAGACGTTGAGCAGCAGCTCGCCTGCCCGTCCGGCCGGTGCGCCCAGCAGATCGAAAACCTGCGGTACGAACGTGGAGACGGCGAAGAAGGGCGTGACCTGGCAGAGCCAGAACAGGCTGACGAACGCCGTGCGCCGGCGATACGCCGGGGTGAACAGCGTGCTGTGCCGGGTGCGTACGGAAAGATCGGCGGGCGGGGGCTGCTCCGCCCCCCGGCCGAGCCAGCGCCGGCTGATCTCCTCGGCTTCCGCCATTCGGCCCTTTCCCGCCAGCCAGGACGGGGACTCCGGGGTGCCCAGGCGCGCGAGCAGCACCACGAGACACGGAACTGCGCTGCTGGCCAGGATCCACCGCCAAGCGGACGGGTCGTCGGTGAAGGAGGTCACGGCGAGGCCGAGCCCGACGGCCATGGTGTAGCCGGCGTACCAGTAGACGATCAAGGAGGCCAGCAGTCGTCCCCGTCGTGCCGGCGGTGCGAACTCGGCAACGAGCGCGCCGGCGATGGCGTAGTCGGCGCCCACGGCAGCCCCCATCACCAAGCGTACGGCCAGCAGTTGCGCGGAGTCCTGGACAACGAGTTGCAGCAGCGAGCCGATGAGAAAGACCACCAGGTCGATGAGGTACATCTTCTGGCGGCCGACCTTGTCCGTGACCCATCCGAAGACCAGCCCGCCGAAGAACAGGCCGATCAGCGACGCGGAGCCGATGAGTCCGGCCCACACCGGGGTGAGCTGCAGGTCGTGGCGGGCGAGCGGGAGCGCCGCGCCGACAACACCCAGCACCCAGCCGTCGCAGGCTTCACCACCGCCGGCGCAGACGGCGATCTTCGTTTCGAACCGGCGGATGCGTGTGGCGTCATCCTTGGCGGGCCCGCTTCCGGAGCTGCGGTCGGGCGCCGAGTGCACTTCCACGGCTGGCACGTACGTTCTCCTCAGTCGCTGACGTCGCGACCGTTGGCGGGCCACGGCTGGTGCGGATCGTGGTGGAGCTCTCCGGGGTGATGCGTGGACAGCGGGATCGCGGTACCCATCTGCGTCATGAGCTCACCACGAGATCCACGGACAAGCCCGCCCTGCTGTGCGCGGCCATGTCGAGCCTTTCGCTCTCGGTCAGTACAGCGGTCTGCAACTGCTTCATCCGGTGCGAAGGTTCGATTCCGAGTTCCCGAGCGAGCGTCCGGCGAAGCCTGTGGTAGATGTTGAGCGAATCCGCGGTCCGACCCGACCTGTAGAGCGCGATCATGTATTGCGCGTGGAAATTCTCGTGCATCGAGTGCCGGGAGACGAGCGTACTCAGCTCCGACAGCAGGCGATGATGCATTCCGAGTCTCAACTCCGCCTCGATGCACTGCTCAAGAAGTGTCATACGAAGATCCTCCAGACCCGCCACATGCACCTCTATGCAAGGCCCCTGCCGAATATCCATGAGCGTGGAACCGGTCCAGAGACCCAGCGCTGCACGAAGTTCGACGGAGATTCCTCGATCGTCACCCGCCCCTTGAGAAATTCCGAATCGGGCGACGTGGGCACTGAGTATGTCCAGATCGATGGAATCCTTTTCGACTTGCAGCAGGTACCCCTGGTGATGGGTTTCCAGAATGCGCTTGCTCTCGGCCGTGGACGGGCCGGCGGGGCCGCCCGCCAGTGCTTGTCGTATCTGGAAGATCCGGGTGTGCACGCTCTGCACCGCACTCCGGGGCGACGCGTCGCCCCACAGCTCCCGCACACAGGTTTCCAGCGTCACCAGAGAGTTCGCGTTGAGCAGCAGGAGCGCCAGCAGCTGCCGGGTCTTGGGGGGCGTCGGGAGCAGAGAGCCGTTGTCATCCGTCAGGGACAGCGGGCCGAGAACTGCGAATTTCATCGAACTCCCTCTCGCGTAAGTACCGGACCGGAGAATCCCGCGGCCAAGGCAGCCCCGTCCGATGGCTGTCCCGTCATGGCTCTCGCCGGGAAACCCGGGAGGACAACGGACCGCACTCTTCCGTGCATTTTCCCCGGCCCATGAGAGAACGCTAGTCACGCCAGGGGTTCGTTCCCAGAATTACCGGCAGACTCTGTCACGTGCGCCCGAATTGCCCCGCTATACGGAGTCATGGAAGCGTTCGATACCGAACGCTAAGCGGATCGTTAGAGCGTTCTGATCCACTGGTCCGGTCCCACCGTCAGAAGATTTCAAAAGAGCACACCGCCACCCCCACATGCCGTCGGAGCACCGCACACAGGACAGGGAGAGACGTCATCATGACGAAGGGCCTGGTCATATTCGACTGTGACGGAGTTCTGGTCGACAGCGAATCACTGAGTGCACGGGTGATGGGGGACATGGTCGCCACCGAGGGTATTGACTTTCCGCCGGAACAGGCATTGGATTTCATTCGGGGCCGCAAGGTCTCCGAATGGGTGGGACAACTGGAGGCCCTGCTGGGCCGGCCACTGCCCGCGGATTTCATCCCGTTGTTCCGAGACAGATGTGCGGAGCTCTTCACGAGCGACCTTCAGCCCATTCCCCGGGTCGGGGAGGTCCTGGAGGGGCTTGAAATCCCCTTCTGCACCGCGTCCAGCGCGCCCCGGGAGAAGATCCTCCATACTCTCGGACTGACCGGCCTCCTCCCCCACTTCCGCGACCGCATCTACAGCGCCTACGAGGTCGGCAGCTGGAAGCCGGACCCCGGACTCTTCCTCCACGCCGCGGCCGACCAAGGTGTGGCCCCCGGGCACTGCGCCGTGGTCGAGGACAGCCTCGTAGGCGTGCGGGCCGGAATCGCGGCCGGCATGAAGGTGTTCGCCTACGTCTCTCCGCACAGCGAGACCTCGTCCGCCCTCGTCTCCGAGGGGGCGACCGCCTTCGGCCGCATGACGGATCTGCCCGGCCTGCTGAGCACGTGGACAGCCGGCCTCCCCCACGCCCGCACCGCTCTGTGACCGGACTCCCTGCCCCACGCGGCGCTGATCCCTCCAGAGAAACTGAGACGGAAAGGCACGATCCGTATGCCGAGTGTTCTTCATGAGCTACAACAGGCCAATGAGTCGACGGAGATCTGGTGGGACTCCTCGCCGCTCGACTTCCCCCGCTGGCGTCGTGAGCAACTGGACAGCGCACCCAACGACGGCACCAGGAGCCGCTGGCAGGAGCAACTGGACCGGTTCCTCTGTCCCACCACGCCCGAACGGTCCCTGGTCCGCGGGATCACCACGAATCCGTCGCTGGTCGCGAAAAGTGTTCTGGCCGCGCCGGAGAGCTGGCGCAGCGACATCCAGGAGCTCATCCGCTACCAACTGACCCCCGGCGTGGAGAGCACCTTCGTGCTCGTGTACGAGGAGGCGCTGCGCCGCGCGGCACGCGAGATGCTGCCGATCTGGCACGCCACCGAAGGAAGGTTCGGCTGGGTGTCCGGGCAACTCGACCCCCGCCACATGCTCGACGCCGATCTCATGCTGGAACAGGCCCTGCGCATCGCCCGCATATGCCCCAACCTCATGATCAAGGTTCCCGGCACGAAGCAGGGATACCAGGTGATCCGGCAGCTCGTGGCGCGCGGCATCTCCATCAACTCCACTCTCTCGTACACGGTCCCTCAGTTCATGGCGTGCACCGAGGCCGTGGAGGCGGGGCTGGCCGAGGCCCGTGCCCACGGCATCGGCACCCGTCGTTGGCGTGCCGTCTTCACTCACATGATCGGCCGGTTCGACGCCAACAACGACCTGCGGTACGAGGCGGCGATCCGCGACATCGAACTCTCGGCCACCGACCTGCGGTGGGCCGGGGTCGCCGTCCTCAAGCGGATCCACCGGCTGATCGCGGAGAACGGGCACCCGGTCAAGCCTCTGCTTTCCAGTCTGGAGGCCGACGAGCCCGGCGCCGGCACTCTGAGCATGCATCTGGAGGAGAGCGCGGGGGGCGCAGTCGCCTACACCTGCAAACCGCAGTTCATAGCGGATCTCATGCGACGCGAGAGCGAACTACCGGTCTTCGACCCTGCCGCCATCGAGCGGGAGGTGCCCGCCGACGTGCTGGAGAAGCTGATGTGGCTTCCCTCCTTCCTACGGGCCTACGACCCTCAGGGCATGGCCCCCGAGGAGTTCGCACACTACGGGCCCTTCGTTTCGACGTACGCCGAAGTCATGTCGAACACACGGAAGTTGATCGACTTCGTCGCCCACCAGTTCCAGACGGCGCTGTCCCCCGCGCGTCCCCTGCTGCTCGTCTGAGCGTTCCACGCCGACAGCGGACGTCCATCCTCGAAGAGAGGTTTCATGCACAAATCCATCGCGCTCTGGAGTCACCCCCGCTCGATGTCGACCGCGTTGGAGCGCTCGTTCATCGAACGTCGCGACTTCCAGGTCTTCCACGAGGCCTTTGCCTACGTGTTCTTCATGCACGAGGAGCGGGCTGCCATCCCGCACAAGAACCCCGACCCGGACCACCCGCTCACCTATCCCGAGATCAAGCAGATGATGGAGGCCGCGCGGCTGGACGGCCCGGTGTTCCACAAGGACTTCCCGTACCACTGCCTCGATCATCTCCTCAAGGACCCCGACTACCTGCTCGGTCAGGTGAACACCTTCCTGATCCGGGATCCCGAGGAAGGTGTCCTCTCCCATGCCACGGTGCACCCCGGGCTCACCCGGGAGGTGCTCGGATACGAGCAGTTGGCCCGGACCTTCGACCTCGTCCGCGACCTGACCGGCACCACACCCGTGGTCATCAACGCGGCGGACCTCGCGGCGAGGCCGGCAGCCACCCTCTCCGCCTACTGCGATGCGGTCGGCATCCCCTTCCTGCCCGAAGCTCTCCGATGGAGCGCCGGCGAGCAGCCGCAGTGGGCAACGTGGAGCGGTTGGCACACGGACGTCGCCGCCAGCAGTGGCGTCGGCATTCCCAAGCGCTCCTACCGCTTCACCTACGAGTCGCGTCCCGAGCTGCGCGCGTTCGAGCAGTTCAGCCGCCCCTTCTACGAGCATCTGGACCAGTTCCGGCTACAGCCGGCCGAGGAGGTAGTCCTGTGAGCGTCACCACCGTGATCGTCACCGGCGGGGCAAGCGGCGTCGGCCGTGCCCTGGTGGGCCGGCTGCTGGACGACGGGAAGACCGTCATCACCTGCGACATCGACGAGCCGGGGCTGAAGTCGCTGGCCGGCCTGCACCACGGACGGGCTCTGGAGACCCACGTCACCGATGTCGCGTCGCACGAGGCGTGCGACGCGTTCATGGACCAGGTCCTCGCCGCGCACCCCGAGGTGGACGGTCTCGTCAACAACGCCGGTCTCTACCTCGGTCAGCCGGTCTGGGAGTACGACGACGCCACCATCGAGCGGGTCATCGCCGTGAACGTCAAGGGCCCCGTATGGCTCTCCCGCCGTTTCGCCGACCATCTGCTGCCCGCCAAGAGGCGAGGCGCCATCGTCAACCTGGCTTCCGTCGCGGGTGAGGTGGGCAGCTCCGACGCCCTCTACGGCACGGTCAAGGCGGGTGTCATCGGCCTCACCAAGTCCAACGCCATGAACTTCGCCCCGTACATCCGGGTCAATGTGGTCTCACCCGGTCTCATCGTCAACACCGCGATCGCCGACCGGATACCGGATTACCGGTACGCCGAGTACAAGCGTCAGGAACAGCTCGACGGCGACATCCTCCCCGAGTACGTGGCCGATGTGTGCGCCTACCTGCTCAGTGACGCGTCCCGGACGCTCACCGGCGCGCTGTTGCGGGCCGACAACGGGTCCTACCCGCGCTGAACCGACCGCGGGTGCGGCTCCGGCGCACCACACGGCGGACACCGGTCCGCCGCCGTCCCCTCTCCGTACGCCATGGAGGCATTCCATGACTTCACCGACCGACCGTCCCGACAAGCCGCTGATCATGCTGCTGGGCATGGGCGACCTGAGTGCCAAGGTGCTCACCATGCTCCTCTCGGACGCTGCGACGAACCGGGTCGTCCTGGCCGGCCGGGACACCGAGATGATCCGCAGGCGCGGCAACCTGGCTCTCTTCACGGCAGCCAACCTCGGTCTGCACGGCTCCGTCGATGTCGCCCACATCGATCTCCGTGATGTCGACTCCACCGCCGAGACTCTCGCGAAGGTCCGCCCCGACATCATCTTCATGGGCGCCTCTCTCCAGTCCTGGCGCGTCATCACAGCCCTGCCGAAGGCCACGTTCGAGAGTCTCGACGAAGCCCAGTTCGGTCCCTGGCTGCCCATGCACCTGACCCTCAACCACCTGCTGATGCAGGCGGTACGGAAATCGGGGGCGGACACCAGGGTGGTGAACGCCTCGTTCCCCGACGCCGTCGGTCCGGTCCTCGGCAAGGTGGGGCTGGCCCCCACGATCGGCGTCGGCAACGTGGCCAACATCGTTCCCGCACTGACCCTCGGCGCTGCTCACCTGCTCGACGCACACCCCTCGCAGGTCGAACTGCGGCTCACCGCACAGCACTATTTCAGCCACTACGTGCCGCGCTTCGGTGACGCCGGGAAGGGCGCCTACCACCTCTCAGCGGCCTTGTCGGGACATGCCGGCACCGCGGAGCTGGATCACGTCGCCCTCTTCGCCCAGCTCGACAACCGGCTCAAGCGGATCGGCGGAGTCGACGGCCAGCTGCTGACCGCCTCGTCCGCCGTACGCGTACTCAGGGGCATGGCCACCGACAGTGGCGTGCTCGCACACGCCCCCGCACCGGGTGGCCTGCCGGGCGGGTACCCGGTTCGCGTCCATCGTGACGGCGGCACCCTCGACCTGCCCGAGGGGCTGGACCGCGAAGAGGCCGTCCGGATCAACGAGGAGTGCCAGCGAGCCGACGGCATCGACCGCATCGACGACGACGGAACAGTGCACTTCGCCGCGCCGGAGATGGCTGTCATGAAGCGTCTGCTCGGCTACGAGTGCACCAGCATGAAGCTCGGCGACGCCGGTGAATGGGCCGAGGAGCTCGCCGCGAAGTACGCGGCGTTCGCGGACACATTCCGATGAGCTCGTGCCGTACGTCGCACACCGGCATCGCACCCGTATGAATCCGGGCCCACACCCACCGCCGGGTTCGCCCAGCCGCGGCCCGTCGCCCTCCCCAGCCGGGCCGCATCCGATCCGACCAACACCGCTCAGAGCTGGAGGACCACCATGACCACTCCCGCCACACACACCGGCCACCGGTCATCTGCCGACGGGCGGCTGCCCTCTCCGTCCGCCCCCGGCCCGCAGGTTCCGGCTCACGAACGTCCCACCGCCTCGGAGGACTTCGAAGGCCAGTACATCCCCACCCTGGTGGAGCTGTGGGACCAGCTGATCGACTGGGACCGGCGCCGGGCCGGCGAACAGGACTTCTTCACCGAACTCCTGCACGGCGTCGAGGCCCGGCATGTGCTGGACGTCGCCGCCGGCACCGGCTACCACGCGGTCACCCTCGCACAGGCCGGATTCGACATCACCGCCGCCGACGGCAGCGCCCGGATGGTCGAGCACACCCGGCTCAACGCCGCACGGCACGGCCAGACCTTCGACATCCTGCAGGCCGACTGGCGCAGTCTCCGCCGTCACGTGGCCCGCCGCTACGACGCGATCGTGTGCCTGGGCAGCTCTTTCCCGCACCTGTTCCAGGAAGAGGATCGCAGGGCGGTGCTCAAGGAGTTCTACGAGGCCCTGAACCCGGGTGGTGTCCTCATCGTCGACCACCGGAATTTCGACGCCATCCGCCGCCACCAGTATCAGAGCACCGGCAATTACTACTACTGCGGAACCGGCGCAACCGTCAGCGTCGCCTACGTCGACGCGGAACTGTGCCGGTTCCAGTACAACTTCCAGGACGGCACTACCCATCACCTGGATGTCTATCCCATTCTCGCGGCTGAGCTCTCCGGCCTGCTGATCGAATCCGGATTCGACACCATCCAGACCTTCGGCGACTTCCAGGAGTCCTTCGACATGGACGATGTCGACTTCGTCATCCAAGTGGCCCGTAAACCCTGAGGGCATCGGGAGGGGCGTCACGCACATCAAAGCCTGCCGCAGCACGAGTTCTCGACAGGCGGAAGCACGGCAGCCAGAAAGGCCACAACGGCAGTGAATACCAAGAAAACCAAAAGCCCGCAATCCTCTCAGCGGTTCTCCCCGGTCGCTGGATTCGTCATCACCGCACTGCTGACCAGCTTCGTGGCGGCCACCTACGGATTCGGTTTCTACCTCTTCGCGCAACTCGTCACCGACATGCGCAAAGACCTCGGATTCGACTACACGGTGGTCGGCACCATCACCGCCGCCGGCCAGTTCGGATTTCTGGTGTTCGCCCTGCTCGGGACGTGGCTCTCCACCCGCATCGGCGGCGGCCAGGTGACGATCGGCTCGGTGGCCCTGTGCAGCCTGTGCCTGATCCTGATTCCGACGACCGACAGCATCGTCGTGATCGCGATTCTGCTGACCATCATGGGTGGTACGGCAGCCTCCGTGTACGTACCACTCGTCGAGATCGTCGGCCGGGTCATCGACTACCGGCACCGCGGCAAGGTCCTCGGTCTGGTCTCCAGTGGCACCAGCTACGGAGTCGTCGTCAACAGCATGCTGGTTCCGAGCTTCGTCCAGAACGACAACTGGCGAGGCCTGTGGTACTCGGTGGGATTCGGCACCCTCATGGTGACCGCGGTGGCCACCATGACCTTCTTCCGCCTCGGCCTCTTCCGTTCCGCGGCGGAAGAGGGTCCGGCGGCGGCGGACAGCGACGGCAGGCCCACGGACGCGGGTTCCTCCGGGGCCGAGAACGCGGCCGAGAACGCGGCCGAGGACGGCGCCCACGACACCAGCGCCCGCGCCGGCTGGCGCATGGTGCTGGTGCGATGGGTGGTCATCGTCTGGATCATCAAGTTCCTCAACGGATTCGCCTGCATGCCGTTCCAGAACTATCTCTCGCCCTATCTGCGCGAAGGTCTGGGATTTGACATCGACTTCGCCGCGCAGGTCTGGGGGACCATCGGAATCATCGGTATGTTCGCCGGATTCGCCGTCGGCTGGCTCTCCGACCGCATCGGCGTTCGCGCATCCCTCGTCCTCTGCTACACGCTCTTCTTCACTTCTTCGCTCCTGCTCGCCGTGGCACCCTTCGGATTCCTGCCCATGGTGTCCGGCGTCCTCTTCGCTCTCGCGTTCTACCCGATCTACGGTCTGGTGCCCGCCTACGTTTCGAAATCGGCGTCCGGTGCGGCGGCCACCGTCATCTTCGGAGTCACGAACGTGACACAGGGGGTCGGCGGAATCGCCGGAAATTACACCGCAGGAATCCTGAAGAACATCACCGGCGATTTCATGTGGTACTACGTCGTCGTAGCGGTGGTGGCGGTGGTTCTCGGCTTCCTCACCCTGCAACTCCCCCGCGAGGGGTCTGCGGAGAGCGCGCTGGACGGGAAGGCTCCCGCCATGAACCCCCACAAAGAAGCTTCACCGTCCGTCAGTTGACATCTCCAGCACGGCCGACGCCCCCGCAACGGAAGGTTACCGATGGTAAACCAAGTGTTCTGCACCTGCCGGCCAGGTGCCACGGTATGGCTGACGGGCCTGCCCAGCGCGGGCAAGACCACCCTGGCGACAGCGCTCGCCGGGACGTTGCGCGCCGAAGGCCGCCGAGTGGAGGTGCTGGACGGCGACGAGATCCGCACGTTCCTGTCGGAGGGGCTCGGTTTCACCCGCGAGGACCGGCACGCCAACGTGCAGCGGATCGGCATGGTGGCCGAGGTCCTGGCGCGCAACGGAATCACCGCGATCGTCCCCGTCATCGCACCGTATGCCGACAGCCGGGAGGCTGTGCGCAAGCGCCATTCGGCCAGCGATACGCCCTACCTTGAGGTGCATGTGGCAACTCCGGTCGAGGTGTGCTCGCTGCGCGATGTGAAGGGCCTGTACGCACAGCAGGCAGCCGGCGAAATATCCGGCCTGACCGGAGTCGACGATCCCTACGAGGCGCCGGTCACCCCCGACCTGCGTATCGAGACCCACACCCAGTCCATCGACGAGTCCACCGCGGCCCTGCGCGCGCTGCTCACCGAGAGGGGTCTGGTATGACGACTGCCGCCGAGGGCCTGGACGGCCCCTTCGCGCTCAGCCACCTGGACTCACTCGAGTCGGAGGCTGTGCACATCTTCCGTGAGGTCGCGGGCGAGTTCGAGCGACCGGTGGTCCTCTTCTCCGGTGGCAAGGACTCCATCGTGATGCTCCACCTCGCCCTCAAAGCCTTCGCTCCCGCCGCCATTCCCTTCTCCCTCCTGCATGTGGATACCGGCCACAACTTCCCCGAGGTACTCGCCTACCGGGACCACGCGGTGGAACGGCACGGGTTACGTCTGCACATCGCCTCCGTGCAGGAGTACATAGACCGCGGAGTCCTGCGTGAACGTCCCGACGGAACCCGCAACCCCCTCCAGACACTCCCTCTGACCGAAAAGATCCAGTCCGAACGGTTCGACGCGGTGTTCGGCGGTGGCCGCCGCGACGAGGAGAAGGCCCGGGCCAAGGAGCGCGTGTTCAGCCTGCGCGACGCGTTCTCCCAGTGGGACCCTCGCCGGCAGCGCCCCGAACTGTGGCAGCTCTACAACGGCCGCCACGCCCCCGGCGAGCATGTCCGCGTGTTCCCCCTGTCGAACTGGACCGAGTTGGATGTGTGGCAGTACATCGCCCGCGAAAAGATCGAACTCCCCGAGATCTACTACGCTCATGAGCGCGAGGTGTTCTCCCGCGGCGGTATGTGGCTCACCCCGGGCGAATGGGGCGGTCCCACGGGGTCCGAACCGGTCGAGACGCGCCTGGTCCGCTACCGCACCGTCGGCGACATGTCCTGCACCGGGGCGGTCGATTCCGACGCTGCCACCCTGGACGCCGTCATCGCCGAGATCGCCGCGTCCAGGCTCACCGAGCGGGGCGCCACCCGCGCCGACGACAAGATGTCCGAATCCGCGATGGAAGACCGCAAGCGCGAGGGGTACTTCTGACCATGGCCATCGACACACTACGTTTCGCGACCGCGGGCTCCGTCGACGACGGCAAGTCCACCCTTGTCGGACGTCTTCTGCACGACTCGAAGTCGGTCCTGGCAGACCAGTTGGAGGCCGTCGAGCACGTATCCCGCAACCGCGGTCAGGACGTACCCGACCTGGCACTCCTCACCGACGGCCTGCGCGCCGAACGCGAGCAGGGCATCACCATCGACGTCGCCTACCGCTACTTCGCCACCGCGCGCCGACGGTTCATACTGGCCGACACTCCTGGCCACGTGGAGTACACCCGGAACATGGTCACGGGTGCGTCAACGGCCGAACTCGCCATCGTTCTCGTCGATGCCCGCAACGGTGTCGTCGAACAGACCCGACGCCATGCGGCGATCGCCGCCCTGTTGCGTGTTCCGCACGTCGTCCTCGCCGCGAACAAGATGGATCTGGTCGACTACGCCGAACCCGTATTCGCGGAGATCGCCGGGGAGTTCAGCGCCTACGCCTCCCAGTTGGGCATTCCGGGAGTCACCGCGATACCCATCTCAGCACTCGCCGGGGACAACGTGGTCGAACCCTCTGCCCATATGGACTGGTACGGCGGTCCCACCGTTCTGGAGCACCTGGAGGCGGTATCGGTCTCCCCTCGCGGGACCGCCGCCCACGCACGTCTTCCCGTCCAGTACGTGATTCGCCCGCAGTCCGTCAGCCACCCCGACTACCGGGGCTACGCCGGCCAGATCGCCACCGGTGCCTTCCGCGTCGGCGAACAGATCACCGTACTGCCATCGGGCCGGACCAGCACCATCGAGAGCATCGACGCACTCGGCGAGGCCGTCGAGGTCGCAAGGGCGCCGCAGTCGGTCACCGTGCGGATCCGTGACGACATCGACATCGCCCGGGGCGATCTCATTGCTCCGCTCGGCTCGGCGCCTGCCCTTTCGCAGGAAGTCACCGGCCTTGTCTGCCACGTAGCCGACCAGCCGCTCTCCGTGGGACAGCGGGTACTGCTCAAACACACCACGCGAACGGTCAAGGCGATCGTGAAGGAGATTCCGTCCCGGCTCACCCTGAACGACCTTTCCCGGCACCCGGCGCCCGGACAGCTCGTCGCCAACGACATCGGGCAGGTCGTGGTGCACACGGCAGAACCCGTCGCGCTCGACGCGTACGCCGACTCCCGGCTCACCGGGTCCTTCCTCCTCATCGACCCGGCCGACGGCACCACCCTCGCCGCCGGCATGGCAGAAGCACCCGGAACACCGTGAACAACCCGTCGCGGCGGTACTTCCGCTGAGGCGATCCGGGCGGCCCCACTCCGGAGCTGCGCGGTCGTGGCCCGGACCTCCTCAGCCGCCACCCGCACCGGACGCTCGGCCGGCAAACCCGGCCGAGCGTCCGGTGCGGGTGCTGGAACCTGTGCCCAACCGCCTTGCACGACAGGGTTGTTGTACGTCAGTGGCAGTGCTTCAGAAAGGCGGTGAGAGCGTTCGTCAGTTCGGCGAGTGCGTCTTCCTGGACGAGATGGCCTGATCCGGCGATCGGTTCGAATCGTGCGCCCGGGATGCGCCCCACGAGCTCGCGCCCCTTCTCCAGGGGGATCCAGGTGTCGTCCTGGCCCCAGCAAACCAGTGTCGGAACGTCGATCTCACCGTACTTGCCCTGGATCTCGTCGGTGTAGCGCTGATCGGCCTGGGCGATCTGCCGGTAGAAGGCCGCCTGGCCGATTTCATCGGTCCAGGGCCGGACGAGCTCGTCGAGGACAGCGGGGGCCAGGCCGGGACTGCTTGCCGAACTCACGTACTCACGCACCAAAGCGCGATGCAGAGCGGGCGGCAGTTGCTCGAAGACCTCTGAGTGCTGTCCGACAAGCCGGAAGAAGGGCGACCCCCAGGGCGCCAGTGCGACCGGGTCGACCAGAGTCAGCGCCCGGTAGCGGATGCCGTGCAGCAGATGCGCCCGCAAGGCCACGGCGCCGCCGAAGTCGTGTGCGACCACCAGGGGTTCCTTCAGACCCCAGTGATTCAGAAGCTCCGTGAAGACCCGGCCCTGCGCAGCGAGGGACACATCTTGGCCGGCGGACTTCTCCGACATCCCGTAGCCGGGCATGTCCCACACGAACACCTGGTGGTGGTGGGCAAGCGAGCGGGCAATGGAACGCCAGACGTACGAGGAAAAAGGGGTCCCGTGCAGAAGGACGACCGGCTCTTTGCCGGGTTGGCCTAAACGTGCCCAGTGAACGTGCCCAGACGTGCTTCGGAACACCTCGGGCAAGTGCCAGTCGGTCACGGTTGCTCCTCTCTGTTGTGCCTCCACCCCAAGGCCGTCATCACCGAAGGGTTTCGAGCAGATCCGCCCCAGTAGGGTCAGAATATTTCCGAATGGGAAGTTCACCCTATTATGGGCGACGGGCAGACGATGCCATGGAGAGCTTCTCATCAGAGATGCCGTGTGGTCGTTTTCCCGACAGTGGGGACGGAGGTTTGACGATCACTCACCCCCTCCACGCCATCCAACTCCACGTACGGCTCAACGTCCGCCTCGCAACGCGGACACGGCCATGCGCGCGGTCACGCCCCACCGGCGCGATTCTGGACCCAGGACCTTCGGCCCGTCCGGGCCGCCCGCCCGGGCCGGCACCCGGGCTGTGGATACCCGGCGTTGGCCACCCAACCCGCGACAGAACCACAGGTCAGGCGTCTCCCCAGGTCACAGGGGGTGGCGTAACACCGGCGAAACACGGGGGCGGGTACGGTCTGCGACTCCGGACAGGGTGGACGGGCGGATCCGGTGAACCCGGTCCGCCCATCCCGCTCCCGGCGTCAGCCGGGGAGCTTGGCGGTGACGACCTTCACCGAGCCGCCGTCCGTCCTGTCCGTGGCGTAGAAGGCGACCTCACCGCGGTTGTTCACCCCGATGTCCTCGGTCGGCGCCCAGTGCTTGGCGTCCACCATGGCCGCAAGGTCGTACATCCGGCCCTGCGGGTCCCACACCACCGCGGTGGGGACGTCGGGCTGCAGCTCGGCGGTGCCGACGATCCAGCCCGCCTCGTTGACCGCGAGGGCGTCCGCGTTGAAACCGAAGTCGGGCAGCCGGGTCATGGTGCCGCCCTTCTTCATGACGAACGCGTCGTGGCCGCTGGTGCCGACGACGGTGCCGACCTCGCTGATGTCCCGCGCGAAGCTGTCGGCCATGCCCGGAAGCGTCCCGAGGTCGGTGATGGTGCCGTCCGGGTCCCACTCGACCGCCCTGCGCCCACCGTCCTTGCGGGAGTGACCGACGACCACGCCCGCGTTGTTCACGGCCGCGTGGCCCTCGCGGGCACCTGCGTTGTCGAGTGCGGTGACACCGGTCGCCGCGTCCCAGCGGATCGGCTGGGAGCGGCCGGCCGTCTGCTTGGATCCCACGACCCGGCCGTGGTCGTCGAGGCCGAAGGCGATGGCGGGACCGAACTCCCCGGTGACCTCGGCCTTCGGCTGGGTGACCGCACCGATCAGGACGTCGGAGCTGACGATGACCGTGTTGTCGTCGGTGACCAGGGAGAAACCGCCCACCAGGCGACGGCCGGCGGGCGGCCGGGTGTCGGGGACGATCCGGCCCCGGATGTCCAGCGCTGCTCCGGACCTGAGGTCGACGGGAGTGTCGTCCTCCACTGTCGTGGAGCCGAGCGAATCGGCGAACAACGTGTCCTGGATGTCGAATTCCGTGCTCCCGGAGGGCACACTCACCCCGGCGATGTAGAGCAGGTAGTAGCCGGGGGCGGGCCTGTCGACGGCGATCGTCTCCTCGGAACCGCCGTTGGTCGAAGAGCCGACCACCACACCGCCCTGGGATACCAGGAACAGGTCCAGGTCGGCCTTCGGGTCGGAGGCGTTGCCCATGGACACCTCGAAGCGTGAGGCGTCGCGCGGCACGGCGATCTGCTTGCCGGTCATCTGCTGGTCGGCGAGCGTGGGGCGCTCCTGCGCCAGGGCGCCCAGGGCACCGCCGGCCGCGTGTGCGCGGACGGGCGCGAAGCCGTTGACGGCGGTGACGTCGCGCTCCAGCGGAGCATGCAGTGCCGCCTCGGCGACCACGGCGGACGGCGGGTCGACGGTCGCGCCCTGGACGGTCGTGGTCAGCCGGCAGGGGTTCTCCAGAAGGGGTGACGTGCGTCGGCTCTCCACCTCGAACTCCCAGACACCGGGCATCGGATGCTCGTACACCCGGGTCGTGGGGTCGCACTCCTTCTCGTCGGAGTAGTGGGTGTAGCAGCGGCCGGCCGCGGTGTCGTCGGCCGGCATGCCCTGCGGGTCGACCGCAAGGAAGCGCGTCTGGGAGCCTTCGGCGATACGGGACAGGTCGACGCGCACCGCGGCAGCCCCCTTCGGGACGCTGACGAACACCGAACGGGTCCGATTGCGCACGGCGTCGCCCGACGCGGTGACGCGGTAGGCGGGGCTGCTGGGACGTTCCGCGACGACGACGGTGACGAGCACCATGCGGTCGATGCCGGGCGTGGCCGGATCGTCGACGCGCAGCACGGCGGAGTGGGCGCCCGTGGTCCTGGCACGTGCGCGGACCGGCACGGTCGTGGTGTCGCCCTGCCGCAGACGGACGCGCTTCGGCGCGTCGAAGGTGCCGTCGTTGCCGAGCCAGGACAGTTCGGTGAGGGTGCTGCCCTCACCGGTCCGGGTGAGCCGGACGTCGTAGGTGCGGGACTTGCCCGTGACCTGGCCGCCGTCCTCGGGCGCACAGCGGTTGTAGACGCCCTCCCCGCTGTCCGGGGTGACGAGCATTCCGGACAGCGCGCCGCAGACCGGTGCCTCGACGTCGTAGGCGGTGGGCCCGGTCGGCCTGCCGCGGCCCTTGCCCGCGGCAAGGGTCTTCCAGGCGGCGGGTACGGAGAGGAGACCGGCTCCCTGGGCGTACGCGGGTTCGTCGTCGAGGAAGCGTGCGGAGCCCGTCAGCGCGGCGCGCAGGGCGGCCGGGGTGACGCCCTCGCGTCCGGTCGCGGCGGCTGCGGAGAGCATCAGGGCGGCGTCACCGGTGGCCATCGGGGAGGCCATCGAGGTGCCGTTGAACAGGGCGTACCCGGGGGGAAGTTCATAGCCGGCCTGAGGGACGGGCGAGCCGGGCAGCCAGGTCGGTATGGAGGAGACGGCGGCGCCGGGCGCGAGAAGGGCCGGCTTCATGCCGCCGTCCTCACGGGGTCGGTGGCGGTGACCCAGTCGGCGATCTTCGGGGCGCCGGTCGTGGTGGTCCGCAGCGCCGGGTGGCCCGGGTCCACGCCGGTGTCGAGGATTCCGACGGTGACGCCGCGGCCGTCCCAGGTGGGGTGGTCCTTGACGAAGTCGACCGCTCCGGTGTCCGCGGTCGGCAGGTACGGGTTGGCGGCCGGGGTTCCCTTGCCGGGGGCGGGCGCGGTCTTCGCGGGCGCGGTCTTCGCGGGCGCGGTCTTCGCGGGCGCGGTCTTCGCGGGCGCGGGGTCCTTGCGGTCGGCCGCCGTGACGGGAGACGGGTCCGGCAGCTCGAACGTCTCGCTGAGGTCGATCGCCGTGACGCTGCCGAGCGCCGCCAGCTTCTCCGCCTTCTCCGTCGGCACGGTGGCGCGTACGTAGCCGAGCCGGTCGTCGGCGGTGGCGACGTGCCCGCCCAGGCCGGTGATGTCGGCACGGAGTTGCCCGGTGCGGCCCTTCGGCGCGGCGAGCAGGACGGTGATTGTCTTCTTCTTGCCCGACCGCGCCTTCTCCAGCAGGGTGCGGTCGTGGGAACCCAGCTTGTCGTGCCGGGCGTCCTTGGGTACGTCGGCCTTCCGGGCCCCGAGCGGGTGCGGGATCTTCGCGGTCGGCGCGGGTTGCGCGGCCTGGGCGAGCGGGCCGGACAGACTCAGCAGGGAGCCGGCCAGGGTGGCCGTGAGGGCGACGGCGGCAAGCCTTCGCCCTCGGGAGGTGGTGGGTGGTCGCACGGTCCCTCTTTCGGTCGGTTGCGTCCCGAAAGATCTATGGGACGAGGCCGGGCCGAGGGCAGGGGCCAGGGGTGGCGGGTTGTCGACATGTCGTAAGGGCGCCAGCGGAAGGGGCCGTTGACGGCTCCACCGCCGGCCCGACGTGATCCGGGCGGGAGAGGCCCTGGCGCGGGCGGGCCGTGGTCCTCAGGACTCCGGCGTTCCCGCGTCGGCTCTCCGGACGTCCGTACCGAAGTACCGGTTCAGCGGGGGTTCCTGCGCGAGTACGGCGCCGATGGTGAACGCGAAGGTGAGCGCCCCGCACACCACGATCAGCCAGGACAGCAGGGTGAGGACGAGCCCCAGCGAGCCGTACTCCCCCAGGGCCCTGTTGAGTGCGCCCGGCATGTAGAGCCGGGCCGTGAGCCCGAGCGCGGTGGTGACCGCGGCGCCCAGGAGAGAGCCGGGGAGCAGAGGCAGCCACCGCACCCGGTTGGCGAGCAGGAGGTGCTGCGTCCACAGCCACACGCCAGTGCTCACGAGGAACAGGGCGGGGACGCCCAGCCACAGTCCGGCTCCGAAGCCGCCCCGCAGCGGTGCCTGGAGCAGCACGACGACCACGAGGGCGAGCAGCCACACCGCCCAGCGCCACGCCGCGATGCGGGTCCCCGCCTTGGGAAGGCCTCAGGCCCGCTCACACACCCGGGCCATGGCGCGGCTGAAACTCGTGGCCGACACCAGCGCGACAAGCACGCCGACGATCCCGGTGGTCTCCCGCAGCCCGTCGGAACCTTCGGAGCCGGAGCCGCCCAGAACCTGCTGGAGCTCGTGGTCCGACGGTCCGGTCAGTCCGAACATGACCCGCAGCGACTCGCGCAGCTGGTCGCGGACGCCGGTCGGCGCGAAAGCGGCCAGGGCGAACAGCAGGGGCACGGAGGCCAGGAACGCCTGGGCGGCGAGCCGGGTGCCGGCGTCCAGCAGGTTGCCGCTCACCAGGCGGTTCGTCAGTTCCGTGAGCACGGGGAATCGGGTCTCCGCCCCGGCCCGGAACCCCTGCATCCGGCTTGCCCATGACATTCCGCCTCCCGACCCGCCCCGATGGCCCATCCCCCATTGGACGCAACGCGGGGACCCCGGGCCACTCCGCCGTGTCGTACGGGGGAGCGGACCGGGGGCCCGGAGTGCCTGCGGCTCAGCCCCGGAGCGCGAACGCCCGGACGATGGTCTGCCGCGTCCGGTTGCCGGCCCGGTCCCAGGCCGTGACCCGCAGGGTGACGGCCTCGGCCCCGGCGGGCGCGCGGTGCAGGAGAGTGGTCGCCGACCCGTCACGGCTCACGTGCGGCTCGGCAGCGGCGCTCCAGGTCGCCCCGTCGTCGTACGACGCCTCGACGCGGATCCCCGTGACGGCGCCGCCCCGGTAACCGTCGGTCCGGTGCGTGCCGACGCGGGCGGAAGGCACGTCGACTGGCGAGATCACGGCATGGCGTGATCTCGCCAGTACGTGCCCACTGCCTCTTCGCCGGCCCCGGGGGACCTCACGGCCATGCCGGCGTCGGCCGCTCCCGGGGCGGCCGGGAATGGGAACGCCCCGGGCTCCGGCGGCCGGTCGCGGTCAGACGGAGCAGTGGGCCGGTCCGATGACGCCGTCGGTACCGGTCACCGTCACCGCCGCACCGCGGTCCGCCGTCCGGGCCTGGGCCGCGGTGCAGAAAAGCTGCTGGCGTGCGGGTTCGGACAGCCTGGTGACCGGGGTGTCCAGCGTGACCCGTACACCCTGCTCACTCAGCTCCACGCTCATCTTCACGTGGCTGTTGGGCAGTTCGGAACGGAGACCGGCGGCCTTCTCCGCTCCGGTGGGACCGTCGAAGAGCAGGGCGAGGGCCTTGCTCGCGCCGACGGGCGGCATGTCACCGTACGAACCCGATCCGCTCCCCCGGCCCGACGGCTCGGCGTACCGTACGACCGGCATCAGCCGGGCCGCCGTCGACGAGGAGACGAAGTACAGGACCATGCCCAGCTCTCCGGCCGGCGCGACCTGCACGATCGCCGGTTCGCCGGCCTCGACCACCTCCGTCGCCCGGATGCCGCAGCCCGCGGCCAGCAGTACCAGGGGCAGCAGCGCGCCGAGCACGCGCTCGTCCCTCATCGCCCCTCCAGGGGAAGTTCGACGGTGAACACCGCACCCCCAAAAGGCCCGTTCGCGGCCCGGACCGTACCACCGTGCAGCCGGACGTTCTCCCGCGTGATCGCCAGGCCCAGTCCGCTTCCCGTCGACCGGGTGCGGGCCGCGTCGGCCTTGTAGAAGCGGTCGAAGATGTGCGGGAGCACGGCGGCGTCGATGCCGGGGCCGCTGTCCTCGACCTCGGTCACCAGCCGGGCCGTCCCGTCCCGCCGCCCGGTCCGCAGCCGTACGGTGACGGGCTCGGCTCCGTGCCGCAGAGCGTTGCCGACCAGGTTGGCGACGACCACGTCGAAGCGGCGCGGGTCGAGCACCGCCCGCACACCGCCGGGGAGTTCGGTACGGACCCGGTGCTCCCAGCGACGGGCCTGGAGCGTCTTGCGGATGGTTTCGGCCACGTCGACCTCGTCGCTGTGGAGGTCGACGGCCCCGGCGTCGAACCGGGAGATCTCCATCAGGTCCTCGACCAGCGTGGCGAGTTTTCCGGTCTCCGTACTGATCAGCCGGACGGCCGCCGCCGTGTCGGGACGCAGCCCGGCGGCGTCCTCGTCGAGGACCTCGGTCACGGCGAGCATGCCGGCGAGCGGGGTACGCAGCTCGTGCGAGACGTCCGAGGCGAAGCGCCGGGCCCGTTCCTCGGCCTGGCGGAGCTCCTCGACGGACTCCTGGAGCTTGGTCGAGGACTCGTTGAACGTCCAGGCCAGCTCCGCGAGTTCGTCGGTTCCGCGGACCGTGATCCGGGTGTGGAGCTCGCCCCTGCCGATGCCTGCGGCGGCGCGGCGCAGATCGCGTACCGGACGCAGGACGCTGCGCGCGGCGAGCAGGGCGGGGGCCAGGGCGATGAGCAGGGCGGGCAGGGCTCCGTCGCGGGCCGCGGTGACCATGGCGGCGACGTTGGCCTCCTCCGTGGCGAGCGGCATCACGGCGTAGAGGACGAGTCCGGTGGGCTGGCGGCCGTCGCCGCGGTTGAAGAGCGTCGGCATGCCGACGGTCAGCCAGGGCTTGCCGTCCCTCACCACGCGCTGGAACGACCCGTGGCTGTTCTCCTTCGCGGCCGTTCGCAGGGCGGCCGTGAGCACGGTGGAGGTCGGCCGGTCCGAGGAGGAGACCCGCAGGCTCCCGTACTCGGCGAAGACGGTCCACGCGTGCGACTTTCCGTCACGGGCCAGGGCGAGGCACATGTCCCGCAGCCCGAGCCGGTCCGGCGGGAGGTCGACGCCCCGTGCGCCGACCCGGTCCCGGAACTGGGCGACCGCGGTGTCCTGCGCCTGCTGAAGGATCGCCGAGCGGGCCTCACGGTAGGTCAGGGTCGCGGTGGTGGCGGCGCTGACCGCGGCGACGAAGAGAAACGCGGCTATGAGCCGGGTGCGCAGGCCGAACCGGGCGGCGAACAGCTTCATGCGAGCGGCCCGAAGCGGTAGCCGAAGCCTCGGACGGTCTGGATGTAGCGGGGGTTGCCCGCCACGTCCTCGATCTTCTGCCGCAGCCTGCGTACACAGGCGTCGACCAGCCGGGCATCACCGTGGTAGCTGTGCTCCCACACGTATTCAAGGAGCTGCTGGCGGCTGAAGACCTGTTCCGGCGCGCCCGACAGATGGAGCAGCAGCTTCAGTTCGGAGGGCGCGAGGAGCAGCCGCTCCCCCGACTTGGCAACGGTGAGACCGACCCGGTCGACGGTCAGCGCGCCGTGCGTCTCGACACCGCCGCGCCCGGCGGGTTCGGCGAGCCGTCGCAGCACCGCGCGGATCCTGGCCTCGATGACCTCGGTACGGGCGGGCTTGACGATGTAGTCGTCGGCGCCCGCCTCCAGTCCCACGACCACGTCGAAGTCGTCGCCGCGCGCGGTGAGCATGATGATCGGCAGCTGGCTAGTCTCGCGGATACGGCGGCAGACCTGGACGCCGTTCATGCCCGGCAGCATGAGGTCGAGCAGGACGAGTTCGGGACGGAACTCCGCCAGCGCGGCGAGTCCCGCCTCACCCGTCCCGACGGTCCGCATGTCGTGCCCGCGCCTGCGCAGCCCCAGCTCGACCCCCTCCCGTACGGATGGGTCGTCTTCGATCAGCAGCACGCGAGGCATGGCGTCAGTATCCCAGCGGTCAAGGGGTGGATGCGGAGGTGTGAGCGGGCGGCTCACGGGTCTTGTGCCGGCCCGTCGCCGCAGTGGGAGCGGGCGGATCGCAGGGCGAAGACCGGGCCCGTACCCAAGGTGCGGGCAGGCGGACGGCCGGCGAAGGCCCCGGCGCGTTCCCGGAGTGCGAGCGGGCGGTGCGCCCCGTCTCAGGTGCGCCGCAGCCTGCCCCGGACGGCGCTCAGTGCGGAGCTGACCTCGGTCAGCCGCAGTGGGCGGGCGAGCAGGGCCACCACCAGGAGGAGGACCAGCGCTCCGGTACCGGCTGCGGCGAAGTCCCCGAGTCCCGGTCCGTCCGTGTCGACGGCGCGGGCCGCCCCGTACGCCAGCAGCCCCGCGGGCACGCACGCGGCCACCAGCCGGGCGTGTGCCCACACCGTCGGCGAGCGCGGCAGCGACGGCTTTCGCGCATCGGACGTGGAGACCCTGCGGTGCAGTACGTACGCGGTGACGGCGAACCCGGCGAACAGGGCCACCGAGTACGCCCCGGCCATCCCCGTCACCGCCCAGCGCGCGGGCAGCAGCAGATAGGCGACGGCCGAGAGCCCGGCGTTGCACGCGGCGATGACCAGGTTCAGGAGGAAGGGTGTGCGGGTGTCCCCCATCGCGTAGAAGCTGCGGGAGAGCACGTACTGCCCGGAGAAGGCGATGAGTCCGGGCGCGAAGGCGGCCATCATGCCCGCCATCACGGTGATGTCGGCCGGGCCGATCTGTCCGTACCCGAAAACCGATCCCATCACCCAGGGGGCGAGCGCGAGCAGGGCGGCGGCGGCCGGGATCACGAAGGCGGCGGAGATCCGCAGTGCGTACGAGACGTCCCGCCGCACCCCGGCCAGATCGCCGTCGGCGGCGGACCGGCTCATGCGCGGCATCAGCGCGGCGACGAGGCTGACGGTCACGATGCCCTGCGGCACCACCCACAGCTGGTAGGCATAGCTGTACGCGGTGTAGCCCGCGCCGCCCGCCAGATGCTGGTCCGCCGCGTGCTGGCCGGTGGCGGTGGACAGGCGGGTCACCACCCAGTAGGCGGCCTGGTTGGTGAGCACGAGCATGACGAGCCAGCCGGCCGCCCGCAGCGGCCGGGTGAGTCCGCTGCCGCGCCAGTCGAACCGGGGCCGCCAGCGGAACTTCGCGGAGCGCAGGGCGGGCACCAGGGCGAGGGTCTGCACGGCGATCCCGGCGGTGGTCCCCCAGCCGAGCCACTGTGCCTGGGCCGAGGTCAGCTCGCCGTCCGAACTCGCCGCCGTCCAGAGGTACAGCCCGAACACCGCGATGATCACGAGGTTGTTGAGGACGGGGGTCCACATCATGGCCCCGAACCGGTCGCGGGCGTTGAGCACTTGCCCGAGCAGGGTGAACAGCCCGTAGAAGAGGATCTGGGGCAGGCAGTAGCGGGCCAGGGCGATGGTGAGTTCGGCCTGGTCGCCGTCGTAGGTGGGCGCGTACACCGAGATGATCAGCGGGGCACCGGCGACGGCGAGCGCGGTGAGGGCGAGCAGTCCGACGGTGCAGAGGGTGAGCAGGCGGTCGGTGTAGGCGGCGCCGCCGTCGCTGTGCTCCCGTGCGGCCCGGACGAGTTCGGGGACGAAGACGGCGTTCAGGGCGCCGCCGATCAGCAGCATGTAGAGGATGTTGGGGACGGTGTTGGCGACCGTGTATCCGTCGGCCCGCAGTCCGGTGCCGAGTGCGGCGACGACGACCGCCGAGCGTATGAATCCCGTCGCCCGCGAAACAACGGAACCGGCGGCCATGACGGCGCCGCTGCGCAGCACCGCGGCGGATCCCCGCCGTTCGCGCTGTTCGGGGGCGACCGTGCCGGCGGTCGCGTCCGAGGCCGTCACCGGTGTGCCAGATAGGTCTGGAACGCCCGGTACAGCGTCTTGTTGGCGGCGCCGCCCACTGATGTCTCCCACTCTCCGAGGGTTTCCACGACCTGCCCTCCGGTGCCGAGCTTCCAGCGCAGCAGCCCGAAGGGGCGGTCGTCGGGATCGAGCGTGGAGGATACCCCGCGCATGTCGTAGACCTCCGCGCCCTGGGCGCGGGCGTCGAGGAGCATCTGCCACTGCAGGGCGTTGCTGGGGCGGACCTCGCGGCGGTGGTCGGCGGACGCGCCCGTCTGGTACCAGACCCGGCGCCCGGTACTGATCATGGTGTGGGCGGCGAGTATCTCGCCCTGGTGCACGGCGAGGCAGAGCCTCATCCGGCCGGGCTGTTCGGCGTTGAGGGCGGCGTACTGGCGCTGGTAGTACGCCAGCGAGCGGCCGAGACGGAAGCCGTCGCGTTCCTCGGTGATCCGCAGCAGGCGGTGGAACGCGGGGAGTTCCGCCGCGCTCCCGGTGACGATGCGCACTCCCGCCTTTCCGGCCCGGCGGACGTTGCGGCGCCACTCCTGGTTGAGCCCGGACCACAGATCGTCGGGAGTCCGTCCGGCGAGGGGCACCCGGAAGACGTACCGGGGCTGGGCGTCGGCGTCGTCGCCGTCCCCGCCGCAACGCCGCCAGCCGCGCGCCCGGAGCCGGTCGGCCACCGCCGCCCCGAGCGGATCGACCTCGCTCGCCAGTACGTCACCGACCGTGCGGCCGGGGCCGGTGGCGGCCTTGAGGCGGACGGTGTCCCAGCGGCGGTAGTCCGGGGACGGTCCGATGCGTACGGCGAACGCCCCCGCCCCACGCAGATGGGCCATGAGCGGCCGGAGCCAGCGGTCCATTCCGGGATCGGCCCAGTCCGTCACCGGCCCTTCCGGAATATAGGCGAAGTATTTCCGGGTTCCCGGGAATTGCCGGTAGAGAATCAGCGCGCTCCCGGCCAATTCCCCCTGGTCGCCGAGCCAGCCGACCGTCTCCGATGTCCACTGCTCCTTGACTCCGGCCCAGGACGGGTACTGCAGAAAGCTCGCGTCCGCGTGGGTGGCCACGTGCGTCCGGTGCTCGGCGGCGGTCAGGGCGCATATGCGTAGTTCCTGGTCACGGCTGCGTTCTCCGGTCGCGAGCAGCGCTGACATGTCCGTGGCCCTCCCTCGTGGGCCCCGCGGCGGTCCTGCGGGGCTGCACAGGATGCTCACAGCGGACGATGACCGGCCTGCGCGCCGGATGTGACCGGACGATGACCGTTGCGCTGCGTTTCTTGTCACACACCGCATTCCCGCTTTTCCGCAGATTTACGGAACCTAGGCTCCGGTGAATGCCTCTCCTTCGACGACAGAGCAAGGCCCAGGAGGTCTTTCCGTTGATCCCCGCCCCTTTCACACCCGCCCCTCGGCTCATACCCGCGCCTCGGCGCTCCGCCCGTTCCGCACCGTCCGCCCGCCCTGCCCGGCTCGCTCTGATCGCCGGCACCGCGGTGCTCGGCGCCACGCTCACGGCCTGCTCCGGTGGTGCAGCGGCCTCGGGCCGTGACACGGGGCGGCAACGGCAGGACACCGCCCCTTCGAAGGCTGCGGACACCCGGATCTCGGTGAACCTCCGCGGCACCGCGGCCGCCGCGGGCAAGCCGGTCACGGTGACGCTGGCAGCCGGCAAGCTGCGCACGGTCACGGTCATTCCGAGCGCGGGCGACGCCCTCACCGGCCGGCTGTCCCCCGACGGCAGGACCTGGACGTCCGACCGGGTGGCCGCGCCCGGCACCACCTACCGTGTCGAGGCGAAGGACACGGGCGGCGGCAGTGACACGGCCGGGTTCACCACCGCAGCGGCGGAGAGGGTGAACAAGCTGACGCTGGCCCCCGGAAAGAACACCACGGTCGGCATCGCCCAGCCGCTGTCCATCGTGTTCGACCACCCGGTGAAGAACAAGGCGGCGGTCGAGAAGGCCCTCAAGGTCTCCACCTCGAACAACACCGAGGGCTCCTGGGGGTGGCTGCGGGACTACTCGGGCCGGGACCGCGTGGACTGGCGGCCCAGGGAGTACTGGAAGTCCGGCACCCGCATCACGCTCGACGCCGATCTCAACGGGGTCGACTCGGGCCCCTCGGGCGGCTGGTTCGTACGCGACTACGCGACGACGTTCACCGTCGGCGGGAGCCAGATCGTCGAGGTGGACCTGGACCGTCACCGGCTGGCGCTGAAACGGGACGGCAGGACCGTCATGGACGTGCCCATGTCCGCGGGTACTCCGGGCGGCGACAGGGCGTCCTGGCGGGGCACGGCCGTACTGATGGCGAAGGAGGGAACGATCAACATGCGCTCCGAGACGGTGGGCCTCGGCGATCTCTACGACAAGATGGTCGACTACTCGATGCGGCTGACCTGGTCGGGCATGTACGCCCACGCGGCACCGTGGAACGCCGCGTACTTCGGGGTGGCCAACCACAGCTCGGGCTGTGTCGGGATGAGCGACGCCGACGCCGCTTCCCTCTACCGACAGGCCCGCGTCGGCGACCCCTTCGAGATCACCGGCGCGGACGCCAAGGGCACGGTCGCGGAAGGCAACGGCTACGGGGCGTGGAACATCTCCTGGACCGACTGGCAGACCAGGAGCGCACGGGGCTGACGGCCGGTGCGGCCGGGCGAGCTCACGGACCCGGCGGCCCGGCCCGGCATGCAGCTGACCTTCTCCCTGCCCGGTACGGACCTTCGTGAGCATCCGTACCGTGTGCGAGAAGTGATCACCGGCTGCTGCCGGACGGGCACCGCTGCCCGGGTCCGCCCCGCGGCGGGCCCGGTTACCGCGCTCCCGGCATCAGCGTCCCCGGTTCGGCCGATGCGACGCCTGTCGCTTCCGTCTTCGGGTTGCGCCGCTGCCGCTTCGCCACCCAGGTGGCGAACCAGGAGAGCAGCATGCACATCCCGATGTAGATCGGCGAGATCACCATCACCACGGGGATGAAGGGGAGATCGTAGTCGAGGTTGGACGCGATGAGCTTCCCCGCGTGGAGGAACTCCTCGTAGGTGATCAGATATCCCAGCGAGGTGTCCTTCAGGGCCACCACCAGCTGGCTGATGATGGTGGGCAGCATCGCGCGTACCGCCTGCGGGGCCAGGACGAAAGTCGTGACCTGCGTCTTGCGCATCCCCAGGGCGAACGCCGCCTCGCTCTGGCCGCGCTCCACCGATTTGATTCCCGTACGGAACACCTCGGCGAGCACCGAGCCGTTGTACAGCGTCAGTCCGGCGACCAGGGCCGGCAGCGGCTGTACCTTCAGCGCGACGAAGATGAAGAAGATCATCACCAGGACGGGCATGGCGCGGAAGAACTCGACGAGGACGGTCGCCACCCAGCGCACCGGCCGGTGGTCGGAGAGTCTTCCCACCGCGAGGACGGCCCCGAGCGCCAGCGAGAGCACCGCGGCGTAAGCGAACGCCTTCAGCGTGTTGCCGAGACCGCGCAGCAGCAGTTCCTGAATGCCCTTGTACTCGAAGGGCGTCCACTTGGCGCTGGTGAACTGGTCGGTGTCGAAGAGCAGATAGATGACCCAGCCCACCAGGGCGACGATCAGGATCGTCGAGACGATCCCGTACACGAGGTGCCGCTTGCGGGTCTGCGGCCCGGGAATGTCGTAGAGGACGGTCGCGCTGGGGGTGGAGTGGGCGGTCATCGGGCGACTCCCCAGCGCTTCTCCAGCACGTTGAAGATCGCGCTGATGGTCAGAGTGATGATCAGGTACCCGACGGCGATCCAGACGAAGGTCCAGATGATGCTGTACCCCAGCTCGTTGAGGGTCTTGTAGGTGCCGAGCAGTTCCGTGACGCTGAACGCACCCGCGATGGCCGAGTTCTTGGCGAGCGCGATGAGCGTCGATCCGATCGGCGGGATCACCGACCGGAACGCCTGCGGGAGCACCACATTGCCGAGTGTCTGGCCGAACGTCATGCCGAGGCTCCGCGCCGCCTCACCCTGGCCGGTGGGCACCGTGTTGATTCCGGAGCGCAGCACCTCGCAGATGAAGGCGGAGGTGTAGCAGCCGAGGGCGAGGATCGCGAAGACGTTGAACGGCAGCACCAGTCCGAAGCGCGGCAGGCCGAGCAGTACGGCGAAGAAGAGCAGCGTCAGCGGTGTGTTGCGCAGCACGGTCACCCAGACCGTGCCGAGTACCCGGAGCGAGCCGACGGGCGCCACCCGGAAGGACGCCATGACGAACCCGACGGCCAGTGCCAGGAGCGAGGCGTAGAAGGTCAGTTCCACGGTTCCGAGGAAACCCTTGCCGTAGAGCGAGAAGTTGTCGGTGAGTACGTCCATGTGCAGTGGCCGTCCTCTCAGTTCGCCGGATAGCGGTCGATGGGCGGCGGCTTCGGCGCGGGCGCTCCGGAGAGGCCGAGCGTCGCCTCGAACGCCTTCTTCCAGTTGCCGTTCTTCTCGTTGGCCTCCAGCGCGTTGTTCAGCGCCATCCGCAGTGCGTTGTCGCTGCGCGGGACCCCGATGCCGTACGGCTCCTCGGAGAAGGGCTTGCCGACGACCTTCATCTCGTCGGGTGCCTTCGCCGCGAAGCCCAGCAGGATCGCGTCGTCGGTGGTGACGACGTCGACCTGGTACGTCAGCAGGTTGTCGACGCAGATCGAGTACGTGTCGTAGGCGACCAGCTTCGCCTTCGGGTAGTCGGCGGCGATCCGCTGGTACGGGGTCGAACCGGCCGCCGAACAGACGGTCTTGCCCGCCAGGTCCTGCGGGCCGTGGATGTCGTTCTCGTCCGTACGTACGAGCAGCCCCTGGCCCGCCATGTAGTAGGGCCCGGCGAATCCGACGAGCTTCTTACGCATGTCGTTGATGGTGTAGGTGCCGACGTAGTAGTCGATCTGTCCGTTCTGCAGGGCGGTCTCGCGGTTGGCCGAAGCGATGGTCTTGAACCGGATCGTCTTCGGGTCGAAGCCCAGCGAGGCCGACATCATGCGGGCGATCTCGATGTCGAAACCGGAGTAGACACCGGTGGCCGGGTCCTTCTCGCCCAGGTAGGGCTGGTCCTCCTTGGCCCCCACCCTCAGATATCCGCGCTTCTTCGCGTTGGTCCAGGTCTTGGAGTCCGGCAGCCGGAAAGAGGTGTCGACCTTGTAGACCGGCAGTGCCTCGGGCTGCGGACCCTTCACCGGCGGGCTGCCTTCCTTGCCGCAGCCGGCGGCGAGGACGGCCAGCAGGAGGCCGCCACAGGCGGCCAGTACTTTTCTCGTACGCAACACAGGGCCTCCCGTCAGTGCTTGAGGATCTTGGACAGGAAGTCCTTGGCCCGGTCGGTCTCCGGAGCGGTGAAGAAGTCCTCCGGGGTGCGGTCCTCGATGATGCGGCCGTCGGCCATGAAGACGACGCGGTTGGCCGCGGAGCGGGCGAACCCCATCTCGTGGGTGACGACGACCATGGTCATGCCCTCTCGGGCGAGCTGCTGCATCACCTCCAGCACCTCGTTGATCATCTCGGGGTCGAGGGCCGAGGTCGGCTCGTCGAAGAGGAGCGCCTTGGGATCCATGGCGAGGGCGCGGGCGATGGCCACGCGCTGCTGCTGGCCGCCCGAGAGCTGGGCGGGGAACTTGTCGGCCTGGCCGACGAGTCCCACGCGCTCCAGGAGCTCCCGGGACCGCCGGTCCGCCTCGTCCTTCTTCCGCTTGCGGACCTTGAGCTGCGCCAGCGAGACGTTGGCCAGTACGGTCTTGTGCGCGAACAGATTGAACGACTGGAAGACCATGCCGACTTCGGCCCTCAGCTGCGCCAGCCCCTTGCCCTCCTCGGGGAGGGGTCTGCCGTCGATGGAGATGTGGCCCGACTCGATCGTCTCAAGCCGGTTGATGGTCCGGCAGAGCGTTGACTTCCCGGAGCCGGAGGGGCCGATGACCACCACCACCTCCCCGCGGCCGACGGTGAGATTGATGTCCTGCAGTACGTGCAACTTTCCGTAGAACTTATTGACGTCACGCAGCTCGATCAACGGATCGACGGCCATACACTGCCCTACCCACTTATCGCTATGTCGAGGTCAGCGCAAACTATGCACCCCGGAAAGGGACTTCACACCCGACACGCGTAAATGGGGCATAAGGCGTTTTATCTCGCCGCGCAATGAGCCAGGCCCGGAACCAGGCCCGGCGTCATCCCTCGGCAGACTCCGAGTACACCTGCGACAGCTCGGGACTGCCCGTCATCGCCCATTCCAGACCGGCCTCGACCACATCGATCTCGCGCCCCGAAGCCAGGCGCACGACCGGCTGACCGCTCGGCCAGATGTGCCAGAGCGCACCGTCGACGTTGCGCACCAGGACCGTGCCCAGATAGAGCCCCGCGTCATTGCCCAGCCAGGGCAACTCCTCCGGATCGTCGCGCCAGCGCGGCGGCAGCTGGTCCAGCGCCGCCAACGAGGCCGGACTGTCGTCGAGTTCGAGGCCTCTCTCCCCCACCCGGACACGAAGCAGCTCACATTCGGCGAGCAGTTCGGCCACGCCTTCCGGATTCGTCTCGACGGCGGCCGCGAGCCCCGTCCCCCGCGTTCCGTCATGACGCTTGAGCCAGTTGTCCAAGAAAGGGATGTTCATACCAGTCAGGGTCCCATCCCGGCCCCGGTCCGCACCACAGGGCGCGCGGCCTGACGTTCGAGTGCTGACCACCTCGCGTACGTCCCTCGTTCACCCGGACACGCTCCCGCCCGGCGAACACGAGTCGGGCGCGACCGCGAGGGGACGCACCCGCGATGCGGCCGGAGAGAAGGGGTGGAGACGGCGGGCGTCGGGCTGATACCTTCCCCTGCATGAGCAGCCCCGAGTCCGACAGACGCTAGCCACCGGTCCCCGGTGGCTTCCCGCGTGCGGGCCTGACCGACTTCCCGTGTCAGGACTGCCGTGCCGCCGCCCCGGACCCATGCGATGCGGGTCGCGCCGAGCCCGGCTGCCCTGTCTCTCCCCGGCGCTCCGAACTCCGGACCCCACATTCAGGACTCCGGAGTCGCGTTGCTCCTGCGCGGCGTCACGGCGGTGAGCACTGTGGCCTTGCGAGCGCTGAGGCTTCGCGAACGCTGAGGCCGTGAGCGCCGCTGCGGCCGTTGGGCTGCCGCGCCGTTGCACCGACATGCCGCCGGCCCGCCGCTCCGACGTGCCGTCGCACTGCCGCGTCGACGTGCCGTGGCGCTGATCCGCCGTGTTGCCGCTCTTCTCACGAGCGGGTGCGGCCCGCATCCCCCGACCGTCTCTGTCCATCAGCCGTCCATGGGGTTCTTCATGCCGTTTTCCGTCTACGCTCTCGGGCTCGCCGTCTTCGCCCAGGGCACTTCCGAGTTCATGCTGTCCGGGCTGCTGTCAGCCATCTCCGCGGACTTGCACATCTCCCTCCCCGCTGCGGGCCTGCTGACCTCGGCGTTCGCCGTGGGCATGGTCCTCGGAGCGCCCGCGATGGCGCTCCTGGGCCGCAACTGGCCGCGTCGCCGCGCCCTGTTGTCCTTTCTGGGCGTCTTCGCCGCCGTGCACGTCATCGGTGCCGTCACCTCGGACTACGGGGTGCTGCTGGCGACACGGGTCGTCGCGGCGGTGGCCAACGCCGGCTTCTGGGCCGTCGCCCTGGTCACGGCGGTCTCCCTCGCCGGACCCGCGGCGAGGGCGCGAGCCACATCCGTGGTGGTCGGCGGTGTCACCGTCGCCTGTGTGGCGGGGGTGCCTGCCGGAGCATGGCTGGGCGGGCAGTGGGGGTGGCGGGCGGCGTTCTGGGCCGTCGCCCTCGTCGCGCTGCCGGCCATCGCCGTGATCGCGGCGACGATTCCGGCGGGGCGGCCCGAGGCCACCCCGCCGAGCGCGTACGCCGAACTGCGGACGCTCACCGGGCCCCGGCTGCTGCTGGCCCTGCTGACGAGCGCGCTCGTCCAGGGAGCGACCTTCTGCGCGTTCTCCTACCTCGAACCGGTCGCCCGGCATGTCACCGGACTCGGCGCCGCCTGGGTGCCTGTGCTGCTCGCGCTGTTCGGTACGGGGTCGTTCATCGGCGTCGCCGTCTGCGGGCGGATCATCGACTCCCGTCCGGTCGCGCTGACCGCAGCCGGTCTGGCCGCTCTGGCGGTCGGCTGGGCCCTGTTCGCGTCCGCAGCCGACAGCCCGGTGGCCGTGGTCTCGCTCGCCCTTGTCCAGGGCATGCTCGCCTTCGGAACCGGAACCGCGATGATCTCGCACGTGTTCAGGCTTGCGGGCGGTGCACCGACCCTGGCCGGTTCGTTCGCCACCGCGGCGTTCAATGTGGGCGCCGCGCTCGGGCCATGGCTCGGCGGACTGACGATCGGCGCGGGACTCGGCTTCCGCTCGCCGCTGTGGGTGAGCGCGCTGCTCATGGTCCTGGCCTTCGGTACGGCGGCGGCCGCCGCTGCCCCGGGGACGGTGCGGGCTCAGGCGCCGCGCGCGGATGCCTGAGCCCGTACGCCGCTCAGAGATCGAGGTCGACGACCACCGGGGCGTGGTCGGAGGCACCCTTGCCCTTGCGTTCCTCACGGTCCACGTAACTGTCCTTGACGGACGCGGTGAACGCGGCGTTGCCGTAGACAAGGTCGATACGCATGCCCTTGTTCTTCGGGAAGCGCAGCTCGCGGTAGTCCCAGAAGGTGTACGGGCGGTCGTACTTCAGCGGGCGGGGCATCACGTCGGCGAGGCCCTCCTCGCGCAGAGTGGCGAGGGCGGCCCGCTCGGCGGGGGTGACATGGGTGGCGCCCTCGAAGAGCGCCGGGTCCCAGACATCCTCGTCGGCCGGAGCCACGTTGAAGTCACCGAGGACGGCGAACGGCCGCACTCCGGCGGCATCCGCCGCCACCGCCTTCTGCAGCGCCTCGAACCAGCGCAGCTTGTACGCGTAGTGCTCGTGCTCGACCTCGCGGCCGTTGGGCACGTAGACCGACCAGAGACGCACCGGGCCGCAGGTCGCGCTGATCGCCCTGGGTTCCTGCACGCCGTCGTAGTCGGGGCCGCCGGGCAGCCCCGTCACGACATCGTCCAGGCCGACGCGGGAGATCAGCGCCACCCCGTTCCACCGGCCCGTGGCGTTGACCGCGGACTCGTAACCCAGCTCACGGAGCGCGTCGGCCGGGAACTGCTCGGCCGCGCACTTGGTCTCCTGGATGCACAGCACGTCCGTGCCGGTGCTCTCCAGCCAGGCCAGCAGTCTCGGCAGGCGGGCGGTGATCGAATTGACGTTCCACGTGGCGATGCGCATGTACGTAAACCTAGCGGCTCCCACTGACAACGGGGCCGGGGCGGCTCCCGTCACACGCCGGTCGACTCCCCCGGGGTCAGCCGGGCATGGTCGGCACCGCCCAGATTTCCGATGTGGGTGTCGTAGATCGGGCGGGCCAGATCGGTCAGCAGTGCGTCGTGGATGTCGATGGCGCGGCGCGGCGCGACCTCGCGGACGTAGTCGATGACCTCGGAGATCTTGTTCCACGGGGCCATCACAGGAACCATCAGCGTGTCGACGGGCCGCTCGGGAACGGTGAGGGCGTCCCCCGGGTGGAAGACCGAGCCGTCGACCAGGAAGCCGACGTTCGTGACTCTCGGCAGATCCGGATGGATCACCGCGTGGAGTTCGCCGTGCACCTGGACGTCGAACCCGGCGGCCGAGAAGGTGTCGCCGTGGCCGACGGTGTGGACGCGCCCCGGGAACGCCGCCGCAAGCTTCTCGGCCACGCTGCGCAGCGTCCAGATCTCCGCCGCCGGGTCCGCCTCCAGCCCGGCCCGCAGCCGCTCCTCGTTGAAGTGGTCCGGGTGCTCGTGCGTCACCAGGATCGCCTCGGCGCCGATGGCGGCGTCCTGCTCGGAGAACCCGCCCGGGTCGATGACGAGCGTGCGCCCGCCCTTCTCCAGGCGGATGCAGGAGTGGGACTGCTTGGTCAGCGTGAGCGCGAGCGGCTCGGGGTTCTGGGCGTTCATACAGCCCATCCTGCTACGCGGGCGGCGTCGTTTCCGCCTGAATCACGGACTGGGCGATCGCGAAAGCGGCACTCGCGGCGGGAATCCCGCAGTACACGGCGGTCTGCAGCAGGACCTCCCTGATCTCGGCCGGGGTGAGACCGTTGCGCAGGGCGGCGCTGACATGGGCGGCCAGGCCCTCCAGATGTCCGGAGGCGACCAGCGCGGTGAGGGTGACGCTGCTACGGGTGCGCCGGTCAAGGCCTTCCCGCCGCCAGACCTCGCCCCAGGCATAGCGGGTGACGAGCTCCTGGAAGTCTCCGGTGAAGTCGTCGGAGGCCGCCATGACACCGTCGACATGGGCGTCGCCGAGCACCTCGCGGCGAATCTTCATCCCCGGCCCGTACGGGTCGGGGCGCCCCCCGGACTCCGCCTCGGGCTGCGCGGTGCCTGTGGTGATTTCCGCGACGGGCAGCACGGGTGCGGAGAGCCTGGGAACGAACGAGGGGACGGGTATGGCCGCGAGGGTGTCCTGCCAGGCCGTGGAGAAGTGGGTGAGCAGGAGGTCCGTGACGGCTCCCGGCTGCTCGACCGGGGCCAGATGGGAGGCGCCCGGGACGAGAGCGAGCCGTGCGTCCGGTATGCCCGCCACCAGCGTCCGGGCGTCACCGGGACCGGTGACCTGGTCCTCGGCGCCGACCAGGACGAGCGTGGGAGCACCGATCCGGCCGAGCTCGGCCCGGATGTCGAAGGCGGCGAGTGCTTCGCAAGCGGCGATGTAGCAGCCGGGGTCAGTGGTACGCACCATCTGGACGGCCCACTCGACGATGGCCGGCTGCGCGGCCGCGAACCCCGGCGTGAACCACTGCTCCGGCGCGGTGCGGGCCATCGGCTCCAGACCGTTGGTGCGGACGATCACCCCGCGCTGGCGGAATTCGTCGGCGCTGCCGAACCGGGGCGAGGAGGCCACCAGCGCCAGCGAGGCGACCCTCTGCGGATGGCGCAGCGCGAGGTCGGCGCCGATCGCGCCGCCGATCGAGCAGCCCGCGTAGCCGAAGCGCCGCACGCCGAGACCGTCGAGCGTGGTCACCAGCCGGTCGGCGAGCTCACCGACGGCTGTGGCGGGGTGTGCGGGCGCGCCGCCGTGCCCCGGAAGGTCGTAACGGAAGACTCTCCAGTGCTGGGTGAGCTCGGGTATCTGCCGGTCCCACATGTGCCATGTGGTACCCAGTGAGGGGCCCAGGATCAGGACAGGAGCGTCTTCTGGCCCGTCAAAGCGGTATTGCAGGGTGTTCGCTGGTGTCTCACTCACCCGCCTGACCCTCTCATCTGTCACGAGATGTCACATCGCCGGGGTGTACCTACCGAGCCTTGCCCCGCTCCGACACTGACGGACCCACCAACGAGAGTCCAGGCATACGCTCCCCGACGCACGCTCGTGGCCGTGTTGGCAGTGGGTCTTCTGGGCGCACGGCCCTCCCTCAGTTCCGGCGAGCAACGTTCCCTCCTTGACCACGGCCTCACGGAGCGAGTTGCAGCTGCAAGCGTGGCGGAACGAACGAGAATCGGCGTGACCAACCCGGAAACCTTCCGGAATCCCACCCAACAGCTACTTGAACACCACGCGGCAACCTCGTCTGTGACCGCTGGGCGGCTGACTTGGCCGTAGCTGTGCGCCCTCGAAGTAGCTGCTGACGCACAGCCAGCAGCCAGCCTCCGAATTCCATCCCTACCCTGCTGGGCACACGACTCGGCAAGTCTCTCGGCTGCCGGACCACGTGACTCATGTCTGCCCCTCGGCGGCAACCCCGTGCAGGCCGTCCCAAGTGGTGGCGGCTTCGCGAAGATCCTCCACATCCGGCTTGACGTACCACCGCTTGGTCGTGTTGATATTCGTATGCCCGGCCCATCGCGCAAGGATGTGGTCTGGGACACCGTTGTTGGCCAGAAATGTGAGGCACGATGCGCGTGCGTCATAGAGCCTGACGCGGCGAAGTCCGAGCAGCTCCATAAGCCGGTACGCACGCCGACGCAGTTGCTTGATCGTGAAGGCATCGCCCGTCTCGTGCACCAGCACGTAACCGGACATGACGTACGCCTCCCCGAGGGCGAGCCTCTCCTCGGCTTGGCGCGCCCAGAACGCCTTGAGGGCCCCCAGTACCAGAGCTGGCAGCGGCAACGCCCGCTCGCCCGCGAGGGACTTGGTGTCCTTCTCCACGACGTACCGGTTACCCATCATCGTGCGCGTGTTGGCAATGACGATCGTCGCATTCTCCAGGTCGACGTCTTCCCAACGTAGGCCGCAGACTTCAGCTGGACGAAGCCCCATTAGCGAAAGTAGGAGTGCAGCATAGAGACGGTCCCCCCTATTGATCAGAAACTCATTGGGTTCACTCGTCGAGGACGTATCGGACGTGCGGGGCTTTGAAGTAGCCGGTGACGATGTGGGGCTGGCGCTGTC
>NZ_JBVHOQ010000064.1:0-35655 GCF_055568375.1 Streptomyces sp. NPDC026062
CGACCCGCTACGACAAGACCGCCGAGTCCTACCAGGCAGCCGTCACCCTCGCCTCGCTGCTGATGTGGGCGTGACACTTTGACGACAACTCCTAGCTCCATGGGGATTCCTCCGTTGCGCTGTTGATGCGTCGATCGCCGGGCACGGCGGCCAGCAGTTCCTTGGTGTAGGGGTGGCGCGGCGAACTCAGCAGTTCGTCTGCCGGGCCGCTCTCCACGATGCGGCCGTCGCGCATGACGGCGATCCGGTCGCTGACCTGGGCGACGACCGCCAGGTCGTGGGAGATGAACAGATAGCTCAGGCCGTGCCGCTCCTGGAGGCCGTTGAGCAGTTCCAGGATGCGGGCCTGCACGGTGACGTCGAGTGCGGAGACCGGCTCGTCACAGACCAGGAGTTGAGGCCCGAGGGCGAGCGCGCGGGCGATGGCCACACGCTGGCGCTGCCCACCGGACAGTTCGGCGGCCTTGCGCCGCGCGGTTCTCTCGGGCAGCGCCACGTCGTCCAGGAGACGCCGCACGGTCCCGCCCCACTCCTGCCTGGCGCCGATGCGGTGGTTGCGCAGCGGCTCGGTGAGCAGTTCCTCGACGGTGAAGCGCGGGTTCAGCGAGGCGTAGGGGTTCTGGTAGACGACCTGGATGCGGCGGTGCAGGGCGCGGCGGGCGGCTCCCCGGACCGTGGTGACGTCGGTGCCGTCCAGCAGGACCGTGCCGCTGTCGGCCCGTTCCAGGCCGAGGATCATGCGCGCGGTGGTCGACTTGCCTGAGCCCGACTCGCCGACGAGGCCCAGTGTCTCGCCTCTGTCCAGCTCGAATCCGACGCCGTCGACCGCTGTGCGTGAGCGGCGGCGGGACAGTGCGGCCCCTCTGACGGGGAAGGAGCGGGTCAGTCCGGTCACCCGGAGCAGCGGGATCTTCGTGCCTGCCGCGCCTTCGGGGTCCGATGCCTCGTGCGGCGCGTTCGCCGCCTCCGTTCCCCTGCGGCGCGGTGCGCGCGCGGCAAGGGTGGGCGCGTCGGACAGCAGCGTGCGTGTGTAGGGGTGCTGGGGGTCGGTGAGCACCTGTTCGGCCGGGCCCGCCTCCACTACGCGGGCCTGTGACATCACCACCACATGCTGGGCGCGGTCGGCGACCACCGCGAGGTCGTGAGTGACCAGGAGCATGGCCGTGCCGGTGGTGGTCACCACGTCCTGGAGGTGGTCGAGGATCCGTCGCTGCACCGTGACGTCGAGTGCGGATGTGGGTTCGTCGGCCACCAGCAGTCTCGGCCGGGCGGCGGTGGCGATGGCGATGAGCACGCGTTGCCGCATTCCGCCGGAGAGCTCGTGCGGGTACTGACGGGCCCGCTGTGCCGGGTCCGTCAGCCCGGCCTCGGACAGCAGGTCGACGGCCAGGCTCGCCGCGTCCCGGCGTGTGGCCAGACCGTGGACGCGGAGCACCTCGGCGACTTGGCCGCCGACGGGTTTGACGGGGTCGAGGCAGACCCCCGGATCCTGCGGGATCAGTCCGACGCGTCGCCCGCGCACCTCCCGCCACGCGCGCTCGCCGAGTCCGGTCAGCTCCTCGCCCTGGAGGCGGACGGAGCCGCCCAGGACGGCACCGCCTGTCGGCAGCAGCCCGATCAGCGCGTGGGCCGTACTGCTCTTTCCCGAGCCGGACTCACCCACGACAGCGGTGATCCGGCCCGCTTCGGCCGTCAGGTCGAGACCGTCGACGGCGATATGGGTTCCCTCGGCGGTGCGGTAGCCGATCCGCAGGCCCCGCACGGCAAGCAGCGGGGTGTCGGCCGCTTCGGCCGGCTCCACGGTCCCCGGTGCCGGTTCCACCACGTTCACCGGTTCCTCCCTTCTGCTTCCAGCACCCGCGAGAGGCGGTTGGCGGCGAGCACGACGACGGTCACGGTGAGACTGGGGAGGGTGGTCAGCCACCAGGAGGTGGAGAGGTAGTTGCGTCCCTCGGCGACAAGCGATCCCCACTCGGGGGCCGGTGGCGGCTCCCCGTACCCGAGGAAGCTGAGGCTGGAGATGGCGAGGACCACCAGGCCGAAGTCGAGCGCGGCCAGGGCCAGTACGGGGCCGATCGCCGCGGGAAGGATGTAGCGGGGCAGGATGCGCCACCACCGGGTGCCGCAGAGGATCGCCGCCTCGACGTACGGCGCTGTCCGCACCCGCAGCACTTCGGCGCGCATGACACGGGTGAAGGCGGCCACACTGGTCACGCCGATGGCGATGGCGACCTGTCCGGTCCCGAAGCCGAGCGCGGTGATGATGGTGAGGGACAGGAGCACCGGCGGCACCGACAGCATGACCTCGACGACCCGCATGATGACGGTGTCCGTCCAGTGGCCGAAGAAGCCGGCGGCCAGGCCGAGTACCACTCCGCCTCCCAGTGCGATCAGGATGGCGGTGACGGTGGCGCGCAGGGACAGGGAAGCGCCGTGCACCACGCGCGCGTAGATGTCGCGGCCCAGCTGGTCGGTCCCGAAGAGATGCTCGGCGCCGGGTGGCTCGAACCGCTCCCCCGGTACGCCGGAGAGCGGACTGCGGTCGGTGAACCACTCGGGGACGAGGGCCCAGCCGAGGACCAGCAGAAGCACCAGGACGGACAGTGTGACGCCGGGCGCGCGCAAGGGTGCGCCGAGCAGGCGGCGGATCCGTGCGGGCTCCCCGGTGAGCAGCGGTTCGTCCCTGACCTGCGCGGGTACGGCCTCCGGGGCGGGCTCCGGGCCCGGGGGACGGGTGTCTTCGTCAGGTTCGTCATGCGGTCACCAGTCGTCCCGCGGAACGGATTCTGGGATCGAGCACCGGGTACACCAGGTCGATCAGCAGATTCACCACCGCGAAGGCGAGGGCGGCGACGACCACGACGCCCTGGACGACGGGCAGGTCCTGGGCCGAGACGGCGGACTGGGTGATACGTCCCATGCCGGGGCGGGAGAAGACCGTCTCGACCACGACGGCGCCGCCGATCAGGTACCCGACGAGGAGACCCACCACCGTCACCGCCGGAATGGCCGCGTTGCGCAGCCCGTGCCCGAACAGCAGCCGGGCCCTGCCCGCCCCGGTGGCCCGGACGGTATCGGCGTACGGCTCCTGAAGGGTGGTGTGCAGGCTCTTGCCGAGCACCTGTGCCACCAGTGCGGATCCCGGGATGGCCATGGTGCAGGCGGGAAGGATCACGCTCTGCAGACCGCTGTTCCCGAGCGAGGGGAAGAGGTGCCACTGGAAGGAGAGCAGCTGGATCAGGACGAGTCCCACCCAGAACGAGGGCATCGACACCGCCAAGGACGGCAGGGAGCGCAGTATCTGACGGAGCATCGGGGGTGTGGTGAGGTTGGCGGCCACCCCGGTCAGGGTGCCGATGACCAGCGCGAGCACCAGTGCGAGAGTGCCGATCTGGAGTGTCGGCCAGATCGCCTCGGTGATCATGCGGGAGACGGGCTGTCCGCTCTGGATGGACGTACCGAAGTCACCGCGCACCGCGTCGGCGAGGGCCGATCCGTACTGGGTGATCAGCGGACGGTCGAAGCCGAGTTCCGCCCGTGTCCGCGCGATCTGTCCGGGTGTCAGTCCGGCGAAGCCGCCACGTCCGCTCAGCATGAGGGCCACCGGGTCTCCGGGCAGCAGACGCAGCGCGAAGAAGGTGAGCGTGAACGCGGCCCAGACGACGAACAGCGCGCGCGACGTCCGGGTGACCGCGTACAGGACCGTGTGCACAGGAGTCCCTTTCCTCAGCCGAGCCAGGCGTCGTGCAGGTCGAGCCGGTTGGAGGCATCGAGCCCGAAGCCCCGCACCTTGTCGGACACACCGTGGACCTGGGCGCCCTCGTACAGCGGAACGGTGTCGGCGTGGTCGAGGATCCACTCGACCGCCTCGGTCACGGCGGCCTGGCGGGACTTCGGGTCGGTCGCCAGGGCCTGCCGCTCCAGATAGGTGTCGAGCTTCCCGGCCGGCATATGCCAGAGGTTGTCGCCCTTGCTGTAGAAGATGTTGCGCAGTACGTCTGGATCGGCGCGGGTCACACCGACGGCAGTCAGGTCGAACTGTCCCTTCTGCTGCTGTTCGACGTAGACGGGCGGTGCGACGGGCTTCAGCTTCACATCGACGCCGATCTTGCGGAGCTGCTGCTGGACGGCCTCGTTGGCGGGCGGCATCGGTGCCGGAATCAGCCAGGTGAAGGCGAGCGGCTTGCCGTTCTTGGCGCGGATTCCGCCCTTGCCCGGCTTCCATCCGGCGCTTTCGAGAAGGGACTTGGCGCCGTCGGGGTCGTAGCGGAGGCTGTCCGAGAAATCCTTGTAGTACGGGGTGCCCGACGACAGCACGCTGGTGGCCGGCTTGTAGGAGGAGCTGAAGACGGAGTCCACGAGCTCCTGCCTGTCCACGCCCTTGAGCAGCGCCGCGCGGACCCTTTGGTCGGCGAGTATCCCCTTGTGGTTGAGGGAGAGCGGCGGGACGAGGCCGGGGCCCGGTGCCGACAGGACTCTGAAGCCGTCTCCCTTGAACTGGGCCTCGTCGGTGGGCTGCAGAGCCTTGGCGATCTGGACCTGTCCGGAGGCGAGGGCTCCGGTGCGGGCGCCGCTCTCCGGAATGAAGGAGAACGTCACCTCGTCGAGGTGTGCCGCGCCCTTGTTCGTGGCGATGGCGGAAGGCCAGGCGTAGTCCTTGCGCTTCTTCAGGACGGCTTCCTGGTCGGTGGTGTAGTGGTCCAGGACGTACGGGCCGGAGCCGATGAACGCTCCTCGGCAGCGATCGGCTGCCGAGGCCGTGAAGCTCGCGGGCGACAGAATGCCGAGTCCCGCGGTCGATGTCGCTTGGAGGAACTGGGCGTTGGCCGAGGAGAACGTCACCGTGAGGCGGTGCGCGTCAACGACGGTGGTGCCCTTGTAGCCGATCAGATAGCTGGGGGCGCCGTTCGCCGGCAGCCTCACCAGGTTGTCGACCGTCGTCTTCACCGCCGCCGCGTCCACGGGCTTGCCGTCACTGAAGGTGGCGCCGTCACGCAGGACGAAGGTGAAGGAGCTGCCGTCGGCGCTGGTGGTGAAGGACTTCGCCAGCCAGGGCACGATCTTGCCGGTCTTCGGGTCCTGGGAGGTGAGCCCGTCCACGAGAGAGCGGGAGATGTCCACCGCACCGAACTGCCCGGTCTGCTGCGGGTCCAGGCAGCTCGGGTCCGCCTCACTGCCGACCAGCAGCGTGCCGCCGTCACGTGGTGTGCCGTCGCTGCCGGCACGTGAGCCCGCCCCCTCGCCCGAACAGGCCGCGACGGGCAGGACGACCGCGAGCAGTGCGATCGCCGGGCGGAGCCGAGTACGCGGGCCGGTGGTTCTTGTGGGCATCTGAGGACCTCTCTGAAACGTGCTGTGGTACGGACGTGCGGGCAGGCCGGCGTCCGGAGGGGGACAGCGCCGGGCGGCGCGCGACGAGGCGTTTCCGCAGGTCAGCCCTTGGCGACAGCCTCACGGACGGCGGGCACGATCTCCTCGGCCCAGCGCCTGAGACCGGTCTGTCCCGAGGGGTCGCCGGAGGCGAAGTACACGAACCCGGAGGCGCCGTGTCCGAGTACGGCCTCGGTCAGCTCGGTGATCCACTGGTCGATGGATCCGCCCAGCCACCGGCCCGACGGATCGCGGGGCACGTTGACCGCCGAGTCGGTGATCCGGCCGGGCAGATTGAAGACGGTGACGACATCCGCGGGATCGCGTCCGGCGGCGCGGGCGGCCTCGTCGATCAGGGGCCGCGAGGACCGGTATCGCTCGCTGTGCCAGTCGGCCGCGTTTCCGGGTATCCATCCGTCAGCCGAACGCCCGGTAACGGCCAGGGACTTGGGTCCGACCGAACCCGTCCAGATCGGCGGCGCCGGATGCGGTGCCGGGTCGAGCGCGGCGATCCGGGTGAACTCGCCGTCCAGGGTGACGGGTGCGCCGCCTCCGGAGAGCGCCCTGACCAGGCTGATCGCCTCTTCCAGAGCGCGTACGGCTGTGGGCGGATCGAGCCGGGTGACACCGAAGCGGGCGATGTCGTCCCAGTAGCCGCCCGCGCCGAGACCGAGAACGACCCGGCCTTCCGTGAGTGCGGTCAGCGTCGACAGAGTGCGGGCCAGCAGGGGCACCGGACGGGTCGGCAGATTCGTGACGGTGGTGATGCCGGTGATGTTCCGAGTCCTGCCGAGCAGCAGTGCGAGGGTGGCGTAGGCCTCCAGCCGGTCGCCGTAGTACGGGTGGTCGGAGAGGGCGAAGAAGTCGAGCCCCGCCCGGTCGGCGTACTCGACCCTGCGCACGACCTCCGGCGCTTCGGCGACCGCGGTCCCTGGTCCGAATCCGAACCACAGCTTGTTCTCCGGCTGTTCCGGCATGGCTGATGCCTACTCTTTCGTTGTGCTGGATACGGGAGAGGGCGCCCGGCGCGGGACGCGCATAACTCGGAGGGACCGGCCGGCGCGAAGGAATCCCGTCGGGTCCGTGCCGACGCGAAGAGTCCCTGGCAGGTCCGTGGCGATGCAAAGGAACACCTCCGGCGCGTCCGTGCCGACGCGAAAGAACACCTCCGGCACGGGACGCGGCGGAACCTCGGCAGGTCCGGCCGGCGCGGCAGAGCCCCCGCGCGCCCCGCGCCGGGGCGATGTCAGGCGCGCACAGCCTCGACGACGCTGCAGTGGCCGCCCGGCACGATGCGTGACAGTTTGAGGCCGGAGTCGGCCAGCAGGGTCTCGAACTCGGCGGCGGTGCGCTGCTGCCCGCCGGCCACCACCAGCATGTCGAGGTCCATGAGTGAGACCGAGGGCGAGGGACGGGGCCGGTCCGGCAGGACCGCCTCCACCAGCAGGACATGCCCGCCGTCGGCCAGCGCGTCGCGGGCGTTGACCAGGATGCGCCGCGACTGCTCGTCGTCCCAGTCATGGATGATGTTGGACAGGATCACCGCGTCGGCGCCGGACGGCACGGATTCGAAGAAGTCTCCGGACACCAGCTCCACCCTGTCGTCCACACCCGCGTCACGCAGTGGCTGACCCGCGCCCGCGATGACCTCGGGCCTGTCGTACAGGATGCCGCGAGCACCGGGCGCCGACGCGAGGACGGCGGCCAGCAGAGCTCCGCGTCCGCCGCCGGCGTCCACCACGGTGCCGAACCGGCCGAAGTCGTACGCGGCGACGACAGGGGCGATGATCTGCTGGGACGCCTCGGTCATGGCCCGGTCGAAGACACCGAGCACATCGGGGTGGTCGTGGAAGTAGTCCCAGACGGATGTGCCGAACACCTCGGTGAACGCGGTCCGACCGGTGCGTACGGCGTCGGCGAGGCCGGACCAGGCGTGCCGTTCGGCGGGCAGCCCGGTCCAGATCGCGAAGTTGCGCAGACTGGTGGGGCTGTCGGCGCGCAGTGTGCCGCCCAGTTCGGTCAGCTCGAAGACGGCGCCGTCGTGTTCGGTGAACAGACCGATGTCGGCGCCGGCCCGAAGAAGCCGGTAGAGACTGGGGGCGTGCGAGTCGGTGGCCTCGGCGATCTCGGCGACCGGCCGCGGACCGTCGGCCAGGACGTCGGCTACGCCGAGTTCGGCAGCGGCGCTGACGGCCTGCGCAAGCCATCCGGCGGTGATGATCTGCAACACCTTTACGAGCAGGGGAGGTTCAGTGGAGCCTGGGGGCATGGCGGGGCTTCTTCCTTGGTACCGGAGGTGGTCTGTGAATGCGGACCGGGACGCACCGTCGGGCCCGGTTGAAGTCTCTTGCGGGTCGTTGGACGGTTCAAGGCGCGCCGGTGTCAGGTCTTTGCTCGCTATGTCAGATCTCTGCAGGTTCCGAGGTCAGTGGCCCGGGGCGCCCTGCGGGCCCTGTCACTCGTGCCACACGAGCGCGAAGACGAACCTGTTGATCCGCCAGCCGTCGGCGGTCCGGACCGCATCGGCCTCGTAGTGGCCGCCGATGGTGAAGTGGGTTCCGGGTTCGGCGGCGGCACGTACGTGTACGGCCGTGAGATGGGCCCGGATCCCGGCCCGGTCGCCGTCGAGATCGATGCTGTAGTTGGAGGCGGTGTGATGGGTGCGTTCGAACGTGGTGCGGGCCAGCTTCTGGAACTCGGCAAGGCCCGCTGTCCCCTTGTACTCGCCCATGGGGAAGGTGAGATGGACGTCGTCGGTGAAGACCGAGCCGAACCAGTCGTCACGGTGCCGGTCCCGGTCCAGGTGGAGGACGTACCGGTCGGCCAGAGCGGTGAGTTCGGCCCGGTCCGTGAGATCGCGCAGCTCGGCCCGCAGCGCGGCTACGGTCTCTTCGGTGGTGGTGACAGCGTTCATGCGGGCACTGCCTTTCGGTGGGTGTGGTGGGAACTACGAGGCGGTCCCGGAGGGCGGGCCGAACCAGCGGTGCAGCGCGGCGCCGGGCCCGTCGTCTCCGGGCGCGGACCGCGCCCAGGCGACATAGCCGTCCGGTCGCAGCAACAGGGCGCTCAGGCCGTGCAGTTCGTCGTCCCGGACGTCCAGCGGCTTCGGCGTCGCCGTGGTGACGTGCACCCGGTCGTGCCAGGGCGCGGCGGCTCTGCGTACCTCGGGGTCGTCGGTGAAGTCGAGCAGCACACCACGCGCGGAGTGCTGGAGCCGGGTGGTGCTGGTCTCCCCCTCGGGTCCGACCAGTACCCGGGACGCGACGCGCCGGCCGAGCAGTGGATGGTCACCGCCGAGGTCGTAGCGGATGTCCAGCCCGCTGACGATCCCGGCCAGATGGCGCTTGACGTCGTCGTACTCGATGAGTTCGGCGAACAGGGCGCGCAGCGGGTCCGCCTCACGGCCGCCGAGGAAGACCGTGCCCTGGGCGCGGGTGTTCACCAGCAGTCTGGCGCCCACCGGGTGGCGCTCGTCGTGGTAGGTGTCCAGCAGTGCGCGGGGAGCGGTGCCACGTGAGACGGCGGCAAGTTTCCAGCCGAGGTTGACGGCGTCCAGGATGCCGGTGCTCATCCCCTGGCCGCCGGCCGGCAGGTGGACATGGGCGGCGTCCCCCGCGAGCAGTACCCGGCCACGCCTGTACGCGGTTGCCTGCCTGGTGGCGTCGGTGAAGGAGCTCACCCATCGCGCAGCCGAGCCGGAGATGTCCTCGCCGGTGAGCCGCAGCCACGCGTCCGCCACCTCGGCGAAGGTCACGGGCTCCGCGTCGTCGCGGGGCGGTGCGCCGTCCGGGCAGACGATGATCCGGTCCACCCCTTCGCCCAGCGGGGCCGCCATCACCATGCCGTGCTCCAGCCGTTCGCCGAGCGGACGGGGGCGCAGCGAGCTGCCCATCACATCGGCGAGGTACATCACGCGGGACGCCGGTGTACCGGGGAAGCCGATCCCGGCCGCCACGCGCACCGGGCTGCGGCCGCCGTCCGCGCCCACGAGGTACGCCGCGCGCAGCCGTCGTGAGCCTTCGGGTGTCGCAACGGTGATGTCCACCGAGGAGCTGTCCGGTCCGGCACCCTGGTGCAGCCGGGTGAACTCCCAGCCTCGGTGGACGACCGCGCCGAGTTCGGTCGCCCAGGTCTCCAGGACCGACTCGGTCAGTGACTGCGGGATGTCACGGGCGCCGAAGTGGGCGCCCGGCAGCACGGTGTAGTCGAACCGGACGCCGCCGAAGTGGCCCACGGGGCTGATGCCGGGCGGCTCGCCCTTGCCGAACCTCGGCAGCAGACCCCGTTGGTCGAACGTCTCCATGGCGCGCGCCGTGAAGCCCAGGCCCCTGGACTGCCCGGTCGGCGCCGCCAGCCGTTCCACGACGGTGACGCGGGCGCCGCCCAGGCGCAGTTCGGCGGCGAGTGTCAGCCCGGTCGGCCCGGCGCCGACCACGATGACGTCGGTGTCCTGCCCGGATTCCGTCTCGGGTGCCATGTCCGTCAGTCCTTCGCGGACCGGGAGTGGGTCACCCGGTACGTATTGGCCTGACGGCGGGTGACCAGGGAGCGCGCACGGCTTCTGCCGTCGCGGATGTCGGCGGGCCGCTCCTCCTCGGGCAGGGCGTGGAAGGCGTCGTAGAGTTCCTTGCTCTCCCACTGGGCGTAGTTGACGACGAAGGTGCCGTCGGTTCCCCGGAAGTAGGTGTGCGAGCGGTAGCCGGGCACCGTCGTGATCCACTCGTCGGGCTTGGCAAGTGTGTCCAGGAGCCTCCGCTGGTTACCCGGTTCCGTGTCGAACACGATCAGTACGGTGTAGTCGTCGCGCTCCGGAGAGATCTCGGTGTCCCCGTCGAGCAGGGGGTGGTGCTGGGTGAAGGCGAGTTCGGTCTTCAGCAGGCGTACGGTACGGGCCAGTTTGTGGAACTGTGGCACGGTCTTCTGCTGGAACTTCTGCCCCTCGTAACGCGCTTGGAGATCGGCGGCACTGCGCCACTGGATGTAGTTGACGGTTCCCGGCTCGTCGACGCCCGCGTGCAGCGTCGACGAGATCCAGCCGGGATAGTCGGCGTTGTCGATGATGTCGCGCATCGCGTCGAGCACGTCGTCCTGGAGCGGCGCGGTGTCCGTCTCGAAGAGGTTGAACACGGTCAGATAGCCGTCGTCGGGCGAGATCAGCGGCATGGCGAGGTTCCTTTCGGGTGCGGGATACGGGGTGCGGTGCGCGGCATGAGGCCGGCGGAGTGCGGTGGTGCGGATGCCGGGGCGGCCCGGGGCCGGGCGGGGCCGAACCAGCGGTTGAGTGCCTCCGTCAGCCCCTCCCCCTGCGGACCGGCGGACGGGTCCGCCCATACAACGTGGCCATCGGGCCGTACGAGGGTCCAGCCGGTCTCCTCCTCCGTTCCGGGCTCCGGTGCCGCCCGTGTGGCGACGGGGATGTCGCGGCCTTCCAGGACCGTGCCGGGGTGCTGGTAGCCACCGGGTCCGAGCAGCAGGCCCCGGCCGGAGCGCAGGAGGTCCGTACTGGTCGCTCCACCGGCCGCTGACGCCGCCGCGGAGCCCCCCGGGGCTGAGCCGAGAGGTGTCGGCGGCAGCCTGGCCCCGACAAGCGGGTGTGCGGGGCCTTTGACGTCGTAGCGGATGTCGAGTCCGCCGATCGTCGCGGCGAGACCGGCACGTACGGCTTCGTGGCCGATCAGGTCGGTGATCAGGGAGCGCACCGGCTCCGCCTCCGGGCCTCCGAGGAGCAGCAGCGCCTGCGCCTCGATGGCCGAGAGCACGCGCCGGCCGGCTGTGTGCCGTTCGGTGTGGTAGCTGTCGAGCAGTTCGGGATGTGCGCGACCGGTGACCTCGGCGGCCAGTTTCCACCCCAGGTTGAAGGCGTCCTGAAGGCCCAGATTGAGCGCCTGTCCCCCGATGGGCATCTGCCGGTGCGCCGCGTCCCCCGCGAACAGGACGCGGCCGTGGCGGTACCGCGCGAGCTGGCGTGTCGCGTCACCGAACGCGTTGACCCACACCGGGGTGCCGCCGCTGATGTCCTCACCGGTGACCCGCTTCCACGCCCGCGCGATCTCACCGAAGCCGGGCGCGCCGTCACGGCGCCGCGCAGAGGTGCCGTGCTCGTGCACCATCACCCGGGTCACGCCGTCCGCCCGCCGTGCCGCGATGGCCAGGCCGTCCGGCAGCCGCTCGAACCGCCGGTCGGGCACCTCGATGCCCTCGACGTCGGCGCGCAGCAGTTCGCGTCGCGCCTCGTGGCCGGGAAAGTCCGCCCCGACCAGGTGGCGGACGGTGCTGTCCTCTCCGTCGCAGGCGACGAGATGGCTGCCCCGCACCCGGACGGAACCGCTGTCGCCGGCCGCTTCGGCCTCGACGTACCCGCCCGTCTCGGTGACTGCCCGCACCTCATGGCCACGCAGGATCTCCGCGCCCAGTCCGGCCGCCCGGCGTTCCAGAAGCCGTTCGGTGTCGAACTGCGGCATCTTCCACTGCCCAGGACGGCCGCCGGGCAGGTACAGGTCCAGCGAGATGCCCGCGAAGTGTCCCCGCAGGTCGTTCGGCGGAGCGGGAAGCCCGTCCAGCAACCCCCGGCTGTCGAGGATCTCCATGGTGCGGGCATGCAGGGTCGAGGCGCGCGACTCGGTGGTGGGCGCCTTACGCCGTTCCAGTACGACGACATCCGCGCCGCCGAGCCGCAGCTCCCCGGCGAGCAGCAGCCCGACCGGTCCCGCGCCGACGACGATGACCTGGGTGTCCAGCCGGTCGCCCGGCATGTCAGCCACGCTCTTCGCCGAGACCCTCGGCGTATGCCTTGGCGTGGCCGAGCGTGGCCAGACTGTTGGTGGACAGGGCGGTGCGCACATACGTCCTGGCGTCGTCCTCGGTGGCTCCGGGACCGAGGACGGCGGCGATGTTGCCGGTGTTGAGGGTGACCGTGTGCTGGGAGGAGGCCACAGTGCCGTCCTCGGTCTCCTCGAAGGTCCAGATCCCGGTGTGCAGGGTCAGCAGCGCGGGCAGTGTGACCTGCTTGTAGGCGATGCGGTGGTGGGGGAACGTCACGCGGTACGACTTGGTGGTGTGGGTGGAGCCGTCCTTGGCCCGGGTGTCCATCTCCAGTGACTGGAGGCCGGGGGTGTCCTCGGTGAGGCGTACCGATGCCACGTGCGGCAGGCGCTCGGCCCATCGGCCGGCCTCGTTGACGAAGTCGAAGAGGTCCTTCGCCGCTCCGGTGACGGTGACGCTGTCGGTGAAGGAGAATGTCAGATCCGCGGCGGCGTGGGCCGCTTCCACGTTGGTACGCAGCGCGGCCAGCTCCGACCGGCTGTTGCGGTCCACCGCCTCGTCGATCCAGGCGAGTCCGGCGGGGTCGTCGTCGACGGCGCGGTAGTCGTGCGACAGCCGGATCCGGGACCGCTGTTCGCCGAGCGGTTCGATGGCCCAGGCGCCGCCCATCCCGGCGACGGGCGGAGCGCTGATCTCCTGCCGGAAGGTGATGCGCAGACTGTCCGGATCGAGTGTGCGGCGCGAGGTCCAGTTCTTCGCCTCGTCACCGGCCGTGGCCCAGATCCGGATGCGCTCCTCGTCTCCGTTCCGCTCGACCTGGTCGACATGGATGGTGGGCGGGAAGATCCGGGGCCAGTTCTCCACTTCGGCCAGTAGCCGGTAGACGGCCGATGCGGGTGCGTCGACGGTGATCTCGTGCTCGACCTCACGGGTCGTCATGTCGTCTCTCCTGGCGGGGTCGGGTGGCGGATGGGGTGGGAGTGCGGCGGGGTACGACCGGGGGCGCGGTGGCCACCGGCTCAGAAGTTGCCGAGTCCGCCGCAGACGTTCAGGGCCTGCGCGGTGATGGAGGCGGCCGTGTCCGAGGCCAGATAACCGACCAGGCCGGCCACTTCCTCGGGCGTCGAGTACCGGCCGAGCGGGATCTTCGCCTGGAACTTCTCCAGGATCGCTTCCTCGGTGGTGTCGTACGCGGCGGCATATCCCTGTCTGACCCGCTGGGCCATGGGTGTCTCCACATACCCGGGGCAGACGGCGTTGACGGTGATCCCGGTGGGGGCCAGCTCGTTGCCGAGGGCCTTGGTGAAGCCGACCACGCCGTGCTTGGACGCGGAGTACGGGGCACCGAGCACCACGCCCTGTTTGCCCGCTGTGGAGGCGATGTTGATGATGCGGCCCCGGTCCTTGTGACGCAGTCCGCCCGAGGTGAGGACCTCACGGGTGAGCCGGAACACACTGGTGAGGTTGGTCTCGATGACGTCCTCCCACAGCTCGTCGGGGATGTCGGCGGTGACGCCGCCGCCCGAGCGTCCGGCGTTGTTGACGAGTACGTCGATCGCGCCGAACCGGTCGACGGCGGCGCGGACGAAGGTCCGTACGGCCTCGGCGTCCCGGACATCGAGGACCGATCCGGCCACCTCGAGTCCTTCGGCCGCGAGTTGCTTCACCGTGGCCTCGACGTTCTCCGCGTCGCGGGCGCCGATGAACACGCGGTGTCCCTGGGAGCCGAGCACCCGGGCGACAGCCAGGCCGATTCCGCTGGTGGCCCCGGTGACGAGGGCGACAGGGCAGGCCTCGGTGGTGGTGTCGGTCATGGTGGTCCTGGTCCTCTCAGACGGTCCGGGGGGCGGTCAGGAGTTCGGTGACGACGCCGATGAGGGCGCGTGGCGTCACGGCCTTGGCCACCACGTCGTCGTCGAGGTCGATGCCGTACGCACGCTCGATCCGGCAGCTGGTCTCCAGCAGGGCCAGGGAGTCGTAGCCGAGGGCGTCGAACTCGGTGTCCAGGACGTCTCCGTCGAAGTCGACGCCCTCCTCGGCGCCTGCGGCGTCCAGGAGGATCTGCTTGAGATCGGCGAGGGTGAAAGGTTCGGCAGACAAGGGAACAGCCCTTCCGGTGGGGTGGTGAGCGGCTGTGAAGTGATCGATGGGCACGATCAGCGGCCGGGGCGTGAGGGCGCCGGGGCGCCCAGTACGACGGCTGAGTTGAAGCCGCCGTACCCACGGGCCAGTACCAGTGCGGTGCGCAGCGCGGCATCGCGCGGCCGGTCCACCACGAGGTCGAGGTCGTAGTCGGGTGAGAGGCGTACGTGGACGGCTGCGGGAATCACGCCGTCGCGCAGGGCCAGGAGCGCGGTCGCCAGATCGAGCGGTGCGGCGCCCGAGTAGAGCCTGCCGGTCATCGTCTTGGGCGCGCTGACCGGTACGCCGCGCGGCCCGAACAACGCGATGAGCGCGTCGGCCTCGGCACTGTCCAGCTCCGGGTCGGCTGCCGCGTCGGCGAACACCACGTCAATGCCGTCCGGGTCCACCGCCGCGTCGGCCAGGGCGAGTTCGATGGCCTTGCGCAGCGCCGGAGGACGCCCGGTGCCGGGTTTCGGATCGAAGGTGGAGCCGTATCCAAGGACCTCCCCGTAGCTCTGAGCACCTCGTTCCCTGGCCGCCCCGGCGTCCTCCAGGATCAGGATCGCACCGCCCTCGCCCGGCACATGGCCCTGGGCGTCGCGGTCGAACGGGAGGTAGGCGCGGCCCGGCTCCTCGCTGGTGCTGAGGCGTCCGCTCGCCAACTGCGCGACCCAGCCCCAGGGGCACAGGGAAGCGTCGACGCCTCCCGAGACGACCAGCCGGGTACCCCTCCGGATCAGCCGGCGCGCCTGCGCGACCGCGTCCAGTCCGCCCGCGGAATCGCTGACAACGACCCCGCTGGGTCCCTTCATGCCGTTACGGATCGAGATCTGGCCGCTGTTGACGGCGTAGAACCAGGCGAACGACTGGTAGGCGGAGACGTACTGGCTGCCCTGGCTCCACAGTTTGCGCAGTTCGTTCTGCCCGAACTCGAAGCCGCCGGACGCGCTTGCCGTGACCACACCCATGTCGAACTCCGGCAGCTCGTCGGGGCGTACGCCCGCGTCGGCGAGTGCCCAGTCGGCTGCGGCGAGGGCGATCTTGGTCATCCGGTCGGTCTGCGGGATGAGCCGGCTCGGCAGATGTTCCTCGGCTTCGAACCCGGTGATCTCACCGGCCAGTTTGGCGGGATAGCCCGAGGGGTCGAAGCGGGTGAGCCGGCCGATGGCGCTCCTGCCGTCCCGCGTCGCCCTCCAGTGGTCCCGTGCCCCGAGCCCGTTCGGGGAGGCGACGCCGAGCCCGGTCACCACGACTGGGGTATGCGTGCTCACACCTGCTTCCTTTCCGGGTCTGCCAGCACCATCGCGCTCTGGAAGCCGCCGAAACCACTGCCCACGCTGAGCACCACGTCCGTGAGCTGGTCCCGTGCGTCCAGGGGCACGTAGTCGAGGTCGCACTCGGGGTCGGGTGTGTGGAGGTTGGCCGTCGGAGGGACCACGTCGTACTCCATGGCCAGTACCGAAGCGGCGATCTCGATGGATCCGATGGCGCCCAGCGAGTGACCCACCATGGACTTGATCGAGCTGACCGGTGTCCGGTAGGCGTGCGCGCCCAGGCTCCGCTTGAACGCGGCTGTCTCGTGACGGTCGTTCTGCTTGGTGCCCGAGCCGTGCGCGTTGATGTAGTCGACGGCCTCGCCGGGCAGCCGCGCCTCGTCGAGTGCGACGCGGATCGCCTCTGCCATCTCCACACCGTCCGGACGCAGTCCGGTCATGTGGTAGGCGTTGGAGCGGGTCGCGTAGCCGGCGATCTCGGCGTAGATGTGCGCGCCGCGCCTGCGTGCGCTCTCCAGTTCTTCCAGGACGAACACGGCTGCCCCCTCGCCCAGTACGAATCCGTTGCGCGTTCCGTCGAACGGGCGTGAGGCGTGGGCCGGGTCGTCGTGGCGGGGTGTGGTTGCCTTGATGGCGTCGAAGCAGGCCATGGTGATCGGTGAGATCGGCGCGTCCGACGACCCGGCCACCATGACGTCGGCCGTCCCTTCGCGGATCAGTTCGGCCGCGTAGCCGACCGAGTCGATGCCGGAGGTGCAGCCGGTGGAGACGACGGCGCTGGGGCCTTCGGCGCCGACCGCCCAGGCGACCTCTGCGGCGAAGGAGCTGGGGACGAGATGGCTGTAGAGGTGCGGCGCCGCGTAGGTGTGGTCGACCAGGTCGAGCCGGCCGCCGTCGCTGACCACCCGGTACTCCTGGTCGAGGCCCATCGTGGCGCCGACCGCGCTGCCGACCGTGACGCCGGTCCGGTACGGGTCGAGGTCGCCGAACTCGACACCGCTGTCGGCGACCGCACCACGCGCCGCGACCACGGCGAACTGGGCGGCACGGTCCATGCGGCGTACTTCCTGCGGGGTGAGACCGTGTGCGTACGGGTCGAAGTCGATCTCGGCGGCGACGCGTGAGCGGAAGGGCGTGGGGTCGAAGAAGGTGATGCCGCGGGTCGCCGTACGGCCTTCGCTCAGCAGGTTCCAGAAGTTCTTGGCACCGACACCACCGGGGGCGAGGACTTCCAGGCCGGTGATGACGACGCGGCGGGCACTCACGCCGACGCCTCCCAGGAGTAGAAGCGGGACGCCATCGCGTCGGCCGGGGAGCGCCAGGTCGCGGGGTCGTACGCCTCGATGAACGGCTTCAGGTCGTTGCTGATTCCGACGAACCGGGGGTCGGTCTTCGCCGCCTCGATGAGGGCGCCGCCGTTGTCCTCGTCGAAGTCCTGGAGGTGGAAGTACAGCCCCCGGTACGAGAAGAGCTGGCGCCGCCGTGTACCCATCCGGTGCGGCATCTCGGTGGCGTCGAAGTCGGCGAACAGCCGGGCCACATCCGGGCTTCCGCCCGGTTCCAGCCTGGCGACGATCAAGGTGCTGTGCATGCGTACTCACTCCCAGCATGTAATGTCCATGACATATCGACGACACATCCGGCATCTCGGGAACTCCCAAGTCGCCTCGCCGACCCGCGACTTCAAGGTTCATCGGCTTCGGTTCCACGATCAAGGCAAGCCGCTGTAGGGCTTCGTCAGGAACTCTCCGGGACCCTCACGGAAAGGTCAGACCGGCACCGGACAACGTCAGAGCCGCGCAGGAGTTTGACAGGTTGCGGTCAATTGAGTCGGACGAGCCGCAGGAACGGCCGCGCCGACGACCTCCTGGTGCAGCATGGGCCCGTCCGCCCCGGCGCCCGCCCGGCAGGGCCTCGCCTCGGGTGCGCGTTCCGTCCGGCAGTGCCGACGGCCGGCGGCGGACTCCCGTCCCCATCGCAGGAGTTCCCACCGCGGGGATTCCGACCGCAGGAAGCGAGTTCCGGATGTCCCACACGCATCAGCACCCCGTCGCCGACGAGACCGAGCCGGCGCCCGGCTCCCATGCGGTCGTCGTGGCCGGCGCGGGCCCCACCGGGCTGCTGCTCGCCGGGGACCTCGCAGCGGCCGGAGTGGACGTCGTGGTGGTCGAGAAGCGCCCGGAGGGCATCAGCAATCTGAGCCGCGCCTTTGGTGTGCACGCCAGAACACTTGAGCTTCTCGATGCCCGCGGCCTCGCCGACGAACTCATCACCACCGGCCAGGTGATAGGCGAGCTCTCGCTGTTCGGAGCCGTCTCGTTCGACATCGGTGCGCTTCCCTCCCGTTTCCCCTTCCTCCTGGTGACTCCTCAGTACGAAGTGGAAAGGCTGCTGTTGCGCAGGGCGTTGAAGAACGGCGCGGTCATCCGCTACGGCACCGAGGTCCTGGGTCTGGAACAGGACGACGAGGGCGTCACCGTTTCGGTGCGCACCCCGGGCGGTGACACAACGCTCCGAGCCGGCTATCTGGTCGGCGCGGACGGCGTGCGCAGCGCGGTGCGCGAGGCCCTGGGGCTCCCATTTCCCGGAAAGGTGGTGATCCGGTCGGTGGCGCTCGCCGATGTCAGGTTCACCGAGCAGCCCAGTCTGGTGGTACGGGTGCACGGCACCGGCGACGCCTTCGGCTTCATCGCCCCCTTCGGCGACGGATACTGGCGGGTCGGCGGCTGGGACGCGACCCGCCGGGGCGAACCCGACGACTCACCCGTGGAGTTCGAGGAGCTGCGCGCCATCATCGAGCGGGCGTTCGGCTCCGACTTCGGGATGCATGCCCCGCGCTGGATCTCCCGCTTCCACAGCGACGAGCGCCAGGTGCCCCACTACCGGGTGGGCCGTGCGCTGCTGGCCGGCGACTCCGCCCACCAGCACTCACCGGCCGGCGGGCAGGGAATGAACACGGGCCTCCAGGACGCCGCCAACCTGGGCTGGAAACTGGCCGCGGTCGTCGGCGGACAGGCATCCGACGAGCTGCTGGACACCTATCACAGCGAGCGTCACCCGGTCGGCAGGGCGGTGCTGCGCAGCAGCGGCCTCAACCTGCGGCTGGCCATGGCTCACAGCCCCTGGGAGGTGGCACTGCGCACGGTAAGGAAGCTGGTGGTACGGCATGTGCGGCCGGTGACCCGGCAGGCGGTGGGAGAGATCACCGGGATCGGCTACTCCTATCCCGCGGCGCGCGGGGCGCACGCACTCGTGGGGAAGCGGGCACCTGATCTGGAACTGGACGGCGGCCGGCTCTACGAGGTACTGCGGGAGGGACGGTTCGTCCTGGTCCTGCCCACGGCCGGAGAATCCGGCGACCCCGCCCCCGGCACCTGGGCCGACACCGTCGCGCGGCGGACACGGCTGGTCCTCGCCCGTCGCGCGGGCGCCGGCACCACGCGCGAGGCGGTACTGGTGCGGCCCGACGGCTACTACGCGTGGGCGGGAACCGCGGACGGGCCCTCGATCGAGGCGGGCATCACTCCCTGGGTGGGATGACCGGCCCGTTCGGCGGGCCGTCCCGCCGACGCGCCCGAGCGGCCCCGAAGCAGTCGGTACGGACGGCTTCGGGGCCGCTCGGGCGCGGGCCGCTCAGCGCGGCGGCAGCGGCGAGAGGGTGGGCAGGTGGGCGAGGAAACCACCGTCCACGGACAGCACCTGACCGGTGATGAAGGAGGCGGCCGGGGAGGCGAGAAAGGCCACCAGCTGGCTCACGTCGTCCGGTGTGCCCAGCCGGGGAATGAGGTTCGCGCTCCGGAACATTTCCTGGACCGGTACGGGCATGTCCGCCTCCAGGGCCGGAGTACGCACGAGTCCGGGCGCGACGGCGTTGCACCGTATGCCGTCCGCACCGTACGCGGCGGCCACGAACCGGGTCAGGGCGACCAGCCCGCCCTTGGAGCTGCCGTAGGCGACCATCACCCGGTCCCCCGACAGACCCTGGCCACTGGTGATGTTGATGATCGACCCGCCACCGCGCTCGATCATCACCGGCACGGTGTGCTTGCACAGCAGCATGGGGCCGCGCAGATTCACCGCGAGCACCTGGTCCCACAGCTCGACCGACATCGACACCACGTCCCGGTCCTGCCGGATCGCGGAGGTAAGTGCCGCGTTGTTGTCCAGCACGTCGATGCCGCCGAAGGTGTCCACCGTGAAGTCCACCAGGCTCTCGACGCTGGCCTCCGAGGTGATGTCGACGCCGCGCCCGACCACCGAGAGCCCCTTGGCCGCCAGCTCCGCGGCAGCCGCACGGGCGGGGGCCTCGGCGACATCCGCGAGTACGACATCCGCTCCCGCGGACGCCAGCGCCTCCACAGTGGCGACACCGATTCCTCCCGCACCGCCGGTGACCACAGCCACTTTGCCGGCGAGGGACTGCGTTCCGTTGGCCATCGGGCATCGACCTCTCGTTCGGGACGGGGAGCTGCCCCCGATCCTGTCGGACGTACGTGACGACGGTGCTGCGGGACTGTGTCGTCATCAGCCGAACCAACTTGCCGACAAAGACACTTGACGCCTAATCAATCAAAGCGCGGTTGGTGGAAGGCCGGTGCGGCGCGGTTACTGGGCAGAGGCGCCGAACAGATCGGCGAACCGCCCGATCAGCAGATCGTCCCCCTTGTAGCGGGCCGTCTCCGCGGCGCCCAGTACCATCGGGCCATCGGGCCCCGGCACCTGCGAGGCTCCGCCGGTCGAGCCCAGCGGCACCAGTACCGCGTCGCCACCCGGCCGGTACACCTGTTCCGCCGGCCGGCCCGCGGCCAGCGCCCGGATGTTGGCGGCGACCACGACCGCGTGGTCGGACGCGGCCTTGGACCGCTTCGGTTCGGGCACGTCGGTGACGTCCCCGACGGCGAAGACGTTCGACGCACCCATCACCCGCAGATACTCGTCGACCTCCACATGCCCGTCCGACCGCCGGGCGGACGCGAGTTCACCGCGCAGCATGTCGCTGAGCGGCACCACGCCATAGCAGCGGAACCACAGATCAGCGTCGATCCGCACACCCGCCTCCGTCGTGACCGAGAACGGCTCATGGATGCCCGGCGGCACCGAAGGCGGCGCCGTCAGCGCGCTGCCCAGCTCCAGCCGTACTCCACGGGCGGTCAGCTGCTCACTCAGCGACCGGCGCAGTTCGGGCAGATAGCGGCCGCCGAGCACATCGTCGGCGGGGTCCACCAGCACGACCTCGGTATCCGGCCACTGCTCCGTGATCTCCCCGGCGAGCTCCAGCCCCACAGGCCCGGCACCGAGCAGCAACACCCTTGACGCCGAGGCGAGTTCCGCCCTGGTTCCGGCGTGCCGGGTCAGCGATTCGGCACTGTCCTCGGTATCGGGCTTGGCCGGGTACGGATAGGAGGAACCGGTGGCCAGGACCACAAAGTCGGCGTCGACCCAGGTGCCGCCGGCCGTGGCGACACCGCCCGCCTCCACCGCCACAGCCCGGTCGCGCAGATGGCGGCCACGGGTGAACAGGCCCTCGTAGCCGAAGTAGATCCGCTGCGCCCAGTCCGCGTCGACCAGCCCGCGCAGGGCAGCCACCGCGTGAACGAAGGCGTCCCTGGGGTCGATCAGTACGACGTCGAACTCCGGGTCCAGCTCACGGGCCAGAGCTGCCCCTCCGTACCCGCCGCCGACGATCGCGACCGTGCTGCCCATACGTTGCGCTCCTTGTGCCTGTCGCTTCAATCCCACTGCCTGGAAGGGGACTTCACTCTTGTTGCCGTCCGGCTACCCTACGGGTCCGTTCAGGTAAAATACAATCTGCATGGCAATTAGTGAAGGCCGGCACGGCCGGGCCGCCACGAGTCAGAAGTGTCGAGGTATCGCATGCCCATGGCCTACGTATACGACCGTTTCGGCGGGGCAGAGGTCGAGCACTTCGCGGATCTCCCGCAACCGGTCCCGGGACCCGGCCAGTTGCTGATCGCCGTACGGGCGGCCGGCGTCAACCCGGTGGACTGGAAGCGCCGTTCCGACCGCCGCCCGGCCGGGGCGCCTGCGGTGGAGCTGCCCGCGGTGATGGGCGGCGAGGCCGCGGGCGAGGTGGTCGCACTCGGCCCCGGCACCACCGGATTCGCCGTGGGGGACGCGGTCCTCGGTGGACCGCTCACCGGCGGGTACGCCCAGTACACGCTGCTGCCCGCGCGAGCCGCGGTGCACAAACCGCCGGAGGTCTCCTGGACCGACGCGGCCGCGCTGCCGATCGCCGCCGCCACCGGCTACGGCGCGGTGCGCCAACTCGCCCTGCCTGTGGGGGCGACGCTGCTGGTGACCGGGGTCGCGGGAGGGGTCGGGGTGGCGGCGGCCCAGGTGGCGGTGGGCAGCCGGCTGAACGTGGTGGGCTCGGCGGACCGGACCAAGAGGGAGTTCGTCGAGGCGCTCGGCGTACGGTTCGTCGCTTCGGGACCAGGCCTCTCCGCACGGATCCGGGCAGCCGCTCCGCACGGCGTGGACGGCGTCCTCGACCTGATCGGAGGAGAGACCCTGGTGGAAGTGGCTGCCCTCGTACCGGACCGTACGAAGCTGGTGAGCGGCGCCGACCGGGAAGCGGTCGGCGCACTGGGCGGAGCACCGGTGGGGCCGGTGCGGGACCCCGCGACACTGGGCGCCGTGGTGGAGTTGGTGCGGATCGGCGCGCTGGATCCGAAGGTGACCCGCGTGGTCCCGTTCGAGCAGGCCGCGCTGGCGGTCCGGGCCGTGGAGGGCGGACACAGCCGGGGCAAGACCGTCCTGGAGATGCCGCCTCCAGGGGCAGGCGTCCGGACCGCCGAGTCGCGAAGGACCGGAAAGTAGAGTACGAGGTGCGCGGTGGACGGACCGGGCACGGATCACCCGACCAGCGCTGGAGGCTTCCCTGAACACCACACCGACGGCGTCCGCCGAGCCGCGGGCGGACGCGTCGCCGCACACGTCCGGGCCGGGCCGCCCCGGCGGCCGGGCAGCGAAACGCCGGGCCATCACACAGGGTGCGCGAACCGTCTTCGGCCGGGAGGGATACAGCCGCACCAGCATCGAGGCCATCGCCGCCGAGGCCGGGGTGTCCACCCGCACCATCTACAACCACTTCAGCGGCAAGGACCAGCTCTTCTCCGATGTGGTGCACGACAGCGCCGGTCAGGTCGCGGACGCCTTCATCGCAACCGTCGACAGGCAGGTCACCGGAACCGACCCACAAGCCGATCTGCTCGCTCTCGGCCGCGCCTTCGTCGGCCAGCGCACCCAGTTCCCCGAGCACTTCGCGATGATGCAGCAGATCATGGCCGAGGTGCAGCACTTCCCCGCAGCCGTGATCGACACCTGGCAGCAGGCAGGCCCCCTGCGGGTGCAGCGTGAGGTCGCCCGCCGACTCGAACAGCTCACGGAGGCGGGGCTGTTGCGGATCGACGACTCCGCGCTGGGCACCGTGCACTTCATCGCCCTGGTGACGTCCGAGATCGCCATCCGCCCCCACGGAAGCCCCTCACTGAGTCCGGCCCGGACGCGCGCATGCGTCACCAGGGCCGTCGACGCCTTCCTCCACGGGTACGGGGCCCCGCGCGGCACGGACTGAGCGCCGCCCGGTGGCGGGCACCTGCCGCGTCACTCGCCGCGCCCGGCCCCGCCGGTCGCGGACGGCCAGTTCGCGAGCAGGAAGTGCAGGGCCTCGACGGCACGCTCCCAGGACACCTGCACGGAGCGCGGCGCACCGAATCCGCCGTCGGCCTCCAGCGAGGTGAACCCGTGGAAGGTGCTGCGCAGCAGCCGTACCGCGTCCGTGAGGTCGGGTTCGGCCAAGCCGTAGGCGCGCAGCATCGACGACGTGGTCGCGAGGGTGCGGTGGTACGCGGGCGATTCGGCGACGACGGCGGGATCCACGCGCATCCGGGTCGCCTCGTACCGGCCGGGGCACTCCAGCGCGAAGGACCGGTAGGCGTCGGCGAACGCGGTCAGCGCGTCCTTCCCGGCCCGTCCCGCCACCGCCGCCTCGATCCGGTCGATGAACTCACCGGCGGCCAGCAGCGCGACCCGGGTACGCAGGTCCTGAAGATTCCTGACGTGGGAGTACAGACTGGCGTCCTTGACCCCGAAGCCGCGGGCCAGCGCGGAGATGGTGACCTTGCCGAAGCCGATCGAGTCGGCCAGATCGGCCGCTGCCGCCACGACCCGGTCGGTCGTGAGCCCCGCGCGAACCATTCCCACCCCCATCGCAGTGCTGTCCGGACCCGTCGGCTTTCTTCGGAATATACACAGCGCGTCCGGTCGAGAACTTCGTCGGCCTCGGTGGTCACGGACCGCCATGACCACCGCGGGCTTGCGCAGCACGCCGACCGCGGGAGTGGGACGGCGGGGGCAGCTCGGAGGAGAAACAGGCCGGAGAGAGCCCCTGGCCCGAACGTGGCGTGCTCGCCGAAACACGCTCGCCGAGAGACGCGACCCGGAAGACGCCCGGGCGCGACTTGAGATACCGAGGTACACCCACACCTCATGTGCCGCAGCCGCTGCCGTTGAACAGGCCGTCCTGCCGCCCCGTATCCATACTGGGCATCGCGGCACCCCGGGCCGCGCCTCGGCCTGCCGGCCTCCGCGGTCCGGCCCTCCACCACCTCCCAGGCACATGACAGGAGCAGACAGATGAGCGGCACTGCGCAGATCGGCGTCACGGGACTCGCGGTGATGGGCCGCAACCTGGCCCGTAACTTCGCCCGCAACGGCTACACGGTTGCCGTGCACAACCGCACGTCGGCGAAGACGGAGGCGCTGGTCGAGGAGTTCGGCGGCGAAGGGAGCTTCGTGGCCGCGTACACGCCCGAGGAGTTCGTCGCGGCGCTGGAACGGCCGCGCCGTCTGGTCGTCATGGTGAAGGCGGGCGAACCGACGGATGCGGTCATCCAGGAGTTCGCGCCGTTGCTGGACGAGGGCGATGTCATCATCGACGGCGGCAACGCGCACTTCGAGGACACCCGGCGCCGTGAGAAGGAGCTGCGCGAGCGCGGTGTCCACTTCGTCGGCGCGGGCATCTCGGGTGGCGAGGAAGGCGCGCTGAACGGTCCCAGCATCATGCCGGGCGGCAGCAAGGAGTCCTACGACTCCCTGGGGCCGATGCTGGAAAAGATCGCCGCGAAGGCCAAGGACGGCGCCCCGTGCGTCACCCATGTCGGTCCTGACGGCGCCGGTCACTTTGTGAAGATGACGCACAACGGCATCGAGTACGCGGACATGCAGCTCATCGGAGAGGCGTACCAGCTGCTTCGGGACGTGGTCGGCTACTCCCCCGCGCAGATCGCGGAAACCTTCCGCTCCTGGAACACCGGGCGCCTGGACTCCTACCTCATCGAGATCACCGCGGAAGTTCTCTCCCATGTGGACGCGGCGACCGGAAAGCCCTTCGTGGATGTCGTGCTCGACCAGGCGGAGCAGAAGGGCACCGGCCGGTGGACCGTACAGATCGCCCTCGACCTGGGCGTTCCCGTCTCCGGGATCGCCGAGGCCGTCTTCGCCCGCTCCGTCTCCGGCCACGCCTCCCTCCGTGAGGCCTCGCGCCACCTCGCCGGACCGACCGCCCGCACACTCGGCGAGGACGAGGCGGCGGCATTCGCCGACCAGGTGGAGGAGGCCCTGTATGCCTCGAAGATCGTCGCGTACACCCAGGGTTTCCACGAGATCGCGGCCGGGAGCGAGCGATACGACTGGAACATCGACCTCGGCAGGGTCGCCTCGATCTGGCGCGGCGGATGCATCATCCGGGCCGCCTTCCTCGACCGGATCACCAGCGCCTACGAGGGGCAGCCTCGGCTGCCGAGCCTCCTGTCCGACAAGAGCTTCGCCGAAGAGATCGCCGCCGCGCAGAACGGCTGGCGCACAGTGGTGGCCACCGCCGTCACCCAGGGCGTCCCCACCCCCGCGTTCGCCGCGACTCTCGCCTACTACGACTCCCTGCGTGCCGAACGCCTCCCCGCCGCCCTCACCCAGGGCCAGCGCGACTACTTCGGCGCACACACCTACCACCGCGTCGACCGCGACGGCGTCTTCCACACGCTCTGGGGCGGAGACAGGACGGAAGCCGAAAGCTGACCGCCACCCGGGGGGCCGACGAGGGCCGGTCCGCACCGCGGGCTGCCGCCGGAGGGGAGCGCCGGAGCCGGAACGCTCCACCTAGCGCGCCCGACCGGAGGCGGACGACGGCCGGACCGGAGCAGAACGACAGCCGCACCAGCGGTGGACGACGGCCGGACCAGCGGTGAACGCAGGCCGGACCGGCGGCCCGTGTACGGCCCGCCTCAGCCCAGCTTCTTCAGCAGTTCGTCGGCGAGCGGACCGGCCGACGCCGGGTTCTGGCCGGTGACCAGATTGCGGTCGACGACCACGTGCGGAGCCCACGGCTCACCCTCCTGGAAGTCGGTGCCGGCCTCCACGAGCCGGTCCTGAAGCAGCCACCTGGCCCGGTCGGCGAAGCCCGCCTGGCTCTCCTCGGTGTTGGTGAAGCCGGTGAGCCGGTACCCGGCGAACACGTTGGTGCCGTCATCCTTCGTCGCGGCGAGCATGGCCGCCGGGGCGTGACAGACGACGCCGAGCGGCATCCCCGACTCCAACGCCCTGGTCAGCAGCGTGCCGGAGTCGGCGTTCACCGCCAGATCCTCCATGGGGCCGTGCCCGCCCGGGTAGAACACCGCCGCGTAGTCCGCCGGGTCGGCATCCTCCATCCTGAGCGGATGCCGGAGCTCGGTCATGGCGGCGACGGCCGCCGCCACCTTGTCGGCGTTCTCCTGACCGTCGTTGAACTCGGGGGCCAGGCTCCCCCGGTCCACGGTCGGCACCACTGCGCCGGGGGTGGCGACGGCGATGTCATACCCTGCGGCCCTGAAGCGCTCGTAGGGGGCGACGACCTCCTCCGCCCAGAAGCCGGTCGGGTGCGTGGATCCGTCGGCCAGGGTCCAGTGGTCGGATCCGGTCACGACGAAAAGGATCTTTGACATGTCACGTCCTTCAGCGGCCGGGCGTGCGTCGCCCGGGAGGGGGTGCGGTGCGGTCCGGCGCCCGTGCGGACCCGCCGGAGCGCCGACGGGTCCGACGGTAAGGCCGCACACGCACAGGGCCCCACGCCGGAGCGCGAGCAGCGTGTGAAGGAATCCCCAGGGATGACGGGAACGCGGCATACGGCTGCCTGACCCGGCGCATCCGGCGGGCCCCGGCCCCCGGCCCTGGTTGGAGCCCGGGGCCGTCAGCAACCGGGCGTGCCACATGCGGGGGTCAGTAGCGGCGGCCGGAGAACGGTCCGCCTGCCCGGTCTCATCGGCCCGGTCGCGGCAGCTGAGCCACCGGCACCGCCGGGCTTCTGCCGGTCGCCCCGATTCCGTCCCCCCGACGGGTGACCCGGGGTGCGGGACAGCCGGGGATGTGGGTAAGTGGCAGCGGGTCCCCAGTGCCGCATCCGCGACGGGGCCGCGTTCCGCCGCGTCGTACCGCCGAGCCAGCTCATGGAGCCGCCGCATGCCCGAGACCACCCAGGACCGGGCCGCGGCGCAGCCCGTCGTCGCACCGCTGACCAGTGCGGCCCTGATCCTCGTCGCCACGATCGAGCCCGGCGGCGAACCCGTCGTTCGTGAGGCGCTGCCGGATCTGGCGGCCTTCGCCCGCTCCATCGGGTTCCGATACCCGGATGCCGGGCTGGTCTGTGTGACCGGGTTCGGATCCGATGCCTGGGACCGGTTGTTCTCCGGCCCTCGGCCGGCTCTGCTGCACCCCTTCCAGGAGTTGCACGGCCCCCGCCATCACGCCCCGGCCACCCCGGGCGACCTGCTGTTCCATATCCGGGCCGAGCGGATGGACGTGTGCTGGGAGTGGGCGTCGCAGTTGCTGGACCGGCTGGGCGGGGCGGTGAAGGTCGTCGACGAGACGCAGGGGTTCCGGTATCTCGATCACCGGGATCTGCTCGGGTTCGTCGACGGCACCGAGAACCCGGTGGGCGACGATGCCCGCTCGGCGGCTCTCGTGGGGGACGAGGACCCCGGATTCGAGGGCGGCAGCTATGTCGTCGTACAGAAGTACCTGCATGACCTGGCCTCGTGGAACGCCCTGCCGACCGAGGAGCAGGAGCGGGTCATCGGGCGGACCAAGTTCACCGACATCGAGCTCGCCGACGACGTCAAACCCGCCGACTCGCATGTCGCGCTGAACACCATCACCGATCCGGACGGCACGGAGCGCGACATCCTGCGCGCCAACATGCCGTTCGGGAGCTTCGGGCAGGGCGAGTTCGGTACGTACTTCATCGGGTACGCCGCCGACCCGGACGTCACCGAACGGATGCTGCGCAACATGTTCCTCGGTGACCCGCCCGGCACCCACGACCGCATCCTCGACTTCTCGACCGCGGTCACCGGCACGCTCTTCCACGCCCCCGGCGCCGACTTCCTCGGCGCCCCGCCGCCGTCGCCCGCCTCCGCCGAGGCCATGCCCCAGCCGAAGCCGGCGTCCGCGCCGGCGGGTCGGGCCGTGGCCGCGCCGGTGGTCACAGACGGTTCGCTGCGCATCGGCAGCCTGCAAGAAAGCGCCCAGAGATGAACAACCTCCACCGCGAGCTCGCCCCTGTCACCCAGGCCGCCTGGGACCAGATCGAAGAGGAGGCCCGGCGCACCTTCAGCCGCCATGTGGCCGGCCGCCGCGTCGTCGACGTCAGTGGTCCGGAGGGACCGAGGTTCGCGGCGGTCGGCGACGGCCATCTGCGCGACATCGATCCGCCCGCCCCGGACGTCCTCGCCCGTGCCCGTACGTCGATGCCGGTCGTCGAGTGGCGGGTACCGTTCACCGTGACGCGGGCCGCGGTCGACGATGTCGAGCGCGGCTCGGACGACAGTGACTGGCAGCCCGTCAAGGACGCGGCCCGCACCTGTGCGTTCGCCGAGGACATGGCGATCATCGACGGCTATACCGCAGCCGGGATCGCGGGACTGCGGGACGGTTCCTCGCACACCGCACTGCCGTTGCCGGCCGATGCGCGTGACTATCCGGCCACAGTGAGCCAGGCCCTGACCCAGTTGCGGCTGGCGGGGGTCGACGGGCCGTACCGGCTGCTCCTGGGCGCGGACGCGTTCACGGAGGCGACCGAGACCTCCGACCACGGCTATCCCGTCTCCACCCACCTGACCCGGCTGCTGGACGACCAGATCCTGTGGGCGCCTGCCGTCGCCGGCGGGGTACTCCTGTCCACCCGGGGCGGCGACTTCGAACTGTGCCTGGGCGAGGATCTGTCCATCGGCTACCAGGACCACGACGCGACCGACATCCGGCTGTACTTCCACCAGTCGTTCACGTTCCGGATGCTGACCCCCGAAGCCGTGGTCCCGATCATCGCCTGACCGGTGGCGGGTCCCGCACACACTCCCGCGGAACCCGCCGCTCGTATGCTCGGCTGCCATGACGAGCCGAACGCCCACCCCACCGGAGTCCGCGGTCACGCTGCGCGAGGTCCTGGCCTTCGACGACAGCGCGACCCTGCGGACCGTGCTGGTACCGGCAGGCCTCGACGTCGGGGTGCGGGGTGTGGCGGTGGGCGACGAGGGTGCCGCAAAGCCGTGGGACGGCTTTCTTGTGCTGGTGGTGGGTGCCCCGGCGTCTTCCGCCGAGGCCGTGGGCCCGGTACGCGACGCCGCCGGGCGCGGCGCGTCGGGCGTGGTGCTGCGCGACACGCAGGGGGCGGCCGTCGCCCCTGAGGTACTGGCCGCCGCCGAGGAGTCGGGCATCGCCCTGCTGACCCGCGCGGAGTGGGCCGACTGGGCGGACACCGCGGCACTGCTGCGCTCCGCGCTGGCCTGCGCGCGGGCGGGCCTCGACGACGGGGCGCCGGAGATCACGGCCGGTGGCGCGGAGAGCCTGACGGCGCTCGCCGCGGCCGTCGCCGAGTACACGGGCGGATCGATCACCATCGAGGACACCCGGTTCCGGGTCCTGGCCCACTCCGCCACCGGCCCCGCGGCCGACGGTCTGCGCCGGTCGACGATCCTGGGCGGCCGGGTCCCCGAGTGGCGGGTCGCCGAGCTGCGCCGGAGCGGGCTGCTGCGGGTCCTGTGGACGTCCCACGACGTGATCCACCGGGCTGCGGACACCGACGGCCCGGAGCGCCTGATCATCGCGGTCCGAAGCGGTCCCGAGGTACTCGGCTCCATCTGGGCGGCGGCGGACGGTCGCACCCTGTCCCCGCACGCCGCCGAGGCGCTGCGCCGGGCCGCGGAGGTCGCCGCGCCCCTGCTGGTGCGGCACCGGCTGCGCGAGAGCGGAGCGGCACGCCGCAGGGAGCTCGCGCTGCGCGGTCTGCTCAACGGGGACGGCGACGCCCGTACACATGCCTGGTCCCTGGGGCTGTCGCCCGATGCGGCCTGCGCGGTGGTCGTGGCCGAACGGCACGTGGCGGGGCCGGCTGTGGGCGACCGTACGCTCGATGTGCTCGCACTGCACGCCGTGTCCTACCGTGCTTCGGTCCAGGTGCTGCGCGACGGTGACCGGCTGTTCGCGCTGCTGCCCGTCGGCACGGGGCAGGAGCGTGACGCGCTGCGTCTGGCCGGGGAGCTGGCCACGCTGGCCCCGTCGCTGCCGGGCGGCGTCCCGGTCCTGGCAGGTGCGGGGCCGGTGGCCGCCACCGCTCTGCGGGTACGTGCCTCGTGCGAGGAGGCCGCGCTGATCGTACGGGTGCTGCGCGAGCGCGCGGCCCGCGACGAAGGGGTGGGTCCGGACAGGCCTGACAGGTACGCGGACACGGGGGCCGTCGGACCCTCGCTGGACATCGCGCGGGTACTGGACGCGGTCCGGCCGGTGTGGGAGGCGGGCGGCGGCCCGGTGCACGAGCTGGTGCGGTCCGATCTGAGGTCGGGCGGTGAGCTGGTCCGTACCCTGGCCGCCTATCTCGACGCGTCGGGCGATGTGGCGCGGGCGGCCGCCCGGCTGGTGGTGCATCCCAACACCTTGCGGTACCGGCTGCGGCGCGTCCGGGAACGGTTCGGCGTGGACCTGGACGACCCCGACACCCGGCTGCTCATCACGCTCGCCGTCCGCCTCAGCGGCTAGGTTGGCGTTGGTCCGTACGCCTTGTTGGCCGTGCGGACAAGAGCCTGCGCCGATGTTGTCCTGCCGGACGGAGACTGGGGGGCTGCCATCACCGACTCTGATCCCATGAACCGTTCGCCGCTGCCTGACGGCTCCGATTCCATGAGCCGTTCATCGTTGCCCTCCGACTCCGATCCCATGAACCCTTCGTCGTCGCCCGCCGACTCCGGTCACACCGACCCTTCCCCGCGCCTTCCCGACTCAGGCGCCACGAGCTCTTCCCCGCTCCCCTCCGCCCCTCCGCCCTCCGCGCGTGTCGCAGCCGTGGTCCGCCACGCCGTCGCGAACGGTCTGCTCGGCGAGGCAGCCCCGGTCGTCGGGTTCGTCGACACGGACGGGGTACGCGACTCGGTCGCCGCTCTCCACGAGGCGTTCGCGGGTGTGCCCGGAGTGCTTCACACCTTCGCCGCGAAGGCGGCGTCGCTCGTCCCCGTGCTGCGGCTGCTGGCCGAGTGCGGCATGGGCTGCGAGGTCGCGAGCCCGGGTGAACTGCGGATCGCGCTCGACGCCGGGTTCGCGCCGTCGAAGATCGTCCTCGACTCCCCCGCCAAGACGCGTGACGAGATCCGGCGGGCGCTGGCCCTGGGGGTGGCGCTCAACGCCGACAACCTCGACGAGGTGGAGCGCATCGCTTCGCTGCGGCCCTCGGACGCGGTGTCGGCCATCGGGCTCCGGGTCAACCCCCAGGTCGGTGGCGGCTCCATCGGCGCGATGAGCACGGCCACCGCCACCTCCAAGTTCGGCGTGGCGCTGCGCGATCCCGGCGCGCGGGAGCGGGTCGTGGAGGCGTTCGCGGCACACCCGTGGCTGACCCGTCTGCACGCCCATGTCGGTTCGCAGGGCTGCTCCCTGGAGCTGATCGCGGCGGGCATCGGCGAGACGTACCACCTGGCCGAGGAGATCAACACCCGGCTGGGCCGCCGGCAGATCACCGGTATCGACATCGGCGGCGGTCTGCCGGTCAACTTCACCGACGACACGGTCCGCCCCACCTTCGCCGCCTATGTGGCCGCGCTGCGCGGGGCGGTGCCGGGGCTGTTCGACGGGCGGTACGCGCTCGTCACCGAGTTCGGCCGGTCGCTGCTGGCCAAGAACGGCTTCATCGGCGCACTGGTGGAGTACACGAAGGACGCCGGGGGCCGCCGGATCGCGCTCACCCACGCGGGCGCGCAGACCGCCACCCGTACCGTCTTCATGCCGGATGCCTGGCCGCTGCGGGTCGGCGCCTTCGACGCCGATGGACTCCCGAAGGCAGGACCGGCGGTCGTCCAGGACATCGCGGGCCCGTGCTGCTTCGCCGGGGATGTCGTGGCCCACACCAGGGAGCTGCCCGAACTACGGGCGGGCGACTACGTGGTGCTGTACGACACGGGTGCGTACTACTTCTCCACTCCCTTTGCCTACAACAGCCTGCCGCGGCCCGCGGTGTACGGATTCGGCACCGCGGCGGGCGCCGGGCCGGGCGGTCCGGCGGTCCGCTTCGCCCCGGTGCGCGACGCGCAGTCGCTGGACTCGATCGCGGCGGAGAGCGGGCTGGAGCACGTGGACGCCCTGCTGAGCCTGCGCCACTGACCTTCCCGGACGGCCGTCGCACCGGCCCTCACCGGTCAGCAGCACAAACACAATAGCCATGGCTATAGTAGCCATGTACTGTATCTGCCATGAGCAAAGCACCTGAGAGTCCGACCGGTCCGACCCCAGGCTTTCTGGTCTGGCGTCTGTCGATGAAATGGCGGGTGGCCATCGACCGGGCGCTGGGGCCGCTCGGGCTGACGCACGCGCAGTACTCACTGCTGGGATCGCTGCTGGGAATGCAGCGGGCGGGCCGGCGGCCGAGTCAGCGCGCACTCGCTGACCACACCGGACTCGAAGCGCTCTACGTCTCGAAGCTGGCCCGCGGCCTGGAAGCCGCAGGGCTCGTCGAACGGGCTCCCGACCCCACTGACACCCGGGCGGTCCAGCTGTCCCTGACCGACGAAGGAATCGCGGTCACCGACCGCGCGGTCGAGGTCGTGCGCCGGCTCGTCGACGGACTGCTCTCGCCCCTGGGCGGTCTGGACGGACCTCGGACCGAGGCGTTCACCCAGGCACTGACGGCACTGCTCGACGTGCCGGTTCCCGCACTCACCGATCCATCCACCAAGGAGTCATCGTGACCACCGCACCCAGCGTCGTCGTCAACGGCCAGGTCATCGGACAGGCCCACTACGCCACGCGTGCCGTCCTCGAACGGCTGCTGGCGGAGACAGGCACCACCTTCCACGAGTCCGTGGCACTGAACGTGACGGCGGACAGCGACGGGAACATCGAGCGGGACCGGCTGGTCGAGCGGATGACCTCCACGCTGAAGGTCGACACCACGACCGCCGAAGCGGCACTGTCCGGCCTGATCGCGCAGGGACTGCTGGAAGAGCGGTCCCCAGAGGTCGGCCTGCTGGTCCTGACGGCAGCGGGCAAGGAGGCGCACCGTGCGCAACGGGCCGGGATCGCCACGATCACTGCCCGGCTGTACGCGGACCTGCCTGCCGAGGACATGGAGGCGGCGGGCCGGGTACTGACCGAAGTCACGGCCCGGGCCAACGCCGTACTGGCCGAGGGCTGACCCCTCGGCCGCCGGCGTCGGCGCCGTCAGCCGACCGGTGCTGTCAGCCGACCGGTGACGGTTCCGGCTCGGGCGGCGGCACCGGTTCGGGGTTCGGCGCGGGCGGCTGCGGAATCGGGTCGGGCGCCGGGCCGGGCGGTGTGGGCACGGGCGGCGTCGGCCCCGGGCCCGGCGGAACCGGCGTGGGCTCCGGCAGCGGCTGGGGCGGCCCCGGAATGGGCCCGGGGGTGGGCGCCGGCGGAACCGGGTCGGGGTACGGGTGGGTCATCTCGGGCCTCCGAACGGTCGGGGTGGATCTCCTCCACCGTCTCCCGGGGCGGCTGCCCGCGCCCGGCGAGTCCACACGTACGGACTGCGGATGCTCCGGCCGGCTCAGTGAGCGGCTGCTGCGGCCGCGGCCTCCAGGCCGAGCCGGGGGCTGGACAGAACCGGGATGCTGGTGGCTGTCCGGGTGACCGCGCCCGCCATCGACGCCTGCGCCAGCACGATCACGTCGGCCTCCGTCACGGCGTCGGCCGCGGCCGCCACGAGGTCCAGGTATCCGTCGTGGTCATCGGCCGCGAAGCGCTCCCAGGCCCCGCCGACGAGGACCGTGCGGACCTGTACGGCCCGCTCCCCCGCACGCTCCGCTTCCTGCGCGAGCAGCGCCCGGGTCGGCTCCAGGGTGGCGGGAAGTGCCGCCAGAACGGTGACCCGCCCGGCGCGAACGGCGGCGGCCGCCATCGGCCGGTCGACCCGGAGGACCGGGACACCGAGCCGGGCGCCGACGTCCTCCGCGACTCCGCCGATCGTCGAGCAGGTACAGAGCACGGCGGTGGCCCCGTCGGCAACCGCACCGGTCACCAGCGCCTCGACATCCCCCGCGACCGCGCCCGGCCCCAGCGCCCCGGCCCTGTCGAGCAGGTCCTCGCGTACGAGGTGGCGCAGGGCGAGGCCGGGGTGGGCGGCATCGCGCAGGGCGTCGAACACCGGGACATGGGCCGGGGAGGTGTGCAGGAGGGCGAGGCTCATCCACGACACGCTACCGGCCGGGCCGACCCCGCACCCCCGCCCACCAGGGCCGGTAACCGGCAGGGTTCCGGATGAGCAGGGTTCCGGATCAGTGGGATCCCGGATGAGCAGAGTTCTGGATCAGCAGAGCTCTGGATCGGCAAGGTCCTGGATCGACAGAACTTCGGATCGGCAGAACTTCGGATCGGCAGAACTCTGCTGCTCAGTAGAGCTCCGGGTGCGAGGCGAGTTGCTCCTTCGCCCGCTCCACCAGTTCCTCCGGAGCGCCGGGTGCCTCGTCGGGGTGGCGGGAGGCCCACTTCGCGGCGTACGGGCAGAGCGGAACGACGGGCACCCCCTCGCGGGCTGCCATCGCGTAGAACTCCCTGACCAGCGAACCGCCGATGCCCTTGCCCTCGTGTTCCGGCTCGACGACGGTGTGTACGGCGACGAGCGCCGCGGGCGTACCGTCCATCACGGACACGAAGTACGCGATGACTCCGGCGGCCGCGCCGTCCACGTACGCGAGCAGCTTGCCTGCCGCCCGGTCGTCACGGATCTCGGGCACGGTCCGTTCGTCCTGCTCTGCCATGGTGGCTGCTCCCTCGCTGAGTGAGACGCTTCAGCGCGCCGCGGGCACGGCGTGCGGACTGCGCTCGGTGTCGGTTCCCGGCACGGGCGCGGAGGCGTCGGCTCCGAGCTCGACGATCCGGTTCTCCGCGTCGACATGGACGATACGCGGAACCAGGCCGCGCGCCTCGGCGTCGTCGACCTGTGCGTAACTGATCAGGATGACCAGGTCACCGGGGTGCACGAGATGGGCGGCGGCGCCGTTGATCCCGATGGCACCGGAGCCACGCTCGCCTTCGATGACGTACGTCTCCAGGCGGGCACCGTTGTCGATGTCGACGATGTGGACGAGCTCGCCGGGCAACAGGTCGGCGGCCTCCATCAGCGCGGCATCGACCGTGACGGAGCCGACGTAATGCAGGTCGGCCTGAGTCACGGTCGCACGGTGGATCTTGGACTTGAAAATCGTTCGTATCATTGAGGCACCCCTGAACTTAGGCTCCCTGCCTGCGTTTTCGCAGGTCAAGTGCTGTCCGTCCACCCTACAACGATTCGCATCTTCGGGCAGCATTCCCCAGGTTTTTCAGGACCCATACTGACCACTTGCTGACTTAGCTGACACCTCGTCAGAGAACTGCAGAGGGCTTCACCCTCTCCGAAACTTCCCCGTAAGCCTTCGCAGTGCTCTCCCCTGGGCGAACGCAGTCACTGCCGCCCCGAGGCCTGCCGGGCGATCCCAATCCCCTATTGATCCGAAACGCTTTGGGTTCAGGCTCGTTGACGGTGTGTGAGTGATCTGGTGGGGGATGCGCGGACCTGGTCGCCGGACGCGCAGGAGGC
>NZ_JBVHOQ010000065.1:0-34233 GCF_055568375.1 Streptomyces sp. NPDC026062
TGCGGAAGCTCCGCTGCAGCACCAACCGGATCACCGACATCGTGAAGGCCGTCGTCGTCCTTCACCACGCCTCAACCTGAGGTTGGAAAAGGCTCGCTGACAGCACCTAACCGATTGCGCACTGAGAGACGCCGGGCATGGAATGACTTTGGCCCCTTTTGGGCATCGAACGGGCTATGGAAGAAGCGATGCTGGCATGGGCGAGGCAGGTAGCCGAGAACGAGCTCAGCGAGGTGCTTCCCCGACGGTGGGCGCATTCGCAGGGCGTGGCGGCGCGTGCCGCCGGGCTCGGCCCGGCCCTGGCAGGGAACGCTGAGCTGTTGTATTCCGCAGCAGTGCTGCATGACGTGGGCTACGCGCCACGGCTGGCGGAAACCGGCTTTCACCCGCTCGACGGGGCGCGGTTTCTCCGAGACGAGCATGGTGCTGATGAGCGATTGGTGCGCTTGGTGGCGAACCATTCGTTCGCGTTGCTGGAAGCCGAGGAGCGCGGGTTGATGGAGGTGCTGGAGCGAGAGTTCCCGTTGTTGGATGAGGCTCTGCTTGTGGATGCCCTTGTGTACTGTGACATGACAACTACACCGGATGGCAAAGTCACTTCGACCGATGCTCGCCTGGCCGAGATCGCCAGCCGGTACGAATCCGGCAGCCTGGTGGGACGGTTCATCCGTCGCGCGTCGCCGGGCATCCGCGCGGCCGTGGGTCGCGTGGAGGCGGCGCTGGCGGCTCAGCCCAGGTAGGGGTACGTACCTGCGAGGTAGTCGCCAATTTGCTGCCGCATGCTGGGGTGGATGTCGTACTGGTCCAGGTCGCTCGGTTGGACGTAGCGGACGCCGTCGGCCTCGTCGTTGATGGTGGGCTCGCCGCCCACGGGTCGGCCGATGTAGGTGTTCTCGTACTGCTGGCGGATCTCGCCGTCGGTGTAGGCCACGATGTGGTTCGGGTTCGTGTAGACCCCTAGGAAGCCGGTGATCTCGGCGATGATCCCGGTCTCTTCCAGGCATTCGCGCACGGCGCACTGGGCAGCCGTCTCGCCGATGTCCTGGGCTCCTCCGGGCAGGGCCCATTGACCGGTGTCCCGGCGGCGCTGGAGGAGTATGGCGCCGCTGTCGTCGACAACGAGCAGGTTGCTGGCGGGGATGAGCGTGTTCGCTTTGGGGGCCTTGGGGTCGTTGTAGTACTCAGTCCTGCCCATGCGGCGAGGGCCCCTCCTGGTCGGGTGTCCAGGGCCGTGCGGTGGCCCAGACAGCTTCGAAACTCTGAGCGTAGTTGTCGAACCAGCCCGCCGTGTCTGCTCTGCGGAGATGGAGGAGGGGGTTGGCACTGGCCGGCTGGCCCCAGACGTGCGGGTTGATCAGAAGATCATCGTCGTACCGGAACATGGAGGCGTAGAGCGTGGTGTCGTGCAGCCTCACCTCGCATCCGGCCTCGGACAACAAGGGCCGGTAGTAGGTCAGCGAGGCACGGATCTTGGCGGCGAGTGTGTCGCCGATTCCCTCTTCGTGGCCCCGGATTGCGGCGGCCCGGCCCTTCGAGTCACCGAAGCAGAGCCGCACTCGCACTCCGCTCGCTGCACGCTCGGCGAGCATCTTGGCGACATGCGGGTTGGACTGGGCGAAGAAGGTGCCGGAGAAGACGAGGACGCTGATCTGCTCCTGGGCGCCGTTGAGCAGCGACAGCCATGTGTCTCGTGGGACGCTCGCCCGGTTCTGGTAGGTCCCGACCAGCTCCTGCCCGGCCCCAGCGAGTTGCTGCGGCGTGCTCGGCGCTGGTGCGGGCCAGGGGAACAGTTCTTCGACCCGTAAGTGCTTGGCGACGCGGAAGCGGTGGCGAGGATGGGGAACGCGTCCGCCAAGCCACCGGCCAACGGTCTTGGGGTCCACCTCGCAGACTTCGGCGAGTGATTCAGGTGGGATGCCGCGCTGGGCGAGCACGGAGTGCAATCGCTCGTTCACAGACGCCATACAAGCCGAGGCAGGTCAGGAGCGGCAAGGACGTTTCGGGACGTTCCACAGAAGGAGGGGGCCATGTCCGCTCAATTTACGCTGGATGCATGGAGCTCATCGTCCTGTGGGACATCGACCACACCCTCATCGAGAACGCCGGGGTGAGCAAGGAGATCTACGCCGCCGCTTTCACGACCCTGGCGGGAAGGGCGCCCGCGGGACCGGCGCGGACGGAAGGGCGTACGGACCGGCTGATCATGCGAGACATGTTCGAGCGGAACGGCCTGGCCGAGCCGGACTGGACTGTTATCGAGGGGGCGCTGTCCGGCGCAGGTGAGGCGCGTCTCCGGGACCTCAGCCAGCGGGGAACGGCCCTGCCCGGCGTGCGAGAAGTCCTGAAGGAGGTCTCCGTACGCAGCAGTTGGGTGTCGTCGGTGCTCACCGGAAATATCGCGGACAATGCCCGCGTGAAGGTCGCGGCCTTTGGCCTTGATCCCTTCCTCGATCTGCCGGTTGGTGCCTACGGAGCTGATGCCCTTCAGCGCCCCGACCTGGTCGCTGTCGCCCGGGAGCGGGCCCGGCGGCTGCGGGGCGCCCCGGATGGCGTGCCCGTCGTACTGGTCGGAGACACCCCGAGGGACGTGGAGGCCGCACTCTCCACGGGCTCCGAGATCATCGCGGTCGCCTCCGGCGTCCACAGCCCCGAAGAGTTGACAGACGCCGGTGCCCGTACGGTCCTGCCCGATCTGACGGACACCGGCCGTGTGCTCGGGATTCTGGAGGCGCTTTCCGCGCGCTGAAAACGTCCCAGGACGTCCTTGGAGCGTCCCGATACGCGGTGACGAGGTCCGTACCTGTCCCGCCAGTATCAGGTCTCCCACCAGGCAAGCGCCTCGAAGGAGACCCTCGTGATCAGCGAAGTCACCGGGATCCGCAGGATCCGGATGCTGTACCTGCAGCTGCTCTACCGCTGCAATTTCGAATGCCTGCACTGCTTCCACGGCGAACGGCTCCAGCACGCCGACGCCTTCACCACGGACGAGGCGGTCAACCTCCTCACGCTGATGCGCGACGAGTACGGCACCGAGGCCGTCACCCTGCTGGGCGGCGAGCCGTTCGTCTACCGGGACCTCGCCCAGGCCGTCCGGTACGCCAAGCGGGCCCTGGGCATGCAGGTCGAGATCTGCACCAACGGCTACCGGATCGAGCGCCGGCTGGCTGAGATCGCCCCCGACCTGGACCTGCTCCGAGTGTCGCTGGAGGGCATCGGTACGACCAACGACAAGATCCGGAGGTTCGGAAGCTATCGCAGTGCCCTGAGCGCCCTCGAAATCGCTCAGCAGCTCGGCGTCCGCGCCGGCGCGACCATGACGGTCACCTCACGCAACATCGACGAGGTCCTGCCGCTCGCCCGCACACTGCAGCAGTACGGGGTGGAGCAGCTGAAACTCCACTGCCTCCGGCCGGTCGGCAACGCAGTGGACCACCCCGAGCTCCTCGTCAACGACGCCACGGCCTACACCCGTCTGCGGGAGTGCCTGGCCTCGGCCGAGCTGGGCATCGAGGTGATCCTCGACGAGGACCTGTCCGAGCTCGGTGCACCGGACGCCTGCCTCCCCGCCGGGGGCCCCGTGGAGATCGAGCGGATCGAGGCCGACCCGCGCGGCGCGCTCACCATGTCCTGCAAGGCCGTCGGCAAGGACTCGCACGCCTTCTGGTACGACAAGCTCGCCGACCACATCGACCACCGGTCGTCCGCCACCGACGAACTCACTCTCGCAGTGCCGGACGTGGTGTACGGGCGTGTCTGACCCGGCGTCGTTCGAGAGCGTCGAAGGGCTACGCGGCACCGGCAAGTCGACGCTCGCCCCCCTGCTCGCGGCCGCCCGTGGCGCGGTGCTGGTCCCGACCGTGCCGCCCGCCTACCAGGTACTGCGGCGGGAGGTCGACCGGCTGGAAAACGCAGAGGCGCGCATGTGCTTCTACCTCTCAGCTCTGTTCACCGCCACCGATCAGATCCAGCGGTACCTGTCCGCCGGCACTCCGGTCGTCGTCGAAAGCTACTTCGCACGCTGTCTGGCCAACCACCGCGCTTTCGGAGCCGACCTCTCCGTGTCCCTGCCGCCGGGCATTCCGCGTCCCGTCACCTACTACCTCGTCTGCGCGGAGGACGAGCGGCAGCGCCGACTCGCCAGGCGCGACAAGCCCGTCTCGCGTTGGGACGCCCTCGCCGAGATCACCACAGACAAGATCACCGACGCCTACGCCTCGTTCCCGATGCACCGCGTGAACACCACCGGTCTCACCCCTGACGAGGTACTCCGAGCCGTCCTGAGCACCCACCCGCAAGGAGAGCAATTCCGTGCAGACACCCAGCATGTGGCGGCACACCCTCACCTTCTTCCCACAGTTCCTCGCCGCGCTGAAGGAGCGTACGGAGCCTGACTCCACCGTGACGGTCATCGGCGCAAGCGACGGCAGACTCGTCGCTCCACTGGCCGCGGCCGGCTACCGCGTCATCGCCATCGAGCGCGACCCGCTCGCCCTCCACGGCGGCGAGGTCCAACTCCCTGGTGGCAGAACCGGTCACGCGACGGGCATGATCGAGCGGCTGAAGCAGGAAGGGCTTCACGACCGTGTCCAGGTCGTGGAGGAGGACTTCCTCGCCTCCGAACCCGCCACCGCCCCCTGTGATGCCGTCTGGACGAGCTGCTCGTGGCATTACAGTGCCAACCACCACCGGCCGTTGGGCAAGTTCGTCGACCGGATGCAGCACCTGGTCCGGCCCGGCGGTCTGTTCGGCGCGGAGTTCATGATGCCCCTCACGCAACGCCACCACGTGCTGGAGCACTACACATCCCCCGAGAAGCTGCGGCGTTACTTCATCGGGGACTGGGACGTCCTGCTCACACTGCGGACCAACGAGTTCACCGAGCAGGCGCACGTCGGACAGCTGCAGGACCACAACCACCGTATGGGCCTGCTCCTCGCCGCCCGTGCGTCCACCCCCTCCTAGAGCTACGGGAAGAAGGACCTGTGAAGCACGAGTACGAGGCCAAGTTCCTCTCCATCGACGTCGAGGGCCTCCAGGCCAAACTGACCGCGCTCGGAGCCGTCCGGGCATTTCCGCGCACCCTCCTCACTCGGAAGATCTTCGAGAACGACGCCCTCGAAGGCGGCGCCTGGGTCCGCCTGAGGGACGAGGCCACCCGCTCCACGCTCACGCTGAAGCAGGTCACCGACTCCACGACGATCGACGGCACCACCGAGATCGAGACCGAGGTGTCCGACCTGCACGCCATGGCCGAGATCCTCCGCAACGTCGGCCTGCGCGAAGTCCGCTACCAGGAGAACTACCGCGAGGAGTGGCGCCTGGGCGAAGTCGCCTTCGACTTCGACACCTGGCCGGACCTCCCCACGTTCGTCGAGATCGAAGGCCCCGACGAGGCATCGGTCCGCCAGGCAGCAGCCCTGCTCGACCTCGACTACACCGAGGCACGATTCGGCAGCGTCGACGAGATCTACAAGAGCGAGGCCGGCAGGGACATCCTGGCCGAGCCCACGCTCCTCTTCGCCGACGCCGACGCCGACGCCGACAAGCAGGCTTCGGCCAGGGCAGCTGTTCCGAGCGAGTGATCTTGGGGACCGAGCTGTGTTGATAGAACTGGCCGTGACGCCGCGGGTCATACCCGGCATCGCCGAGATCGCGAGCGGCGGTCTGCCCGCCGCCGCAGACACCGACGACGGCAATACGTGGACTGACGGCTTCTGCTGGCTGGCTCTATTGCGGCCAGCGGTGGACCTATGTTCTGTGGATCGGCCCGGTGAGTGTGGGGGAGCCCAGGCGGCGATGTTGGCCTGCGGCCCGTGCATCCGCGACTTGCAGGAGCAGGTCTGGCAATCTCTCTCCTTCACGATGAACCGACTCGCCGGGCGCCTGTCAGCAGGGCTTCTGCGACCGGGCAGCCTGGGGGACGCCGCGTTGGAAGGCATCGTGCGCGGGGCGACATGTTCCGTCGGGAGTGAGGCCGAGAACGGACAGTGGGCAGATCAGCGGCTGGGCCCGTCACCACGCGTGGTGACGGGCCCAGCCGCTGATCTGCAGGCGCCTCTCCGACAGCTGCGACCAGGAACAACGGCCACGTGCCATGGCAGCAGCCGCCATTGAGGCCATCTCCCTTCGGGAGACGCCCTGTTGAGTGTCAGTGGTCGCTTCTATGGTAGAGAGATGGCAAATGGGGTGTGGCACACCGGATATGGCCTAGAGATCAATCTGTCGCTGCCTGACCTCGGTCACCCGGGGCGTCCCGATCTGTTGCGGGAGATCACCGCTAGGGTCTCCGACCGCGACGCGCAGCTGCTCGAATGCCTCGCACACCACGACGGCCGGGAATGCTTGTCGGAGACCGGCGGCAAGTCCCCGTGGATGTTCATCCGTCGAGGCAGGGTTGGGGGCCGACGACCTCTCGTCGCCTCGCACCTGCCGATCACGCACAAGGCGACCCCGGCGGAGAGCGCCCAGCACAAGGCCACCAAGGAGCGGATCGTCGAGACCGCCGGGCGGTACGGTCTGGACGCCGAGGCAGAGGTTTCCATGGCTAACCGGGGGAGCGTCTCGGACGCCGTTGTCACCGGGCCTGGCGGTCTCAGGATCGGTTGGGAGATTCAGTACCACCACCTCGGCCCCAACAGCGTGCACCGGCGTTCGGTCAACGCGGTGGAGCACGGCATCACTCCGCTGTGGGTGGCGAAGGACCGGACGGCTTCCCTGATCGACCGCGCCCCCTGGGCGCGCGTCGACGACATGCCGTGGAAGGACATTGTTGACCGCAAGGAGATGGTGATCCGCGGCGGCTACCGGCACCTCGAAGTCTGGAAGTGCGTACCGAGCAGCGAGCGCCACTGCCTCCTCAGCGAGGGTGCCGGTCATTGCGGCGCGATTCACGCGGACTGGTTCGTGCCGGCGCTGTGCCTCCCGGAGAAGAAGCCGGTCTGCATCGAGGACCTGGTTCTGCAGAGTGCTACGGGGGAGAGCGTTCCGGTTTACGTGCCCAGCCGCGGGAGTGGTCGCGCTGGGCGACACATGTGGGTGTCGGCGGCCGATCGTGCGCTGTGGGAGGAGATCGTCGACGAGAAGACGCCTCTGCCCGCGTTCCCGGCCGAAGAGGACGACGACGTGATCACGTTCGCTGAGCAGGAGGTCGACCGCACCTGCCGGGCGGGCGAAGACAGCTGGTTCATCAGTGACGCCCGGCCTCTTCGCGATCTGGATCAACCGACGGGCGGCTTCACCCTCCCGCGTCTGCCGGCCCAACGTTCCAGCGACCCGAATCGGATCACTCCCGTCGAGCGGGCAGCAGCCTCTGCCGCGCTGGGCTGCCCACCATGGGAGCTGGGGCTGTGCGCCGGCTGCAGCCAGATGATGCGGCGGTACGGGCAGGACGCGGCCATGTACTGCAACGTGTGCCGGGCAGTCCTCAACGGGCGGTAGCCGGAACTGCAACCACCAACGTCGAAGGCCCCCGCAGCAAGCTGCGGGGGCCTTCGACGTATTGCCCGGTGAGAGCAATGGCGGAGGATACGAGATTCGAACTCGTGAGGGGTTGCCCCCAACACGCTTTCCGAATGTTCGTATGGGGGTCCGGCGCAGGCCGTGGGTGTCCTGACCTGCCACGGAGTTGGGCAGCGGCCGAGCGATGGACGCTGCTGTACGGGGATGAATGAGACCGGAACTGAGACCGGAGTCCGGTCAGTTGTTGCCCGTCACCATGGCTCTGCCGAAGTGGTGGTCGATGGCGGCCGGCTGACTCCGGCGGCTGAGGCGATGTCCCGGACGGTGTACGGACCCGGCCGCGTTCGGCCAGGCACCGCTCGGCCCTGGCCGGCAGATCCGTCCAGGGCGTGGCTCCGCAGGTGCCATTGACTCCTGCGGGCGCCGCCCCCACCCTCGGCATGACCGCATCTCATCAGACCCCATTCGCCCCGTGCGCCGGCGAGAGCTGGCGCTCGCCGTGGGAGATGTACGCGACACTGCGCGACGCGCACCCCCTCCACCACGTCGCCGACGGCGACTACTGGGTCCTTTCCCGCTACGCGGACGTGCTCGCCGCCGCCCGCGACACCGACCGCTACTCCTCCGCCGCCGGCCTGACCATCACCTACGGCGTGCGCGAACGCCTCGGCATCACTGACGTCGCCCCGATGGTGATGCTGGACCCACCCGAGCACACCGCCTTCCGCCGGCTGATCACCCGCGGCTATACCCCGCGCCGGGTCGCCGCCATCGAGCCGCACGTCCGTGCCTTCGTCCGGGCCCGCCTGGACCGCATCGCCGATCTCGGCGGCAACTGCGACATCATCGCCGAACTCTTCAAACCGTTGCCCAGCTACATCGTCGGCCGCTATCTCGGCGTCCCCGAACACGACCGCGCCCACTTCGACGGCTGGACCCACGCCATCGCCGAGGCCAACGCGCTGGGCGACCCGCTCACCGCCGCCGAAGCGTCACCAGCCTCTTCGGCTACTTCACCGAGCTGATCGAACGCCGCCGCACCGAACCCGCCGACGACACTGTCTCCGACCTGGTCGGCCTGATGCCGTCGGACGACGCCGGCACCCTGCTGCGCATCCTCGGCTTCGCCTTCACCATGGTCGCCGGCGGCAACGACACCACCACCGGCCTGCTCGGCGGCGCCGCCGAACTCCTTACCGCCCACCCGGGCCAACGCCGCGCCCTCCTGGACACCCCCGCCCTGCTCCCCTCCGCCATCGAGGAATTCCTCCGGCTGACCTCCCCCGTCCAGTGCCTGGCCCGCACCGTCTCCGAAGACACCACCCTCCACGGCCGAACCGTCCCCGCCGGCCGCAAGGTCCTTCTCCTTTACGCAGCCGCCAACCGCGACCCACGCGCCTTCGGCCCCACCGCCCACCACCCGGACCTCACCCGCGAGGGCCCCCAGCACCTCGCCTTCACCCACGGCCCACACCACTGCCTGGGCGCCTCCGCGGCCCGCCTGGTCTCCCGAACGGCGCTGAAGGAACTCCTGGCGCGCTTCCCGGACTTCGGGGTCGACGCAGCAGCGGGCACCTTCGCCGACGGCAACTACGTCCGGCGGTACGCGTCCCTGCCGTTCGCTGCGACCGGGACCTGAGCGGTTTCGTACAGATCAACGGGTGACGATGCTCGGCGCTGGTCCGGTAGCCGGGTCACGTCGCCGTCACCCGGCCCGCGCTCTTCGCGCCGCACTGCTGCGGTCTGCTGCCCGGGACGACGATCGCCCACTTCGGTTGGATCGCACCGGCGATGCCCCGAACCGCACCACCGCGACGCTCATAGTCCGCGATCTGTCGGGGTACGGGCCTGCTGGTTGCAGCTCGGCATGATCCAAACGAGAGGCCCTAGTTCTCCCGATCCACCAAGAAAGGGCCGCTCCCGCCGAGTGCTGGCCGCTGGCCGGCGGGGCGAGCGATGTTCCGTCGCGCGCACCAGTGGAACACCCACCCGAAAGACACGGGTTCAACCCTGGAGATCGCAAGGTCCAGGTCTTCTGTCATCGCTCTTCTGGTCCGTGCGAGCTCCGCCGAAGAGAGCCCTCGTGCTTCCTCTTCAGTCAGCATCTGTCCAGCGTCTCAGAGGGGACGGTGCGTCTATGTCTGCTCGTATCACCGCCACCCGCGAGGGTGGCGCGCCCATCCGCCGGCGCAAGGCCAACCCGGCCACGCCGACCACCAGGTCGTCCACGACCACATCGAGTGGTGCGGCAAGCACTCGGTAGATCCGTCGCGGACGGCGGAGCCGGCCAGGGACCGCTGGTTCGAATGACCGGTCGGAGCGGAGTGTTGGCCGTCTCGAATCGATCTTCGCGAAGAGTTCATCTTTGTGCACAACCTTTCGCGGTCGCCCCAGGTCTGGTCTGTCGGATCAGCAGACCCACAGACCAGACTTGGGAATCACATGCGTATTCGTGCCACTGTTGCCGCGGTCTCCGGAGCCCTGGCCCTGTCCGCCCTCGCCGTGCCGGTCTCTCAGGCGAGCAGCCCTTCGTTCGCGCTGACGCGGGCGGCCGCCACCCCGGTGATCAGCAAGGTCGTTGTCAACAGTGGAAAGCCGATCGTGCTCGGTACCACTGCCACCAAGAAGGTGACGGTCTCCGTCACCGCGTCCCACTCCTCGGGCATCGAAGACGCTCTTTCCTACATATGGAGAGGCCGCGACAGCAACCCGAACCTGTACGACTTCGGGTTCCACCCGGACGGGGAAAGGGCCAAGTGCAAGGCCGCGAACACCACAACCTCGACCTGCACCCTCACCATCACGGTCGATCCCGGATACCTGTGGAACACCAACGCCACGACTTGGCGGGTCTACGCCGGCGCATGGGGCAAGGACGGGAACTTCACCGAGAAGGACACGTTCTCCTCGGTCAGGTTCCAGCGGCTGTCGCGGCTGACGGTCAACGCCTCCCCGGAGCCCGTGAAGAAGGGCAGCACCATCACGGTCACGGGCAAGCTGGACCGGGCCAACTGGGACACCCGTAAGTACGCGGGCTACGCGTCCCAGTCGGTCAAACTCCAGTTCCGGAAGAAGAACAGCAGCGCATACACCACCGTCAAAACGGTGAAGGGCTCCAATACCGGCACGCTGAAGACCACGGTCAAGGCGGTGGAGGACGGCTACTGGCGCTGGAGCTTCGCGGGTACGACCTCGACTCCCGCCGTCAACGCCACCGGTGACTTTGTCGACGTGAAGTAGTCCCGCGGCGCGCGGTAGCGAGAGAACCGACGGGCCAGGCAGGCCGGGCCCGTCGTCGTTTCCGCGAGGGGCGTTTCCGTCGAAGAAGCGCCGGCGCGCTCGGGAACCTGGATCACCAGTTCGGAAGATCGCGTACGCAGATGGTTCCTGGCCTGCAAAGTCTCTGACCTGCGCTGTTGTGCGAGATTCCCCGTGACTCCCTCTGGTCACCGTGACGTGCCCTCTCTTCGGGCGCGCGAGGGGCACGACAAAGGGGCCTGACGAGCAGAGGCGTGCAGGCAGTCACACGCCTGCCGGCTGATCTGCTCGCAGACCGCAGCAGCGCGTTGTGGGCAGAGTCCGGTCAAGTCGAGAGCCGTCCACTTTCAGCAGGACGACGGCATGGGCCGGAGCCCTCTTCACGGCCGTGGGGGCCCAGGGTGCCGGCACAGCGGTCGCGCAACCTCACGCTGATCTTGCCTGTCGAGCGGGCCGCTGCCTCTGCGGCACTGGGCTGCCCGCCGTGGGAGCTGGGCCGTGCGCAGAGTGTGGCCAGCTGATGCTCAGGCGTGGGGCGCGACGCGGCCATGTTCCGCGGTGTGTGCCATGCGCTCTTGAACGGCCGACAGACGGCAACTGAGACCACGCACGTCGAAGGCCCCCGCAGCGAGCTGCGGGGGCCTTCGACGTATTGCCCGGTGAGAGCAATGGCGGAGGATACGAGATTCGAACTCGTGAGGGGTTGCCCCCAACACGCTTTCCAAATGTTCGTATGGATGTCCGGCGGAGGTCATGGGTGTCCTGACCTGCGGCGGAGCCTCCGGGGCGACCGCGCTCGGACCGGCCCGGACGGATGCGAATGAGACCAGAACTGAGACCAAGAAGCTCGGCCTTCTGCCTGTTCGGTGCCCGTGGTCCCCTGTCAGGGGAGTGTCGATGCCTGGGCACTCGGGCTGCGGCCTCGGAGTGCTGTGGCCACTGGCGCACTCAGGACATCATTGGGCACCTTCGCCTGTGGGCAGCGCATGGCGGACCCGGTGGTGCGAGAGGTGTTCCCTGCCGACCCGATGATTCTCGGTTTCGCGGAGGTGGCCGAGCACCGCGCTGTCCGCACGGTTCACGACGGTCAGGTCGTCATTGATGATCAGCATGCCCTGATCGAGGAGCACGTGGTGATTGGGGCAGAGACAGAGCACGTTCCCAACCGTGTCCGGACCGCCGTGAGGCGATCCAAGCGGGCGGATGTGCGCTGCCTCGGCATACCCGCCCGTTGCACCCTGGAGACGGATGCCGCACACCTGGCATGTGTAGTTGTGCATGCGCTTGACGAGGTTCGCAATTGCGGTGCTTCGTACGACGCGCTGTACCGAGGACATCGAACGGGGGCGATCACTGTGCTCGCGCGTTTCACTATTTGCCGTCGGCGTGAGCGCTGGCTGGGCCGCCTCGCGTTGCTCTACTGCTGCGAGCTGAACGAGGCGGAAGCGCCACACCCTGTAGCCGTGTTGGCCTCGCTCGGACCAGTAATCTTCGATCTTGTACAGCCCGTCATATCGGTACTCCCCTGCATGTGGCCCCACTGTGATCCGACGGGTCACCCGAACAGGGAGGCCAGTGGCGGCACTTGCTGCGAGAGCGGCATTTCCTCGGGTCAGCTCTTGATCGTGCGCCTGACGGCCAGTCCGTGGGTCGAGAGCGCCCTCGCCTGTGTAGATGATCACGTCGCCGTGGTCGTCATCTGCGTGCGCGCCAGAAACTACGACTGATTCCGCACCCCGGTCCCTACTGCCGGCGATGCCGGCGATGACCTGCCGGTGCACGCCAGCCTGGGACAGCGCTCGCCGGTTGTCGAACCGTTGCCCGAGGCGAACTCCTGGTACGGCGCCGAAGCCATCGAAAAGTGGAGTGTTCGAGGTGACTGGTTGTCCCCCTGGCAGCGCTCTTGCCAACTGCCGGACCCGTGTCCGTTCCTCCTTCCGGGCCGTGCGTGCCCGGAAGAGCGCCTCATCGACCAATGCCTCGCGGATCGACGGCGATGTGGACTCACTGTCACCCTGTACAGCCGAAAGCCCGTCAAAGAGTTCTCGAAGACGCACGGCATTCGGTAGCGTCCGACCTTCCAGGTAGGAGTCGAGGGTTCGTGCGCTCAGGCCGCAGTGTCGTGCCACCCTTTCGGTCGAGTGACCGCCACACTCCTGCCATACCAGGCGCAACTGCTCGGTGAAATCTTCCTCTTCGGGCGTTCGGCGTGCCGTGGCGGCGCCCTTTTGCCGTGCGACCTCGGCCAAAGACTCCTCGGTGGCACGACGGCGTTCGCGCCAGCGCTGGAGTTCCGTCTCCCCACCGGCAGTCCAGGCTCCGATCACGGCATCCAAGGTCTGGACACTTGGAAGGCGACTGCCGCTCAGGGCTGCGTAGACAGCCGTCCGTGACGCGCCCCGGGCCACCGCCATTTCGACACTGCCCTGCGTCCGTTCCCTCAGCTCGCGAAGGGCGCGAGCGAAGGACACTAGAGGGCCATCCCCGCTCAGCGGCAGCCTTCGAGGCACGTCCTCACAGTGATGCGCATCACATTTTCCTTCCTCTTGGATGTGGCCTGCACCACAGTCGACACCTCCGGTGGGCTTCTGAACTGCCAAAACTTGAGATTACATGAGTCCCGCGGAGTTTTCTGCGGGATTCCCGCTCGTGAAGGTCTGAGATCGTTGCGACATCGGCTGAGCCGCACTCCACAAAGAGCGACGGCTCCCTGCGCCAACAGGAAGCCGTCATTGCACGTAGCCCCCATCGTCGACCAACGGAGAACTACATGCTTGAGGGTACGGGGAGTGTTGAGCCTGGTGTAACCGCTCAGGTGGTGGGTGGCGCTGCGCCTCCCAGGCGCGCCTCACGCTGGCTTGCGCCAGCGAGCGTGGCGGCGACCAGCGTGGGCCCCTTCGCAGCCGCCTTTCAGGGAAACAAGACCATCGCCGTCATTTCTGCGGCGCCGGGTCTCGTCCTGGGTTCGTTGTTCTTCTTCGGGGTGGTCTGCCCGGCGGTGTGGTCGAAGAGGGTTCAGCGTCAGAGGGCGGCCCTGAACGTGATGAATTCGCTTCTCGGACAAAATCCCCGGAGGTGATAGAGGGCCAAGGGCAGGCGTTTGATGGGTGCTGCGGCTCCAGAGGAGTGCGGCACCCATCCTCTGGGCCAAGCCAAGCCCGCTGGAGCGAGGTCGTACAGATGCCGGTAACGGGACGAATGAGGGCACGAGGCAGACTCAGAGGCTTCCCTTGCCGTCAGCGACGACCTGCTTGCATTCGTCACAAATGGTGATCAGCTCATGCGTCATACTTCGTCCTTGAGGTCCATGCCATCGAGGGCGGCCGCACGCGAGCACCATGCCTACTGAATGGGTCCCGCCCCACGATCCGGCGGTGTTCGCGATCGACTTCCACGCTGCCGGCGCCTGGGCGCCATAGCGGCGCCGGTGCTGTTGACCACTCTGGCGCTTCGGGACGCAGAGCCTGGATGGTCTCCTTACCCATTCCGTGATTCGCGCCCCCACAGGAGCAGTCGCACGGCGTCCCCGGTGATGCTCCTGCGCAGCTCATCGAGCCGCAGAACGGCGTGCCGTCCTCGGCAGGATGCTCTCGGCAGAGCCTGGGTGCGCATGCGGTCTGCAGGTACCAGTCGAGGCACGCTATGCCGCCGGTGAGCTCGCGGTCGAGGACAGCGAGCATGACGGGAACCATGTCGTCGAGTGTCGTGAGCGCGCTCCAGTAGGACACGGGTGCGGCGTTCCCGATGATGAAGTCCCGGTATCCAGATCCGAAGGTGCGTGCCGTGGAATGGTCGCTCACGGCGCACATGTCTGTGCTGAGGCCAAGCGGGCGGTAGTTGCCGATCGCCAGGGAGTCGTCGGACAGATGAGCCCACCGACTGCCGACCAGTCTGCACTCGAATGTGCCGCCACAAATCTCCTCCCACTCGCGGATCATGCCGAGAAGGACGGTTCTCGTGTCGCGGCCGTCCGTAAGTCGCCGCTGGTTGGTGGGGGCCTTGCCCAGTGCGCGAGTGACGGCGTCCTCGACCTGCTGGGTTTGCCCTTTCCGGGACCTGGCTCTGTTGGGAGAAAAGTTCAACTGGCTCCTCTCGGCCTCACGTAGGTTGTCGGATCACACCGCAGATTTCGGTCGACGTGGTTGTGACTTGGCTGCTGAAGTCGCCGTGCCGTGGACCAGATCACTGTCATCACGCGGAAGGCCTCAGTCTGCCGAGGCTCACGTTCGGATCGCGTCGTAGTGGCTCCACGCCTTCTCAAGGGCATCCAGCGCACCTTCGCAGGCGTTCATGGAGTCGAGGTACTCGTTGTAGAGCTCGAACGTCTCGGGTTCGCCTTCGGGCCATTCGGCGTCGTCCCGTACGTCACGGGCAAGGTCACCAACGGCCGACCGTTCATCGACATGGCGCATGAGCCAGGCCCGAAAATCGCTCGGATCGTTGGACATGCGTACTCCCTGGTGCTTCGTGATGCCGGCCCTTTGAACAGCATCCCCTGCTCAACGCCTATCACGCACCGTCGTGTTCGGTGCAGTAACTTAAATATCGACTGAAATCTTCCGTGTGCGATCGAGTTCTTCCGCGCGGTCCGACATGGGCAGTGGCGCTGCTTTACAAGTAGGCGGGCGTAGCGGCTGGGGGCCAGCCACTTACTGGGCAGGTCGGTGAAGGCTGGTTGCCGCTCTTTGTCGGGCCGGCAGAAGTCGGAGTTCGGCGAACTGCCAAGGCGTCTTCGCTGCGATGGTGAATACGGCGGGGCCTTCCTGGAGGTGGGTGAGGACGCCGAGGAGGAGGGTGTGGGAGACGGCCAGGAGGGGGCCGTGGCGTTGGGCGGTGTGGTGGAGGAAGGCGGCGCAGTGACGGGCGCGGGTGTGGAGGTCGGTGAGGCTTTCGCCGTCTTCGCAGCGTAGGGAGGGGTTGGCGAGGCGGCGGGCTCGCCAGGCGCGGTAGGTCGGCGGGTAGGTCTCGGCGGCGCGGCCGAGGACAATGCTCGGGGCGCGCCATTCGGCGAGAAGACCGGAGGTGGCCACGATCGGCAGGCCCGTGAAGTATGAGACGCGGGTGGCGGTCTGGCGGGCACGGGGGATCGGGCTGGTGACGATCGCGGTGATGCCCTCGGGAAGGGGGAGGGAGCGGCGTACCTGGTCGCGGCCTTCCTGCGTGAGGGTGGCCTCGTACGGGGCGTGGTAGCCGGGGCGGTGGCCTTCGTAGGCGCCGTGGCGCATGAGCCAGATGTCAGGCAAGGATCCAGCCTCCGTCGACGCGCAGGGTCTGGCCGGTGATGAAGCCGGCGTCCTCGGTGACGAGGAAGGCGACGGCCGCGGCGACATCGTCCGGGCGGCCCCTCCGCTGGACACATTGGCGGGCGAGCTGGCGGACGGTCATGGCTTGTGGGTCGTCGACGACGGTGTCCTCGGCGGGGACGCGGATGGAACCCGGGGCGACGCAGTTGGCGGTGATGCCGACGGGGCCGAGTTCGCGGGCGAGGGCGCGGGTGAGTCCTTCGAGGCCGGCCTTGGCGCTGATGTAGCCGGCGAGGTCGTGGCGGCCCGCGGTGGCGAGGACGGAGCCGATGGTGATGATCCGGCCCCAGCCGACGGCCGTCATGGCGGGGGTGAGTTCGTGGGCGAGGAGGTAGTGGCTGGTCAGGTTGGTGGCCAGGGCGTTGTTCCAGTGGGTCGGCGTCGTCTCCGGCCACGGGCGGCGGGGGTAGGCGCCGGCGTTGCTGACCAGGATGTCGACCGTGCCGAGTGCGTCGTGGGCTTGGTGGCAGAGGGCGCGTACGGCCTCGTCCTCGCGGAGGTCGGCTTCCAAGGGAACGGCGGTGCCTCCGCTGTCGGTGATGTGGGCGGTGAGTTCGGCTGCGGCCTGGTCGTCATCGAGGTGCGCGAGGGCGACGGTGGCGCCGTCGGCGGCGAGGCGGCGGGCGATGGCCGAGCCGAGGCCGCCGGTGGCTCCGGTGACCAGGGCGGTACGGCCGTTCAGGGGGCCGGGCATGGCGACTCCAGCGGGCAGAAGTAGGTGATGGGGTCGAAGGCAGGGCTCATGGTCTCGGCGAGCCGGGCGAGGAGGACGAGCCGGTCCTTGGGGGCCAGGTCGGCCAGGTTGTAGACGCCGAGGATGCGCATGGCCAGGTAGGGGCGGAGCAGGTTCGCCAGGTTCGCGCCGGGCCAGAGGCGGTCGGCGACCGGCTGTACGAGCTGGTTCCAGTACGCGGTCAAGGCGGTTCGTCGGGGAGCCGAGAGGCGCGGGGTGTAGTCGATGTGGATGGTGCTTGTGGTGTGGTCGATGTCCGCTCGCCGGAGCTCGGGGGCGTTGGCCGGGATGTGGGCGAAGGTGGCGGGGTGGTCGGCGAAGGCGGTCGGGTTGTACGTGGGGACGAGCCAGCCGCCGAGGGTGGAGGCGTACCAGAGGAAGTTGGCGAACTCGCCGGGGATGCTGTTCATCCCGGCGGTGTCGTAGTCGAACCAGGCGAGCGGGTGGGCGAGGTTGACGTCGGTGGGGTCGCCCTGGGTGAGGGCCGCCCAGACCGGTTCGGCAGTGGCGAAGTGGGCGCGGAGCCAGCGGAGGGTGGCGGCCCAGTCCAGGTGGTGCCGGCGGCCGTTGATGCTCAGGGCGTACGTGTCGAGGCGGGAGACCGGGATGTCGATGAGGCCGTCGGCGATGAGGAATTCGTTGCCCGCGTAGTACGTGTCGAGTCGGCCGCCGGGTGCCGCGCGGTCCCAGTACAGCTTGCGGACGATGCGCGCCGGTTCGGCTGGCGATGCCGTCGCGAGGATGACCTCGCGGTACGCGGCCGTGAGCTGGTCCATGTAGGCGTGGAGGTCGCTGCTCGGCTCGTCCGCGTTGAGGAGGTCGAGCAGGAGCCCCTGGTCGGTGCCGCTGGGGAGGCGTTCGTACGCGAGGAGGTGCCCGCCCGGGACGCGCAGGTGGGCGTGGAGGGCGGGTACGCGGTAGTGCTGGGCCAGGCGGGTGTGACCGCGGATCTCCTCGCGGGCCTCGACCGCATCGCGGGTGTACTTCAGGAGCAGCGGGCGGCCCAGGAGGTCGACGGGGCAGAGCAGGTTGCGGGTGAAACGTCGTACTGGACCGAGCCGGAGGGGAGGCCGGATGGTCATGGCCTCACCCCGTCGAGGAGTTCCAGGCCGACCTGGGCCAGTGCGGTGGGCGGGAAGGCATCCATGTGCACGTCCGTGTCCGGGGCGATGGCGTCGCGGACGGGGCAGAGGTCGCCCTGGTGCATGCGGTTGGACAGGTCGGTGGCGACGGCGTGATGGTGCGGCAGGCCGGTGCGCCACTTGCTGTGGCTGTGGCGTGCGTACAGGCCGATGACCGGCGGGCCGCTGCACTCCCCGCCGCGCGCCATCGCGGCGAGGTGGGTGAGGCCGGTGTCGTTGCCGACGATCAGGTGGCAGTGCGGGAAGAGGTCGGCGAGGTGGTCGGCCGGCATTCCATCGAGGCGGAGCACTTGTACGTGACGCTTGGGAGCCTCTGCGGTGATGCGGAGGCCGTCGTCCGGGTTGCCACCGATGAGCAGCAACCGGGCCTGGGTCTGGTGGGCCTCGGCGATGCGCTCGGTGAGGGGGATGTAGCGCTGGGCGGTGTAGTCCTTGCGCTCTGGCCAGCTGGTGGCGGTGATGGCGGCGATGTTCAGGTCGCCCAGCCAGCCCACCGAGCGCAGCTCCTCCACGAGGTTGTTCGGCCTGGTTGCGAGGATGGGAGCGAAGGGGGCCGTGGCGGGCAGGCGGATGCCGAGGCGACGCTCCATCGCCAGGTAGTGACGGGCAGGCAGGTCCGGGTGGGCACGGCCGTCGGTCGACCAGCAGGGCGGGACGGCCGGGTCGAGCACCAGGCTCACCGCTGCCATCGAGCCCTGTGCCTCGACCCCTGCGCGGTCTCCGATCACGGCCCGCCAGCCGCTGGGCACGGTGGTCTGGGGGCGTGGGATCAGCCCGGTGCGGGCGATCAGCCCCGCGTACGACCCCGCCGCCCGGACGGCCACGCGAACCGAGCGCAGCCGCAGCCAGTCGAGGACCGCGCGGACCCCCGACAGCGCGAGAAGGGTGTCGCCGAGCTTCCCCTCGAAAGCCACCACGACCTCGCCGCCCCCGCTCAGGCGTTGGACGAGCTCGGCGGAGGCGGCGAGCGGGAGCGGTGCGCCGATGGGAATGCCGTCCCGGTCGTACCCGAGTGGGGTGGTGTGGACGGCCTCGGCAGGGACGGCCAGGGAACCGGGGTGGAACCGGATCCCCGCCGGGGCGACCGTGGTCATGCCGGGCCCTCGATCGTGGTGAGCGAGACCAGCGGCAGACCGAGGTCGGTGAGCAGGTCGCGGGCTCCGCGGGTGGTGTCCTCCACCAGGCAGGCCGCCGCCAGCGGGACGGCGCCGGCCTCGCGGAGGCGGCGGGTGAGGTCGGCCAGGGTCCGGCCGGTGGTGATCTCGTCGTCGACGATGACGATCCGCTGGCCGGGGGAGATGCCGTATGCGAAGACGTCGGTGCGCATCGCGTGGGGCTCGCTGAAGCGGACCGCGCCGTCGAGGGGGAGAAGGAGCTTCCAGGCGATCTTGTACGGGAGGCGGGCGGCGCCGGCGAGAGAGACGGTCGGCAGGATGCCGCCGGCGTCCAGGCCGAGAAGGAAGTCCACGGAGTCGAGTCCCTCCGGCACCTGCTCCTGGAGCAGACGCCACAGGTCGGCCCCGGTGTGGGCCAGGGTGTCGGGGTGGACCGGGTTCTCCAGGCCGTCCAAGGAGTGGATGACGCGCTCGCGGCGGCTCGTGGCTCCGACGCTGAGGCGCTCGACGATCCGGGCGGAGAACGAGGGCGCGGTGATGGTTTCGGGCATGGCGAAGCTCCTGTCGGACGGAGAAAGAGGAAGGAAGGGAAGGCCGTTCAGGCGGCGAGCTGGGAGGCGTACCAGGTCAGGAGCTGATCGACGGCCGTGGTGACGGGCTTGAGAACGATCTCGGCGTTGCCGTCGTGCCAGGCACTGGCGATCTCGGCCAGGGAGGGCACCGACACAGCGGGCAGGCCCGGCATGCGGGAGGCTGCGGAGAGGATCCGGTCGGGACCGGACTCCCACTGGTTGTGCTCACGCAGGAGGAGGCGGCAGGCGAGCACGAGGTGCTTGTAGAGCTGCCGCAGGGTGGTCGGATCCGCATCAGCGCGCAGGCGGCGCATGGTCAGGATGACCTGCGGGAGTTCGCGGACGGCGGCGAACGCGAGCTCGTCTCGGCCGATCGTCGGCAGTTCGAGGCCGGGCGCGGTGTGCAGGACGGGGCTGCCCTGCTGGAGCTGGTGGAGGACGAATGCCAGGCGCGGGGTGAGGCGTCGGGCGGTCAGTTCACCAGGGGTGACGAGGGTGGGGCCGAGGGAGGCCGCACCGCCCAGGGCAGTGCGGTACTGCTCCAGGGCCTCGTGGACCCGCCCGATGGCCTCGTGTTCGGCGATCACCAGAAGGTCCAGGTCGGACCAGCCAGCGATCCAGCTGCCCTCGCCGGGGCTGCCGGTCAGGGCGACGAGCCGGACGCCGGGGCCGTATACCCGTACCGCATCCGTGAAGTCGGCCGTCGCCGAGGCGACGGCGGCCGGCAGGCCCAGCCCGTACGGGGTGGCCACGCGCAGCGCCACACTGACGGGCGGGGCGGCAATGCGCCGGAGGCGGGCGCGGAGGGCGGCGATGCTTCCCGTGTTGTCGATGACGTGGTCGGCGAGCGCAGCGACCTGATGGGCGCCACGACTCATCTTGATCTCGTCCTTCGCAGCGACGGCCTGGGCCGATGTCCCGGACCGCTCGACACGTACGGCAAAGGAGGCATCCAGATAGACGATCTGGAGCGTGTCGCCCATGAGCTGCTTGAGCTCGGCGATCGACGCGTCGTCGTGGACGGACTCGATAGTGAACAGCCGCATGTCGACGTGAGCGTCCGCGAAGCGGTTCAGCTCGCCGAGCAGCAGTTCGGCCTGCCGACGGGCCGACAGCGCGTACGGGTCCGCGAGGCCCTCCCGGTGAGCCGCCTGCCGCAGCAGGAAGCCGATCTTGAGACGCTGGGCGCCGCACGTGCGCTGGACGAACTCGGCACTGGTGCTTTTACCGCACTCGCTCAGCCCACCGAAGGCGAGGACCCGGCGTAGGTGCCGGGTCGGCTTGACCTCCGTCGGGGCGGCGTCGTCCCGGCCGTAGAGCTTGAAGCGGGCTGGTACGGGAAGCCGACGGCGGCCGGCCACGACATCGGCGACCAGCGCGTCGAGGGCAGCGCACAGCTCCTCCCGCTGGCCGTGGAGGGCGGGGACGCGCCGGAGGGCCAGCTCATCCCGGGCCGCCGCCCGCTCGCTGTGCCAGATCCGCAGCGTCAGGACCGACAGGCGGTCGACGACGGAGGCGAGCGTCTCGGTGTGCAGCGGCGCGTCGGCGCGGCCCGCGTCCGCCAGCGAGCCGAGGACCTCGTCGGCCCGCTCGGCGAGCGCGTTGCGCTCGGCGTTGAGCTGGTCGATCTCCCGCTTGCAGTCGGCGACCTGGGCGGCGGACAGTAAGGCGCCGCGCACCCGGTCCTCGGCGTTCCACAGGCGTCCGTTGACGGTGTGGAGCCGGGTGACGGTGTCGTCCAGGCGGTGCCGGTCCTTGTCCTGGAGAGTGGCGATGGCGCGGACCAGACCCGGCGGCAGGGCAAGGGGCGGGGAGTTCTGGGTCATCGGGGACTCCCGTCGGTGAGTCGTGGAAGGCCGACATGGCTGAGTACGTCGGCGTGGACGTCGTCCAGCGAGCGGCCCTCGCAGTCCACGACCGCGGTGTACGCGCCGTGGTCGACCTGGTGAAGCAGGACCGCGTGCAGCGTCTTCTGATAGGCCGGGTACACCCCGGTCCAGGGACGGCCCTCGCGAGCGCTGGTGATGACGTAGCTGCGTTCGGCGTCGAGGGACGGGAGCAGGAGGATCGCAGTCTCCGAGGCGATGACCCGCGAACCAGCGATGCCCGTCACGGTCTTGAACGCCTCGCCGACCGTCAGCCCGTCCTTGACCACGCACGTCGCAGTGGCCACGGCGAGGAGCATGGGCAGGCCCCGGTCCAGCAGGCCAGTACGCCCGGCCTCGCGGGCGGCAGCCCGCTTGGCGTGACCGGCGAGCAGCATCTCGGTCAGCTCGACCGTCGTGGACATCTCGAACCACCACCGGGCGTAGTCGCCGGCCGCCACCCGCGACCACGGCTCGGGGTCGTGCTCGTGGACGGCTCCCAGCGGCTGGAAGCCGTCCCAGCGCCCGGCCAGCCGCACCAGGTGGGTCGTCTTGCCCACGTTGTCAGGGCCGTTGAGGCTGACGAAGTCCGGGACCTGCGCCATTGCTCACGCCTCGCGGATCGAGGTGTCGAGGACGGAGACGATCGCGTCCGTGTTCGCGGCGATGAAGTCGGCGAGCTCCGGCGGCATCAGGTTCAGCTCGCGGACGGCCTCGGAGGTGAACGGCACCCGGACCACCTCGTACCCGCCCCGCTCCGGCTTGGAGAACTCCGTCCCCGTACGCACGGCCAGGTCCATCGACTCCAGGCGCGCGGCGAAGATGTGCTGCACGCCGACGCCGCTCTCCAACTCGTCGGTGATCAGGTGGACCAGCTCGGCGCGCTCCAGCTTGCCGCCCAACTCCTCGAACACCTCCCGGTGCAGAGCTGCCTCAATGGTCGCGTCGTCCTCCTCGACCCCTCCGCCGACCGACACCCAGTACGGTTCCCTCCCGGGCTTGGTGCGCTTGATCAGGATCAGCTCGTCGCCGTCGAGGAGGATGGCGCGGGCGTTGCGCTTGACGATGTCGGTCATGCCGTTTGCTCCTTCTGGTGGTGGTGCAGGAGAGAACGGGCGGAGGGCCGCCTGGTCGCGGCCGGCGCCTCTCCGGCTCGGTGAACTCAGCATGGTGTAGGTCGGTGACGGGGTGTGAGGTAGACGTGCTGCAGCAATGCCGCACCGCTGCTGAACGCAGCTGGCTACGCTGGGCGTTTCGGCGTTCCAGCGGGTGACGGACAGGGGGTACGACGGTGGTCACGGTGCAGCGATGGTCCGGCCGGGAAGCCCGGCTGTTACGCGACGCCCTGCGCATGAGCCTGCGGGACTTCGCCGCCTACCTGGGCGTGAGCGACCGAACTGTTTCGAACTGGGAAGGTGGCGGGGCGAGTTACCAGCCCCGTGGCGAATCCCAAGCCGTCCTCGACACCGCGCTCGGCCGCGCGCCGGACGACGCGAAGGCGCGGTTCGCCGCAGCATTCGGAGCGAACGACGCCGCTCCACCCGTCACAGGCCGGATCGGAGTCGACTCCCACAAGTTCCTGCCGGTCTTCATCGGCGTCGAGCGCGCTGGCCGGCTCCGCGCGCATATGACGCCGAGCGCGGGCGACCAGTGGCTGGAGTCCTCCTCGGCCCGCGTGGACCACCCCGAAGCGCAGGACTGCGTTCTGCACGTCTTCGCGTGCGGAGCCGCCGTCTTCCACCTCGTCCAACCGCACGAGCCTTCCGCGCTCACAGACCTCGCTGTCTGGCGCTACCGTTCGTACGCCTCCGACTTGCCCTGGGCGCGGAACAAGCTCCGCGACCTCCTGGAGGAGGACCACGACCGCGTCCCCAACCCCGAGTACGTCCTTTCCCTGTACTGGCTTGCCTCCGCACCCTGGACCGGAGACGCCTACGAAACCGCCCTGCGCCTGCTGTCCACACCCTCAGTCCTGGTCGACCGCGGCGCCCCGGGCGGGCCCGCGCCCCTGGACGGCACGGTCGAGGCATCGCTCCTCGCCACCGGCTTCGACCACCCGGACATCGTGTCCTTCGGCGTACGGGGAGTCTCCACCGGCTACGCCGGCTGGTCAGGCGTCGCCTACGCCTCCCACTCCCGCGAGCGCGGCCTCACCATCGACGAACTGGTCGCCTGCGAGCTGACCGTCCAGGCCCTGTGGTGCTTCACCCACCAGGTCCAGCAGATGATCGAGAACGGCCAGGACCCCTCCATGCCCGAGCAGTACGGCTGGCGCTTCCTGCGCGCCGCTACCTCCCGGCTCACCACCGCCCGCGCCCAGGAGACCGCACAACACGTCCTCATGCGGGAGGCCATCATGAAGACCAGCGGACTGGCCGAACGGCTGCGCGCCGCACAAGACGCTCTGCGCGAGAGCGTCGGCTGAGAACCCTGGGCAGGAGAGATACCGGATGGACATCAGCAGCGCCGCGCTGGTCGTGATCGACATGCAGAACGGCTTCGTGAACCACCACAGTCGCCACGCCGTGCTTGCGGTCTCCGACCTGGTCGCCCAGTGGTCCGCCGCCGGCCGACCCGTGATCTTCACCCGGTACTTCAACTATCCGGACAGCCCCTACGAGCGCTTCTTCCAGTGGCACCGACTCCAGAAGGCGCCCGAGACCGACATAGTCCCCGAGCTCGCCGAGGCTGCCGCCCACGCACACGCGGTCGTCGACAAGACCGGGTACACGCTCTTCACCCCGGAAGCCGTCGAACTGATCCGCCGGTACGGCTGGACCGACCTCGTCTTCTGCGGAATCGCCACCGAAAGCTGCGTCCTGAAGTCCGCCGCCGACGCCTTCGAGCACGGCTACGCGCCCTGGATCGTCACCGATGCCTGCGCCAGCGATGCCGGCCTCGACGTCCACGACGCCGGCCTCCTCGTCGCCCGCCGCCTGATCGGAACCGGCCAACTCATCACCAGCGACCATGCGATCGGCCAACTCACTGCGTACGCCGGGGCCCCGGTGTTGGAATAGCCCCATGGCCGAAACGCTGTACGACACCGACCTGATCATCATCGGCGGCGGCCCGGCCGGCTGCGCCGCCGCCCGCATGGCCGCCAGCGTCGGTATGCGCTCGATCCTGATCGAACCGGACCGGCTGTGCCGCAACCTCTACCGGATCCCTGCCCTGAACAACGTGCTCGGCGGCTACACCAGCGGCACTGAGCTTGCCGACTCCATCGTCGCGGAACTGAAGAGCACGGAGCTGTGTCGCCTCGAACTCGGCAGACACGTCACCGCACTCCGCGCCGACGACGACCAGGTGACCGCCGTGATCGACGGCAGCACCCGTCTCACCTCCCCGTACGCCATCGTCGCCACCGGCGTCGGCCCCCTCCAGCCCCGCGACGTCGCCTGGATCACCGCCCCCGACGGCCTGAACCTGGCCCCGCTCTGGCAGGCCGAGGCGGATGACGCCGAAGGCCGCACCCTCCTCGTCCTCGGCGGCGACCGCCCGATCGGCACCTTCCTGCGCGCCAACCCGACCACCGACACCCGCCTGCTCGTGGCGTACCCGGCCGCCGACGCGTACAAGATCGAGGAGATCCGAGAAGACCCTCGCGTCACCCTCCTCCCCGTTGAGTACCTGACGCTGCGCTGTGGAGAAGGCGCCCAGGTGTCAGCGGAAGCGGTGGGCCAGGACGGTGTCCGGCGGACGGCCGCGGCGGACGCCGCCTACCTCAGCATCGGAAACGCGCCCACCGCCCCACCCGGCGACCTGAACCGTGGTGCGGACGGATACTGCCCGCCCACCGACCAGCACTCCCGCGTCATCGTGGCCGGCGACCTCCGCTCCGCCCGCTTCCAACGGATCATGACCGCCTTGGGCTCCGGAAGCGAGGCCGCACTACACGCCTACTACGCGGCTCAGGAGCTGCCTGCCAAGGCCTGAACCACGTCAGTGCGGTACGACGGCGAAGGAGGGCGTTCGGAACGGCGTCGCTGCGCGTCGTCCGCCCATGATGGCAAGCAGCGACAAGTGGTACTGCTCGGCCTTGACGGTTCAGCGCTGTCGCGGGGAAGCGTTCGCGGGCCTGGTTCCGATGTGGGCGGGGTGTCCTGGCGCTGAGACGGCGCGGGCGCCGCTGGCGCGCCGGTCCTGCGAATTCTGGGGGTCAGCGGGGAGGTCGACCATCCGCCGAAGCCGCCACACGAGCACGTCGCTCACGCGTTCCGCCGTGCCCAGTTCTCGTAGGGCAGCTGCCTTGGTGAGCAGGGTGGTGGTGGGGTTGTGGCCGGTGATTCGGGCTTCGTGGAGGGTGGCTGCGAGGGCGGGCCAGCCGGGTTCGGCGAGGATGCGGTCGGCCAGTTCGGGCAGGGCACGGCGTACGGCGGTGGCGTGGTGGCGTTGCCAGGAGGGGGCCAGGCGGCTGCCTTGCTGGTGGAGCAGGGCCATGGGGTGGTCGGCGGCGGCCGGGTAGGCGGCGCGAAGGTGTGCGGCGGCTCGGTGGGCGGCTTCGGCCTGCTGGGCGTGCTGTTTCCTGGCGTGCCAGTGCGCGGTGGCGGTGATCAGGAAGACCAGCATGTCGATGACCATCGCGGTGGTGGCGCCGTCTTCACCTAGGCCGAGGGCCGGGCCGCTATGGACGAGGTCGCGGGCGGCTCGGCGCAGGGCGTGGTCGTGGCCGCGTACGGCGCGGACGTGGGAACGGGAGGCGCGTTCGAACGCGGTGGCTGCTGCCTGGAGTTCGTGGCGGGTGTGGGCGGCGGAGGTCTGGGCGAGGGCGTCGAGTACTTCGCCGGTGGCGGCGATCTGCGCGGCGATGACGCCGTCGTCGCCGTGGTCGATGACGAGCAACGCCCGCCAAGCGGCGCTGGTGGTGCGCCGACGTGCGGACGCGGGCCCGGTCACCGACGGCAAGGCAGGCTGCTGGGTGGGGGCGTCCGGGTTCTGGGTCCAGCGTTCGCGGATACGGGGCAGGGAGAGGTCCGGGGCGAGCTTGGAGCCGGAGTGGAAGACCGGCTCGCCCTTGCCGTTACGGTCGCCGGGGAGGGCGACGGTGTAGCCGAGGGTGTCGCCCGACGGCGCGATACGGCGCCGGACGAGCAGGCCGGCCGCGCCGAGGCGGTCAAAGAACTCCTCCTCGCCCGCCGCACCGGCCACCGAGCGACGGACCGCCTCCCGCAGCTCCTCGCGCGGGGTGCGCTGCTGGCCGCGGCGTTCGGCCTTGTGGAGCTCGGCGCTGGTAGGGCGCTTTGCGGCAGTGCCGTCCCCGGGTTTGATCCGGCGCAGGCCGTAGTCCGCTTCGATGAGGCGGGCCTCGGTCTGGGCGCGGCGGGCTTCGTTGTGCAGGCGGGGCCGTCGGCCGTCGTCGCGGACCAGGGTGGCGATGATGTGGATGTGGTCGTCGGCGTGCCGGACGGCCGCCCACCGGCAGGCGGCATCGTCGCCGTCGGGGGCGATGCCGGTGGCGGCGACCATGCGGCGGGCGATGGCGGCCCAGGCGTTGTCGGACAGCATCGGGTCTTCGGGGCTGGCACGTACGGACAGGTGCCACACGTGCTTCTTGGGGCGTCGGCCGGCGAGCAGGGCGTTGACGGGCTGGTCGAGCAGCCGCTGAAGCTGCCCGTAGGTGGCCTGCGGGTCGCGGCCGGGGTCGGGAGTGAGCGGGTCGAAAGCCGCCACCAGGTGCGGGTCGATGTGCTCCTCGTGGGTGCCAGGACCGTACAGGTAGCGGATCAGACCGACCGTCTCGCTGCCGCGCTTGTGGATGCGGGGGATCACGCCGGGGCACCGCCGTCGCGATGGGTGAGCAGGGCATCGGCGGCGTCCTCCATCCGGCGGGCCGCGCTCAGGACGGCCTGGGCGGTGGTGTCGAGGTGGGGCGCGTCGGCGCCGGAGTTGAGGGCCTTGGCGACCTGGTTGAACAGGCCGTGGATGCGGCCCAGGTGCCGGCGCGCGGCGAACACCTCGTTGAGGACTTCCCGTTCGGTGGCGATCTCGGCAGCGGTGCGGGTCAGGTCGCGGGCGGCCTTGTCGACGGCGTAGGCGAGGAAGGCGGCGTTGGCCATCTGGCACGTAGCTGCTGCGTCGGTGAAACGCTTGTATTCGGCGTCGTTCATGCGGCAACTGGGCTGGTGCAGGCGCTTGTGGGGCTTCGGCTGGCGGGCGCGCTGACGCCGCCGCGAAGGGGATTCGGCCTGCCGTCCCCCTCCAGGCTGCGGTCCGCCCTCGGCCGCAGCCAGCCGGTCCGGTGCCCCCTGGCGCTGGACCGGTCCCGCCACCCCTGGGGCGGGAACTCCGGGAGCATTGCTCCCGGGACAACTTGCTCCGCCTGTTGCTGGGGTGGTGGTCGGCTGCTGCTGGGATGCGGCGGGTTCGTGGTGGGGAACGTGCACTGGTATCTCCGTCTCAGGCCATCGTTGCGGTCTCGGAATCAGACATCCGCGCGCATGGCCCCGAGCTGGGACTTGAACTCGCGGACGACTCGGCCTGCGTCGTTGCTGGAGACGCTGTAGCCAGCGTCGCGCACGGCGTCCTCTACTCGGTCGCGTCCGACGCGGCCGGTCTCCTCGTACATGCGGCGGGTGAAGTCGAGGATGACTTCGTCGGAGGCGCTGGACTTGCGGCCGGATCGTTTCACCTTCGGCGGGTGGTGCTTGGCCGATGGGCTGTGTGAGGCACTGCCCGTGGGAGGCGGAACCGCTTCTCGCAGGCGGGCCATCGGGCCGGAGCGGGCAATGGGACTCGGGCGGAAATCCGGGCAGGGTTTCCCATCGACCAGGTCTGATGGGTGCGGGCGGGCGTGGTCTTCTGCCCGCCCGCCGCAGTCCGCCGGTGCGTCGGCTTCTGCCCGATAGGAACCGGGCCGTGCTGCGGGCAGGTCGACCGGCTGCCCGACGAGCGTGGCCCATCGCTCGGGCAGGTCGATGGTGGCCAGGGCGGCTGCTTGACGGCGGGTGGCAAGCTGACGCAGCAGCTGCTCGTTGCGGAGTGGGTCGGCGTCGATGCCGGAGCGGGCGAGGACCTTGGACAGACGACGCACGGTACGCCGGCCTGCCCGTTCGGTCCGCTGCCCGGGCGTCATCTCGGCAAGGCGGGCGGCCAGGGCGACTGCCCGCTGGGTGGCCCGGTCGCTGATGATCTGAGCGGCGCCCTGGTCCTGCTCGACGATCCCCAGACGGGCGAGCAGCCGCTCGCGGGCCTGCCGTGTGAGGACGGCGGCGAGTCCGCGGGAATTGGCGTCGGGAGTGCGCTGGCGGAGCTCGATGCCCATGGCCAGGTGCCACAGAACGGCTGCCATCACCGGGCCAGTGAAGGCGCGAACGGTGCCGCCGACCGGTCCGGCTTCGGCGTAGGCGGGGATGGTCTGCATAGCGGTGATCAACCAAACGAGGACCCCGGGCAGGCCGGCCGCCTGCCTCGGCCCGTGCAGGTTCTGCCGGGCCATCAGCGCCATCGAGAACAGAGCGAGTTCCGCGGCGGCAAACATCGCAGCGCGCTCGGCGGTGTTGCGCATGTCGAGGTAGTGGGCGGCGAACCGCCAGCTGGTGTCCGCGCTGTAGGCGGTGCACACGAGCGCCGCCACGGTGGCGGTGACGACGGCAGCCGAGAGACGCAGCTTCCCGTTGCGGGGGAGGTACCGGCTGCGTCGGGCCCTCAGTCCCGCGAGCAGAGCGCTGGCGGTGACGGCCAGGACGGCCGCGGGCAGGAGCAGGCTGTCGGCGTACAGGAGCGAGGTAGCGGCAAGTGTTTCGGATATTGCGGGCGGCATGTGCGGATCTACTCCGAGGGAGGGCTGGGAAGTCGATCACGGCGTTCACGGAGGGGGCGTACACGCGGGGCCCCCTTCTGAAGGGGGCCCCGCGCGTGATCGCTTGGGAGCGTGTACGGCGTGGACGCTCGCGTGATCGCTCTACCTGCGGTTTTGCGTTGAGCGTGAGCGCTGTGAGCGGTTCACGAGGGAGTGCGGGCGTGGGAGCCGCGTGTACGGTCGCGTGAACGCTTCGAGAGGGCTGGTGAGAGGGTCAGCCGACGGAGGTGAGGTGGCGGGCGGAGGCGTAGTAGCGGGCCTGCTGGCCGCCTCCGACGCCTCCGGCGATGCCGTCGGCCTTGGTAGCCAGGCCGCTGTCGACGAGGCGGCTGAGGTGACGCCGCGCCTTCTCGATGTCGGCTCGTTCGGGATCGCCGCCACCAATGAGGATGGTCGCCAGGTCGCGTGCGGTCAGCCCGCCTGGGGCGTTGCGCAGCAGGATGGCGGGGTCCTTGGTGGGGTCGACGGTTGTGGTGCCGCGTACGTGGTTGTGGGTGACGTCCAGCGGGCCGACTTCTCCGGTGGGGGTCTTGAGGTGGTGCAGGGTGACTGCGGGGTCGCCTGCCCGACCGGTGACGAACAGGACGCTGCCCGCGCCGACGGTGATCCAGGTGGAGCCGTAGACCTGGTCCAGGCTGGGTCGCTGGCCACGTGGGGCATCGGCGGTGGCCTTGCGCTGGTGGTGCAGCTCCAGGATCTCCACGCCGTTGCGCAGGGCGCGCATGCGGGCGTTGTGGAAGGCGACCGCGAGGCTGTCGTCGACCATCGTGCTGACCGCGTCCTTGAGGCTGTCGATCACGATGGTGTCGGCCCGGTGCGCGGCAGCGAGGTCGGCGAGGAGGTCGGGCTCCTTGTCGAGGGTGGCGGGCAGCGGGCCCTCCCAGACCACTAGCCGCTCGCGCAGGATCTTCTCGTCGGTGGGGAAGACGCGGCGGGCCATGGCCTTCGCGATCTGTTTGGGCCGGTCCATGGCCAGGTAGAGCACGCGCCTGCTGGGGGCGACGGGCATCTCCAGGACGGTCTCCTGAAGGCCGAGGCGGGCGAAGATCACCTGGTGGGCCAGGGTGGTCTTGCCGACGCCCGGTGCGCCGACGATCATCAAACTCTCGCCGGGTGCCCAGACGGTCTTCTCGCGGGTGCCCCACAGCGGCTCGGTATCCGCGCCGCTCTCTTTGACGAACGACCACCCGTCTGTCGCAAAGCGCGACAGGCGTCCCTGCCCCGAGGCGAGCGCGCGCTCGCGTTCGGCGCGTACGTCCGCTTCGGCCTCGCTGCGAATTGCCTCGGGATCCGCGCCGGGCTCCTGGGCCCGCTGGAGGGTGCGTAGGGCGGAGGTCGCCAGGCGGCGCAGGTCGGCCTTCTCGCGGACGATCTCCGCGTGGTACTCCGCACTACCGGTGCCGTAGGGCACGTTGGCGAGCTGGGACACATAGGCGGGACCGCCCACGCGTTGCAAGTCACCTTGCTGTCGGAGCAGCTCGGTGAGGACGATCGGGTCGGTCGGCCTGTCCTCGCGGTGCTGGACGAGAAGCGCGCGCCAGATGGTCTCGTGTGCGGGCCGGTAGAAGGCGTCGTCCCCAAGGATGGGCCGGAGCGCGTCGATGATGTCGGCTTTGTGCATACAGGCGCCAAGGACCGCGCACTCGGCGTCCAGGTTGAACGGAGGCTCCAATGGCGTGGAGCCCTCGCCGAAGCGGGATGGCATCTGGGATGGCAGGGTCGTACCCTGGGGCATGGAGCTCCTTCACCCGGCAGGCCATTACGGGGCGGCAACCCCGGCCTCGGGTTTCGATCGTTCAGGGATGGATGGTTGTGCGGTGGAGCCTCTACTTCGGCCCCGGTGTTCGTAGCACCGGGGCCGCTTGCGTGCACGGATTCGTCCACCGCTGTACGGCGGAACACGACCATAGCCGAGATTTTCGGCAACGCAACGCCTTGCATTTCACTCCGCAACGATGTTTAGTTGTGGACGCTGGCCCCAGTGGACCCGATGTCGCGTGAAGGGGGGTGCGAGTGAGCAGCGAGGAAGGCGCGGAGCGCGCCGGCCCCGGTCGCCCGGTGCCGGAGGATCACGTCGCCACACGCATCAAGCTGGAACGCGAGGTCCGCGGTTGGAGCACGGTGAAGCTCGCAGAGGAGATGGCCGCCGTCGGCCATCCGATCAACCAGTCCGCAATCTGGCGCATCGAGAGCGGCAAGCCCCGTCGCAGGGTCAACCTCGACGAGGCGCTCGGCTTCTGCAAGGTCTTCGACCTCACCATGCAGGACCTGACCGGACCGCCAGGCGAACTGGCCACGCCCCGCATCCGCCAGCTCGCACGTGAGTACGTCCAGATGACACTGGAGTACCGGCACATGCGAGCAGCCATCGACCGGAACCAGATGGACCTGAGCGAGATCCAGAGAGAACTCGACGCCTACGGGGACAAGGGGCCCGAGTACAGAGGACAGGTCGACGAACTCCTCCGGCTCGAAGAGCGGGCCCTGCAGAGGAGCATTCACCCGTCCAGGGCTCACCTGCGAAACCAAGGTCGGCCACCCACTGGCGACTAGCCAGCCGCTGCCCCTTCCCACGGCGCTACGAACGCCGAGGAGTATCACTCGCGGACGGCCTCCGCCGCCGCCGACGACTATCCACCAACCCATCCATCCCTGAACGACGCCACCGGCCAGGCCGCCGGGAGTTGCCGCTCCCGCGACGCCGCGAAGCCGGCGGGAGGAGTACCCCATGCCGCAGCCCGCCCTGCCCGTTTCCCAGATAGCCCAGCTCCTGGACGTCCCCGAAGATGCCCTGCGCACCCTGATGGCCGAGCGCCGATCCGTCGGCGACACGACCCTGGTAGCCCTCACCGTCGCCGAGGCCGCCCGCCGGATCGGCATCGGTCGCACCAAGCTGTACGAGTACGTTTCCTCCGGCGAGATCGCCTCGGTCAAGATCGGAAGCTTGCGCCGCATACCAGCGGAGGCGGTGAACGACTTCCTCGCCCGCCGTCTGTCGGCGACCGACTTTGGGGCCGCCGCATGACGCGCGCCTCCGCGCCGAAGTCCCGCCAGCCTAACGGCGCCTCGTCCATCTACCTCGGTAAGGACGGCCGCTGGCACGGTCGTGTCACCGTCGGCGTCAAGGACGACGGCACCCCGGACCGGCGCCACGTCAGTCGCAAGACCCGTCCCCAGGTCACCAAGGTCGTCCGCGAGCTGGAGCGCCAGCGCGACAAGGGCGCCGTCCGCAAGGCTGGCCAGAACTGGACGTTGGAGACGTGGCTGACGCACTGGGTGGAGAACATCGCAGCCGCGCACGTCTCGGAGAACACGATCGACGGTTACCGGGTGGCGGTCTACCACCACCTCGTCCCTGGCCTCGGTGCCCACCGCCTGGAGAAACTTGAACCGGAGCACTTGGAGCGCTTCTACAAGAAGATGCAGGACAACGGCAGCGCCGCCGGAACTGCCCACCAGGCCCACCGCACGATCCGCACGGCGCTGAACGAAGCCGTGCGCCGCCAGCACCTCACAGCGAACCCGGCCTCCATCGCCAAGGCCCCCAAGGTCGAAGAGGAGGAGGTCGAGCCGTACACGGTCGAGGAGGTCCAGCACCTGCTTGCTGAGGCCGCCAAGCACCGCAACACCGCCCGCTGGGTCATTGCGCTCGCCCTCGGCCTGCGCCAGGGCGAGGTTCTCGGCATGCAGTGGGACGATGTCGATTTCGAGCTCGGCGTCATCCGCGTCCGCCGTGGCCGGCTGCGGCCCCGCTACAAGCACGGCTGCGGCGACCGCTGCGGACGTAAGCCTGGCTTCTGCCCTCAGAAGATCAACACGCGGCGCGAGACCAAGAGCGCGAAGTCCCGCGCCGGCCAGCGGCCCATCGGCGCGCCGGACGAACTCCTCCTGCTCCTCCGTCAGCACAAGGAGGACCAGGCACGCGAGCGAGCTCGGGCTCGCGACCTGTGGACGGAGAAGGGATACGTGTTCACCTCGCCCACCGGCGAGCCCTTGAACCCGAACACTGACTACCACAAGTGGAAGGAGCTGCTGGAGGCCGCCGGTGTTCGCGACGCCCGCCTTCACGACGCCCGTCATACTGCGGCGACGGTTCTGCTCATCCTCGGCGTCTCCGATGCGGTCGTCGACTCGATCATGGGCTGGGAACCCGGTAAGTCCGCCCGGATGCGCCGCCGCTACCAGCACTTGACCAGCCGCGTTCTCAAGGACACCGCCGCCAAGGTCGGAGGTCTCCTCTGGGGCACGGGCCAGGTAGCGGGAAGTAGCGCGCCGGAGATCGGGCAGAGTCCCATCCCCGCCGAGCTGGTGGTCCACGTCGCCCGCCTCGGTGAACGGCGAGTCCCCTTCTTCCATCGTGAGCACGCTGAGGAGGTCGTGGCATGTTGGAGCAAGGACTGGCCGGACCACGCTGCCGAGGTTGAGCGGTGGGACCGCTGGCGCTGGGAACACCAGGGCCCCGGCGGTGCGAGCGCCATCCGCGACCGGGTACCCGAGCGGGCCGTAGTCTTCCACGCCCGAGCTCTGATCCTCCCTGGCGGGGAACGCGCGGCGATCGGGGTCCCGGAGCAGTGGTCGGTGCCGACTTGGGACTTCGAGACCGACCGCTACACCGACCGCGCCTCGGCCTGGCGCACGGCCCGACTACCCGGCACGGGCCAGGAAGTCGAGGCACAGGTGCGAGGCACGGACAAGGACGCCGTAGAGGCTGCCTTCACCGAAGCTTGTGCACAGGCTATGGATCGCGCACGGCATCCAGGGAAATACGGGGACACCGACGATTGGTAGTGCCACGGATTTCCGTCCACCACGGCGAATCAATGGAGCACCAGCCAGTGATGCCAGGGTGTCCATGGGGCCTACGCGCGCTGAGGCCCGGCAACCACCACAGGGACGCTGTTGGTTAATTCGGGCCTGTGCGTGACGGCGGTCCTCAAGACCCGGTTGTGGTCTTGAGGACCGCCGTTGTCGTATTGGGGTGGGTGC
>NZ_JBVHOQ010000066.1:0-33794 GCF_055568375.1 Streptomyces sp. NPDC026062
CACTCAGCGTGGCCGGGTCTGCGTACGGTGCCCAGTGACATGGCTCTTGCGTACGGTGATTGTCCCGGGCTTGTCCTGTGCTGTCCCGGCTGTCCTGAGTGACGTGTGGGGAACGGGGGCGGTTGAGGAAGAACGGCACGGGCGTCGGAAGTGGGGCACGGATGAGTGTGGACGGGGTCGGTACGGAGCAGGTCGGCGGCGGGGCGGACGAGCCCGGTTGGGACGTCGATCCGGATGACGAGTCGGGTGTTGCGGTGGTCGCCGCCGTGGGGCGCCAGATCAGGGCCTGGCGGGAGGCGGCCGGGATGCGGGCCGGCGAGTTCGGGGCCGCGATCGGGTACGGGGAGGACCTGGTCCGCAAGGTGGAGGGCGGGCGGCGGATCCCCCGGCCGGAGTTCCTGGACAAGTCCGACGACGTGCTGGGCGCGGGCGGCAAGATCGCTGCGATGAAGCGGGATGTGGCGGCGGTCCGGTACCCGAAGAAGGTACGGGACTTGGCGGGCGTGGAGGCCAAGGCGGTTGAGCTTGCGGCCTATGTTGCGCACGGGCTGCATGGACTGTTGCAGACCCCGGGGCATGCGCGGGCCCTGTTCGAGGCCCGGCAGCCTCCCTACTCGCAGGACGAGGTGGAACGGATGGTTGCCGCGCGCATGGGTCGGCAGTCGATTTACGAGCGGTTGCCTGCACCGGCACTCAGCTTCGTTCAGGAGGAGTCGGCACTCAGGCGCCCCATCGGAGGAACGGCGGAGTGGCGTCGGCAGCTTGAACGGTTGCTGGAAATCGGGCGGTTGCGCAATGTGACCCTTCAGGTGATGCCCACGCATCGCGAAGCGCATCCTGGAATGGACGGGGACATCGACATCCTGAAGTTCAACGACGGTACAGCGGTGGGTCGGTCGCACGGGGCATTCAACGGTCGTCGGGTGACCGACGCCAAGCAACTCCGTATCCTCGAACTGCGTTATGGCACCATCCGGGCCGAGGCTCTCACGCCCCGGGAGACTCTGGCCCTCATTGAGCAAGCGCTGGGAGAGACATGATCCGAATGACCTCCGCACCGGGCGATTCCGAGCTCGCCTGGTTCAAGAGCAGCTATAGCAGCAACGGCAACGAAGGCGATTGCGTCGAGGTCGCGGCATCCTTCGACGCGGTGCACGTGCGCGACTCGAAGGACCCGTCCGGGCGGCAGCTTGCCTTCGGTGAGGAGGCCTGGGCGGACTTCGCGTCCAGCGCGGCGCGTAGCTGACCCTTCCTCCGCGCACGGAAAGGCGCCCGGAACCGATCGGTTCCGGGCGCCTTTCCGTCTGCCGCTACGGCGGCGGAGCGGGGCCGTCGGTGTCTGGCCGCAGACGGGACGCCGGACGCGGCCGCACCCCCCGGCCGGTCACCGGGCGGGGCCGGTCACGGGACGGGGCCCGTACCGGAAGTCGTCCGTAACATCTGCCGCCGCCCGGACGTGTATGGGGCAGAGGCAGTTCTCGGGCATGGGCACGTGAGGAGACGGACGGGGGCCATGACGGCAGATTTCGAGGATTCCGAGGCGTTCGACGCGTTCTACGCGGCGACCGCCAAACGCCTGGTCGCCACGGTGTACGCGGTGACGGGGGACCTGGGGGAGGCGGAGGACGCCGTCCAGGAGGCGTATGTGCGGGCCTGGCAGCGGTGGGACAAGGTGTCCGGGGCCGGTGATCCGCTGCCGTGGGTGCGGACGGTGGCGGTACGGCTGGCGATCAGTACGTGGCGCCGGACGCGGGGCCGGCTGCGGGCGCATTTCCGGCACGGGGCGCCCGCCGACGTGCCGGGCCTCTCGGAGGACCGGGTGGCGCTGGTCGGTGCGCTGGGGGAGCTGACCATGGAGCAGCGCCGGGTGGTGGTCCTGCACCACATGCTCGGTCTCCCCGTGGAGGAAGTGGCCCGCGAGACGGGAGCGTCCAGCGGTGCGGTGCGGACCCGGCTCCACCGGGCCCGCAGAACCCTCGGCGAGCGGCTCGCCGACACACCGGTCGTCACGGAGCGGAAGGGGAGTGTGCGTCATGGCTGAGGTCGAGGACCTGCTTGAGGGCGTTGCCGTGCGGCTGTCGGCGGCGGAGGAGATCCGCGCGAAGGGGCAGCGGAGGCGGACCCGCAGCCGCGCGATGCGCGTGGGAGCGGTGGGGGCGGCCGTCCTGGTGGCGGCCGGTGCGTGGGTGTTGCTTCCGTCGGACGGCCGGGGGACCCGGCAGACGGTCGCCACCACGACGGCCAACCCCTTCCGGGCCGACGGGGTGATCCAGACGCCCCCGGCCGACGAACTGCCCGGGTACGCGCGGTGGCACTGGAAGGAGAGCACGAGCCTGCCGGCGGGTGCCGGACCGCAGAGCGGCCCGCTGCCCCAAGTGGGCCTGGACGAGGCCTGCCCCGGTTCGTTCGTCATGACGGACGAACCGGATCAGAAGCGGTACGCCCAGCTGTACACGGGCCGCGACCACGCCCTGGCCCAGTACCGGGTCATCGAGTACGACGACTCCGCGACCGCACGGGCCCAGGTGGCGGAGCTGCGGCAGAAGACGACGGAGTGCGGCCTGCGCACCGCGGCGCCGACGGCACGGGAGGCGGAGGAGGGCAGCCAGGCCTGGTCCGGAACGGTGCGGGACGGCCGCACGATGCGGGTCACCGTCCGGCGCTGGAACTCCTGGGTGTCGGTGGCCGAGGTGATGGACGGGACGCCCGCCGGCTGACCGGACGACGGCCTCGTCGTCGCGGTCCGCGGCGACGGCCTCGTCATAGCGGTCCGCCATCCGCCGCCCGCGCAGCAGAAGCAGAAGCGGAAGCAGAAGCGGAAGCAGAAGCGGAAGCGGAAGCAGAAGCGGAAGCGGAAGCGGAGGCGGAAGCAGAAGCAGAAGCGGAAGGCGCCTCGGAACCGGTCGGTTCCGAGGCGCCTCTTCCGTGTACCCGGAACCGGGCTCGCAGGTGGCTCGGGTCAATGGGCCGACGTGCTCGGTTCCTGGGCCGGGGAGTCGAACGGGGGAGGGACCGGTCGGGTCCCGCCTCCGTTCGACTTCCCGGGGCCGAGGAGAGGGGTGTCAGCCTCGGGCCTTGCGGTCTTGAGGGGCTTCCTCGGCGGGCTTCTTGCCGGAATCCGCCGCCGGAGCCTGCTTGCGTGCCTGCGGGACGGTGGCCAGGGACTGTGAGTCCTCCGGGTAGTGGCAGGCCGTCAGATGGCCGTCCCGGCTGCCGCCCACCTGGACCAGCGGCGGCGTCTCGCTCGCGCACTTGTCCGTCGCCTTCCAGCAGCGGGTGCGGAAGCGGCAGCCCGAGGGCGGATTGACCGGGGACGGGACATCGCCGGTGAGACGGATGCGCTCACGGGCCGGTACGTCGTCCGCGGTGGCCTCGGGCACGGCGGAGAGCAGCGCCTTGGTGTACGGGTGGCGCGGATTGCCGTACAGGTCCTCGCGGTCGGCGATCTCCACGATCCGGCCGAGGTACATGACGGCCACGCGCTGGGAGAAGTGCCGCACGATGGCCAGGTCGTGGGCGATGAACAGGAACGCGATGCCCAGTTCCTTCTGGAGCTTCTGCAGCAGGTTCACCACCTGCGCCTGGATCGACACGTCCAGGGCCGAGACCGGCTCGTCGGCCACGATCAGCTTCGGCTCCAGGGCGAGCGCGCGGGCCACCCCGATGCGCTGGCGCTGACCGCCGGAGAACTCGTGCGGGAAGCGGTTGAAGTGCTCCGGGTTGAGGCCGACGGTCTCCAGCAGCTCCCGTACCCGCGCTTCCCGGCCGCCCGCCGGGTTGATGCCGTTGATCTCCATGGGCGCGGCGACGATCTTGCCCACGGTCTGGCGCGGGTTCAGCGAGGCGTACGGGTCCTGGAAGATCATCTGGATCTCGGAGCGGATCGGCGCCAGCTCCTTGCGCGAGGCATGGCTGATGTCCTGCCCGCGGTAGGCGATCCGGCCGGCGGTCGGTTCCAGGAGCCGGGTGATCAGCCGGCCCGTCGTCGACTTGCCGCAGCCGGACTCGCCGACCAGGCCGAGGCTCTCGCCCGCCCCGACCGTGAAGTCCAGTCCGTCCACGGCCTGGACCGCTCCGACCGTCCGCCGGATCGGGAAGCCGCCCTTGATCGGGAAGTGCTTGGTGAGTCCGGAGACGTCCAGGAGGGGATCGGTGCTGCTCATGGTAGGGAAGTCCCGTCTCTTGTACGTCAGTTGGGCCGGGTGCCGGCGAAGTCGGAGAAGAATTCGGTGCGCTGCTCCGGTGTCAGGTGGCAGGCAGCCCCGCGACCGGACACCAGGTCCAGCGGCGGCTGCTGGGTCGAGCAGCGGTTGCCGTCGACCTGCTCGGTGAACGAGCATCGCGGGTGGAACCGGCAGCCGGTCGGCGGATTGAGGAGGCTCGGCGGGGTACCGGGGATCGGTGACAGGGGCACGTCCACCGGCCCTTCGAGCGTGGGCATCGAGCCCAGCAGGCCCCAGGTGTACGGGTGCTGGGGCGCCCGCAGCACCTCCTTCTTCGTACCGCGCTCCACGCAGCGTCCGCCGTACATCACCAGCACGTCGTCCGCGATGTCGGCGATGACGCCGAGGTCGTGGGTGATGAAGATGATCGCGGTGCCGAACTCCTGCTGGAGGTCCTTGAGCAGGTCCATGATCTGGGCCTGCACGGTGACGTCCAGAGCCGTCGTCGGCTCGTCCGCGACGAGCAGCGCGGGGTTGCAGACCAGAGACATCGCGATCATCGCGCGCTGGCGCATACCGCCGGAGAACTGGTGCGGGTAGTCGTCCACCCGCAGATCGGGCTGCGGGATGCCCACCTTGGTGAGCATCTCCACGGCCCGCGCCCGGGACTCCCGCTTGGAGGCCCCGGTGTGCTTGCGGTAGGTCTCACCGATCTGCTTGCCGACGGTGTGGTACGGCGACAGGGAGGCCAGCGCGTCCTGGAAGACCATGGCCATCTTGTTGCCGCGCAGCCGTTCCAGTTCCCGTTCCGACGCGGCGAGGAGGTCCTGCCCGTCGAGCAGGATCTCGCCCTCGATCTCGGTGTGCTCGGGGTGGTGCAGGCCGAGGATGGCCAGGTTGGTCACGGACTTGCCGGAGCCGGACTCGCCGACGATGCCGAGGGTCCTGCCTCGCTCGACGTCGAAGGACAGTCCGTCGACGGCCTTGACCATGCCGTCGGCGGTGGAGAAGTGCACGCGCAGATCGCGTACGGAGAGGAAGGGGGTGCTCACTGGATCTCTCCCTAGGCGAGGCGGACGCGTGGGTCGATGAGGGCGTAGACCGCGTCGACGATGATGTTGAAGACGACGATCGCCGCCGCCGCGACCAGGACGACACCGAGGATCAGCGGAAGGTCGTTGTCGTTGACGGCCTTGATCGAGAGGGCGCCGATGCCGTGCAGGCCGAAGACCTTCTCGGTGATGATCGCGCCACCGAGCAGCACGCCGATGTCGAGACCGAAGATCGTGACGATGGGGCCCATCGCACCGCGCCACGCGAACCGGAAGAACACCGTGCGCCGGGACAGGCCCTTGGCGCGGGCGGTGCGCACGTAGTCCTCGCTCAGTGTCTCGACGAGCTGGGAGCGGGCCATACGCGTGTAGTTGGCGGTGAAGATGAGTGCCAGTACCAGCCAGGGCAGCAGCAGCCCGTTGAACCAGGCCACCGGGTCCTCGGTGAAGGGGACGTCCTTGGGACGGCTCAGGATGTGCCACTGGTCCGTCAGGTAGTACATGGCGACCACGCCGACGATGTAGATCTGCATCGAGGAGAAGATCAGCGAAGCCGAGGAAGCGACCTTGTCCAGCAGCTTGCCCTGCTTCACCGCCGCCAGCATGCCGGTGCCCACACCGAAGATCACGAAGACGATCGCGCTGCCGACCGAGAGGGAGAGCGTCGTCGGGAAGCGGTCCAGGATGGTGCCGAGGACCGGCTCGCGGTTGTGGAACGAGTAGCCCAGGCACGGCGCGGGGCAGTGGCCGAACGAGGTGTAGTCACGTCCGACGAACACGCCCTGGAGCCAGTGCCAGTACTGCACGGGCAGCGGGTCGGCGATGCCGAGGTTGCGCTTGACCAGCGCCAGCGTTTCCGGCGTGCACACCTTGCCGCAGGCCACACGAGCGGGGTCGCGGGGTGCGACATAGAAGAGGACGAAGGTGATGGCACTGATGATCAGCAGGATGACCAGTGCGCCGATTGCCCGGCGGATGAGGAAGCGGAACATGGCGATGGATTTCCCTGGCAGACGCCGACGAGGGGGAGGGGAGCGGGCGGGGCGCCGCAAGGGCGCCCCGCCTCGGTAGTGTCGGCTCAGGCCTTCACGAACAGCTTGTAGATCACGGCCGAGGAGTACTGCGGGTCGAACATCGCCCCGCCGACCTTCGAGCCGTGCAGGTAGAAGCGGCGCTGGTACGTCTCGGGGATGATCGGCGCCTCCTCCGTCATGATCCGCTTGTCGAGCGCGGCCCACTGCTTGCCGGCCTCGGCCGGGTCGGCGATGACGACGTTCTTCTTGATCGCGGCGTTGACCCAGTCGACGTTCAGCTGCGAGATGTTGTTGGCGCCGTTGGCGATGGTGCCGCCGTCGAGCAGCGGCTGCACCAGGGTGTAGCCGGTCGGCCAGTCCGGGGACCAGCCGAACCACATCACGTCGAACTTGTTGTCGATCTGCTGGATCTGGTCGTAGTAGCTGGAGGAGTCCAGCTGCTTGATGACCGGTTCGAAGCCGGCCGCCTTGAGGGCGTTCTCGATGACGACCTTGGTCTTGTCGTAGACGTTGCTCTGCGGGAAGGCGTAGACGATCTTCTGGCCCTCCTTGCCCGCTTCCTTCAGCAGCTGCTTCGCCTTCTCCGGGTCGCCCTGCGGCTTCTTCAGCTTGCCGTAGACGTCGTCCTTGGCGTAGCCCATGATGTCGGGGCTCAGGATGGACGTGGCGTAGTCACCGGCCGACGGACCACCGTAGATCTTGCGGATCTGCTCCAGCGGCCAGGCGTGGATGAGCGCCTGGCGCACCTTCAGGTCGGTGATGCGCTTGGTGTTGATGGCGTAGTAGTAGATGCCGGTGAGCAGACCGTTGAAGGTGCGCTTCTTCAGATCGGGGTCGGTGAGGACCTTCTGGATCCGCTCGGCGGGGACGCCGCTGTACGCCATGTAGGCGTACTGGTCGTCGCCGGAGTCGGCGATCATGCGGTCGGCCGCCTGGAGCGACTCCGGCCCGAACTCGAAGGCGAAGGTGTCCGGGTAGGCGTTACGGATCGAGTCCGTGTTCGGGTCCCAGTGCTCGTTGCGCACCAGCGTCATCGACTTGTCGATGGAGTGCGACTTGATGCGGTACGGGCCGGCCGAGACCGGGTCCTTGTCGTACTTGTCCTTGCTGTCGCCCTTGACCGGGACGGCGCCGTAGGACGTCATCGCCAGGGTGAAGTTGAAGTCCGGGCGGGACTCGACGAGCTTGAAGGTGATGGTCTTCGCCGCGGCGTCCGTCACGACGGACTCAAGGTGCTTGCCGCTGAACGGGCCCTTGTACTTGGACCGGAAGTCGGTCGAGCCGGTCAGCGCCTGCTGGGCGTAGCCGGCGCCCTCGGTGGTGAAGCTGGCGAAGCCGCGCTCGATGCCGTGGCGCACGTCCTCGACGGTGAGCTCCTTGCCGTCCTCCCACTTGAGGCCGTCCTTGAGCGTGAACGCCCAGGTCTTGCCGGCGTCGCTCATGGTGCCCGCGTCGGTGGCGAGGTCGCCGACGAGCTTCATCGAGCCGTCCGCGGCGACCTTGTAGCCGGTGAGGCCGCGGATGAGGAGATTCCCGATCTGCGAGTTCCACGAGTAGTAGATGCGCTGCGGGTCGAGGTGGGAGAAGTCGTCCGGCGATATGCCGCGGATCGTCCCGCCCTTCTTCGCGCCCGCGATCTCGGGAGCCGGCCCCGTCGAGTCGGCCTTGGTGCCGACGACCACCGCGCCGGTGTACTTGTCGGCACCGCCGTGGCCCTTGCTCGCGCTCTTGCCGGTGTTCTTGCTGCCGCTGCTGCAGGCCGAGAGCGCCATCGTGCCGCCGGCCGCGACCGACGTGGCGATGACGAAGTTTCTGCGGGAGAGAGACATGGCTTCCTGCTCTGGTCGAGTGGAGAAACGGTGGATCCGGGTGGGCCCCGTCGCCCGTCCGGGGTACAGCGGTTTCAGCTGGTTCAGCGCTTGGTCTTCGGGTCGAGTGCGTCACGCACCGAGTCGCCGAGGAGGTTGAAGGCGATCACGAAGATCACCATCGTCACGCCGGGGAAGAGCATGAAGGTGATGTCGCTCTGGTAGACGTCCGAACCGCGCTGGATCATCACGCCCCAGTCCGGGGTCGGCGAGGTCAGCCCGACGCCCAGGAAGGCGAGGCCTGCCTCCGCCGTGACGTACGCGGGCAGCGCGAGCGTGGCCTGGATGAGGATCGGCGTCCAGAGGTTGGGCAGCAGTTCCTTGAAGATGATCCGCGCCGGGGACGCGCCGGTGACCCTGGCGGCCTCGATGAACTCGCGCTCGCGCAGGGCCAGTACCTCGCCGCGCAGCAGGCGGGCGATGGACGCCCAGCCGAAGGCGGTCATGACCGAGATGAGGGTGACGACGGTCAGCCAGACCGGTGTGTTCTCCTCCGGGTCGACCAGGATCGAGATCAGCACGGGCCAGAAGGCGATGAAGAACAGCGTGGAGGGGAAGGCCAGCAGGATGTCGATGACCCGGCCGACCAGGTAGTCCGTCTTCCCTCCGAGGTACCCCGCCGTGACACCGACGGCGATGCCGATCACGGTGATCAGCAGCGTGGTGGCCGCGGCGATGAGCAGGGAGTTGCGCATGCCGTAGAGGAGGAAGGTGAAGACGTCGCGGCCGAGACCGGGCTCGATGCCGAACCAGAAGTCGCCGCTGATTCCGCCGTTGGGAAGAACCGGTGAGCCGAAGTCGTCCAGCAGACTGGTGTCGTTCTGGCCGTACGTCGTGTACGGATCCTTCCCGTACAGCTTGGCGATCAGTGGTGCGGCGATCGCCACCACGAAGAAGAAAATGACTACATAGGCAGAAATAACGCCTGTACGGTCGCGCTTGAAGCGGCGCCAGGCCAGCTTCCCCGGTGACCGGCCGTCACCTCCCTTGGGTGCCGCGGGATCCGGCACCGGAGGTGTCGTCGGATCGGCAGTCTCAAGGGTGGCTGCTGCGTTCGAGGTTGGAATCGTCATGGTGCTCCTGGCCCGGAGGGTCGAAGGACTCCGCAGGGCACACCTACGGGCTACCCGGACTTTTTCAACGCAATTCATGCAGGGTCAATGAATGTCGGGCCGCCTTGAGGCGCTCTTTGGAAGCTTGACCGATCCATGACCTTGGCGTGGTCATGCCTTTACCTTTGGTTTACCTTAAGTAAATCAAATTTCAGGTCAAATCACCTCTGTTCCGGCATTGAGTCCGATATCCGGGCGTGACTGTCTCGGAATTCGTACATCCGGGTACGGCCGTGCGATTCGATGCCCGTTCGTTGTTCTGCCGTTACCGCTTCGCCGCTCGTCAGGCCGGGTCGGGCGCCGCCTGTGCGTGTCGTGCCCTCGTCAAATTCTCGCAGCGTGGCGCCCCGGGCGTCGACACCCGGAGGGACGTGTCCTGCTCGAATGGCGGGAGTAAATGTGCACAAGCTCCGCTATGCAGTGATATTTGACCTCACGTAAGACGGAGCACTACGAGGAGGCACTCCATGCGCGGAGCCACACAGGTCAAGTGGGCCGCATGCGCGGTGGCCGTCGCCCTGGCGGCGACGGCCTGCGGCGGAGGGGACAGTGGCGGTGGTGGCGGCGCCAATGGGATCGTGAGCTCCTCCTGGGGTGACCCGCAGAACCCGCTGGAGCCCGCCAACACCAACGAGGTGCAGGGCGGCAAGGTCCTCGACATGATCTTCCGGGGTCTGAAGAAGTACGACCCGAAGACCGGCGAGGCGACGAACATGCTCGCCGACAAGATCGAGACCAAGGACAACCAGAACTTCACGATCACGGTGAAGGACGGCTGGACCTTCAGCAACGGCGAGAAGATCACCGCCAAGTCGTTCGTGGACGCGTGGAACTACGGCGCCCTGTTGAAGAACAACCAGAAGAACGCCTACTTCTTCGGATACATCGACGGATACGACAAGGTCCACCCCGAGACCGGCACGGCGAGCGCCACCACGCTCTCCGGCCTCAAACAGGTCAACGACATGACCTTCTCGGTCAAGCTGACGCAGAAGTTCTCGCTGTGGCCCGACACCCTCGGCTACCCCGCCTTCTCGCCGCTGCCCAAGGCCTTCTTCACCGACCACGCCGCCTGGGTGTCCAAGCCGATCGGCAACGGCCCGTACACCATCGACAAGTACGCCAAGGGCTCGTCGATGAACCTGCGCAAGTGGGACGACTACCCCGGGGACGACAAGGCGCAGAACGGCGGGATCGACCTCAAGGTCTACACCGACAACAACACCGCCTACACCGACCTGACGGCCGGCAACCTCGACCTCGTCGACGACGTGCCCGCCTCCCAGCTCAAGAACGTCAAGGCGGACCTCGGCGACCGCTACATCAACACCCCGGCCGGCATCATCCAGACCCTCGCGTTCCCCTTCTACGACGCGCAGTGGAACACCCCCGGCGCGATCAAGGTCCGCCAGGGCCTCTCCATGGCGATCAACCGCCCGCAGATCACCGACCAGATCTTCCAGAAGACCCGCACCCCGGCATCCGACTGGACCTCCCCGGTCCTCGGTGAGGACGGCGGCTTCAAGAAGGGGCTCTGCGGCAAGGAGTGCACGTACGACGCCGCCGAGGCCAAGAAGATGATCCAGGACGGCGGCGGGGTCCCCGGCGGCCAGCTCAAGATCTCGTACAACGCGGACACCGGCTCCCACAAGGAATGGGTCGACGCCGTCTGCAACAGCATCAACAAGGTCATGGGCAACAACAAGGCGTGCGTGGGCGCCCCGGTCGGCACCTTCGCCGACTTCCGCAGCCAGGTCTCCCAGCAGAAGCTGCACGGCGCCTGGCGCGCGGGCTGGCAGATGGACTACCCGCTGATCCAGAACTTCCTGCAGCCCGTCTACTACACCAACGCCTCGTCCAACGACGGCAAGTGGAACAACAAGCAGTTCGACGACCTCGTCAACAAGGCGAACGCCGAGTCGGACAAGGCCAAGGCCGTCTCCACCTTCCAGGACGCCGAGAAGGTCATGGTCCAGCAGATGCCCGTCATCCCGCTCTGGTACCAGAACGGCAGCGCCGGCTACTCGGACAGCGTCACCAACGTCTCGCTGAACCAGTTCAGCGTCCCGGTGTACGAGCAGATCAAGGTCAAGTAGGCGGCCGAGGCCGGGTGACCGGTGCGCTCCCCGCACCGGTCACCCGGCTTCCCCGTCCCCGGCCCCCGACGACACCTCAGCCACCCCGCGACCCCCGGAGCCCTTCATGGGACGTTATGTGATCCGGCGGCTGCTGCAGATGATCCCGGTCTTCTTCGGCACCACGCTGTTGATCTTCCTCATGGTGAACGTGATGGGCGACCCCATCGCGGGTCTCTGCGGCGACCGCCAGTGCGACCCGGCGACCGCCGCCCAGCTCCGTTCGGAATTCGGCCTCGACAAGCCGGTCTGGCAGCAATACCTCACCTACATGGGCAATGTCTTCACCGGGGACTTCGGCACCGCGTTCAACGGGCAGAAGGTCACCGAGCTGATGGCCACGGCGTTCCCCATCACCATCCGCCTGACCATCGTGGCGATCGTCTTCGAGATCGTCATCGGCATCAGCCTCGGTGTCGTCACCGGCCTGCGCCGAGGCCGCCCCGTCGACACCACCGTGCTGATCCTGACCCTGGTCGTCATCTCCATCCCGACCTTCGTCACCGGTCTGCTCCTCCAGCTCCTCCTCGGCGTCCAGTGGGGCATCATCAAACCCTCCGTCTCCAGCGAGGCCCCGCTCAACGAACTGCTCATCCCCGGGCTCGTCGTCGCCTCCGTCTCGCTGGCCTACGTCACCCGCCTCACCCGCACCTCGATCGCCGAGAACGCCCGCGCCGACTACGTGCGCACGGCGACCGCCAAGGGCCTGCCCCGACGCCGCGTGATCGTCCGCCACCTGCTGCGCAACTCGCTGATCCCCGTCGTCACCTTCATCGGTACGGACGTGGGCGCCCTGATGGGCGGGGCGATCGTCACGGAGCGGATCTTCAACATCCACGGCGTCGGCTACCAGCTCTACCAGGGCATCCTGCGCCAGAACTCGCAGACCGTCGTCGGCTTCGTCACCGTCCTGGTCCTCGTCTTCCTGGCGGCGAACCTGATTGTCGACCTGCTGTACGCCGTACTCGACCCGAGGATCCGCTATGCCTGAGCAGACACCGGACGAGGCGATCTCGTCGGCCGGAGCCGGCGGAACGATGGACCTCGCCTTCGACGAGGGCGACAGCCTCGAAAAGACCCCCAGCGGCCCCGAGGGAACGGGCCCCGGCACCAAACCGCAGAGTCTGTGGACCGACGCCTGGCACGACCTGCGCCGCAACCCCGTCTTCATCATCTCCGCGCTGATCATCCTGTTCCTGGTGATCATCTCGATCTGGCCGCAGCTCATCGCCTCCGGCGACCCGCTCGACTGCGACCTCGGCAAGGCCCAGCAGGGCTCCCAGCCCGGCCACCCCTTCGGGTACGACGGCCAGGGCTGCGACGTCTACACCCGGGTCGTGTACGGCGCGCGGAACTCCGTGACCGTCGGCATCTGCTCCACCATCGGCGTCTCCCTGATCGGCTCCGTCCTGGGCGGCCTGGCCGGCTTCTTCGGCGGCTGGTGGGACGCGATCCTCTCCCGCCTCACCGATGTCTTCTTCGGCATCCCGGTCGTCCTCGGCGGTCTGGTCTTCCTCTCCGTGGTGACCAGCTCCACCGTCTGGCCCGTCATCGGATTCATCGTGCTGCTCGGCTGGCCGCAGATCGCCCGCATCGCCCGGGGCTCCGTCATCACCGCCAAGCACAACGACTACGTACAGGCGGCCCGCGCGCTCGGCGCCTCCAACGGGCGGATGATGCTGCGCCACATCGCCCCCAACGCCGTCGCCCCGGTCATCGTCGTCGCGACCATCGCCCTGGGCACGTACATCTCCCTGGAGGCGACGCTGTCGTTCCTCGGCGTCGGCCTCAAGCCACCGGCCGTCTCCTGGGGCATCGACATCTCCGCCGCGTCCCAGTACATCCGCAACGCCCCGCACATGCTGCTCTGGCCCGCCGGAGCGCTGGCGGTCACCGTGCTCGCGTTCATCATGCTCGGCGACGCGGTGCGCGACGCCCTCGACCCCAAGCTGCGCTGAGGAGTCCGCTGCCATGTTGCTCGAAGTGCGCGATCTGCACGTGGAGTTCCACACCCGGGACGGGGTCGCCAAGGCCGTCAACGGGGTCAACTACTCGGTGGCCGAGGGCGAGACGCTCGCCGTGCTCGGCGAGTCCGGCTCCGGCAAGTCGGTCACCGCACAGGCGATCATGGGCATCCTCGACATGCCGCCCGGGAAGATCAGCGGCGGCGAGATCCTCTTCAAGGACCGCGACCTGCTGAAGATGAAGAAGGAGGAGCGCCGGAAGATCCGCGGCCAGGAGATGGCCATGATCTTCCAGGACGCGCTCTCCTCCCTCAACCCCGTGCTCACCGTGGGGGAGCAGCTCGGCGAGATGTTCGTCGTGCACCGCGGACTCTCCCGCAAGGACGCGAAGGCCAAGGCCGTCGAGCTGATGGACCGGGTCCGCATCCCGGCCGCCAAGGAGCGGGTCGGCAACTACCCGCACCAGTTCTCGGGCGGTATGCGCCAGCGCATCATGATCGCGATGGCGCTGGCCCTGGAACCCTCGCTGATCATCGCGGACGAGCCCACCACCGCCCTGGACGTCACCGTCCAGGCGCAGGTGATGGACCTGCTGGCGGAACTCCAGCGCGAGCTCAACATGGGCCTGATCCTGATCACGCACGACCTCGGCGTCGTCGCCGACGTCGCCGACAAGATCGCGGTCATGTACGCGGGCCGGATCGTCGAGACCTCACCCGTCCACGACATCTACCGGGCGCCCGCGCACCCGTACACCAAGGGCCTGCTCCGCTCGATCCCGCGCCTGGACCAGAAGGGCCAGGAGCTGTACGCGATCAAGGGGCTGCCGCCCAACCTGCTGCACATCCCGCCCGGCTGCGCCTTCAACCCGCGCTGCCCGATGGCCCAGGACGTCTGCCGCAAGGACGTGCCGCCGCTGTTCGACGTGGCCGAGCACCGTCAGAGCGCCTGCTACTTCTGGAAGGAGACGCTCGATGCACGCTGACCACTCGGGGCGCAAGGAAGCGCGTGCGGAGGGCCAGGTGGCGCGCGAACTGCTGGCCAAGTCCCGGCAGGAGAGCGCGTACGCGGGCGGCGAGCCCATCCTGGAGGTGCGCGACCTCGTCAAGCACTACCCGCTCACCCAGGGCATCCTGATCAAGAAGCAGATCGGCGCCGTCAAGGCGGTCGACGGGGTCTCCTTCGACCTGGCGGCGGGCGAGACCCTCGGCATCGTGGGGGAGTCCGGCTGCGGCAAGTCGACCGTCGCCCGGATGCTGGTGCACCTGGAACAGCCGACGGCGGGCGCGATCCGGTACAAGGGCGAGGACATCACCAAGCTGTCGGGCCGCGCGCTGAAGGCCGTGCGCCGCAACATCCAGATGGTGTTCCAGGACCCGTACACCTCCCTCAATCCGCGCATGACGGTCGGCGACATCATCGGGGAGCCGTACGAGATCCACCCCGAGGTCGCCCCCAAGGGCGAGCGGCGGCGCAAGGTGCAGGACCTGCTGGACGTCGTCGGCCTCAACCCGGAGTACATCAACCGCTATCCGCACCAGTTCTCCGGCGGCCAGCGCCAGCGCATCGGCATCGCCCGGGGCCTCGCGCTCAACCCCGAGATCATCGTCGCCGACGAACCCGTCTCGGCCCTCGACGTCTCCGTCCAGGCCCAGGTCGTCAACCTGCTGGACCGGCTCCAGGCGGAGTTCAACCTCAGCTACGTGTTCATCGCGCACGACCTCTCCATCGTCCGCCACATCTCCGACCGGGTCGGCGTGATGTACCTGGGCCGGTTCGCGGAGATCGGCACGGACGAGGAGATCTACGACCACCCCACGCACCCGTACACCCAGGCACTGCTCTCCGCCGTGCCGGTGCCGGACCCGATGGCGCGCGAGTACCGCGAGCGGATCATCCTGCACGGCGACGTGCCCTCGCCGGCCAACCCGCCGTCCGGCTGTCCCTTCCGCACCCGCTGCTGGAAGGCGCAGGAGCGGTGCGAGCTGGAGGTCCCGCTGCTGGCGGTGCCCGCGGTCTTCCGGCTGACGGACACCGCCGCCAAGCACGATTCGGCCTGTCACTTCGCGGAGGAGAAGCGCGTGGTGCCCCCGGAGGGGACGCTGGAGCAGGTGGGCGAGGGGGGCGAGGGCGGCGAGGGGGCTGCGGAGCCCGGGACGAAGACGGACACTGACGCGGGTGCGGGCACGGGCACGGAGCCGGATGCGCAGGCCCGCTCGCAGCTCTCTGCGGGGCCTGCGGGCGAGGACACGGGGGCCGCCGGGTCCGCCGGGTCCGCGGGCGAGGACGAGGGGCCGCCCCCGCCGTCGGGCAGCAGCCGGGTCAGCTGAGCCGCCCGTCCGTTAACGCAGGGGCAACTCGGGCGTCTCACGTCCGATATACGGACCCGTCAGCATGGATGTCGTACGGCCGTGCGGGTGCCGTGGACCGGCCGGGAGGACTCACGTCCCTCCGGCCGGTTGCCCGAAGGGAACGCGCCGACGGCCCTCTTGTCGGGAACCCGGGCGCCGTGGAGTATCGCTGGGGTGATACTCACCCGTGGAGCAAGAGTGACCGGCGCCGCTCTCTGCGCGGTGCTCGCCCTGATCGTCGCGAGCTGGCTCGTACGGGACCTCAGGGCCGTGGACGCCGGCCAGTTGTGGCGTTACTGGGCCAACTTCCGGGAAGCGCGCCCGCAGACGATGCCCGCGACCGAACCCCTGGATGCCGCCCTCCTCGTGGTGTACGTCGTCGCCACCGTCGCCGCGCTGCGCTCCTCGGTGGCCGCCACCGCGCTCGTCGCCACAGGAGTGGTCACCCTCGCCGTACGGCTGCCGGGGCTCTGGGGCATCGGCAGCCACCGGACGGAGGACATGTTCTCCGACGACCTGCGCTCACGGGCCCTGATCTGCGCCTTCGTGGCCCTCGCCGCGGGCGTCGCGCTGCTCATCACCGCCGGGGCCGGCCGCCGCCCGCCGGCCGACTCCTACGAACCGTTGCCCTCCCGGCCCGGACGCGGCGCCAGTGTCACCGGGTTCCTGACGCTGGGCGCGGCCGGAGCGGTGCTGATCGCCTGGGAGATCCACCAGGTGATGAAGTACGACGCCTATCGCGACTGGTACGTGGGCGGCGACAGGATCTCGCACGGCTTGACCGACCCGCCGCCGGGCTGGGGCAACGTGGCGCTGGCGCTGCTCTGTCTGGTCGCGGCGGCGAGCGCCCTCTTCCACGCCGTGCACGCGCGGCCGCTCGGTCTGGTGGCTGCCGCACTGCTGCTGCCCGGCGGGGTGCTCGGCCTGGTCTGGGGCGCGCACTACGACCTGTTCGATCAATTCGGTTCGCTGACGACGGAGTTTCAGCTCAACCTTCTGAGCCGGGTCTTCGAGGTGACCGTCGCGCTGGTGGCGCTGATCGCGCTCGCGCCGAGGGGCTTCGCCGACGTCCCCGGCCCGTACGGACCGGGGACGGGGCCCGGCTACGGCCCCCCGGAATTCGGTCCCCCCGGCTATGACCCCACCCCGTACCCGGGGCAGCAGCAGCCGGCCCCGGGGTACGGCTACCCGCAGGGCGGCGGCTACGGGCCGCCTCCGCCGCCCTCCCAGCCGCCGCCGGGCTGGTAGGCGGCCCACCCGGCACACCGGGCCGGGGGGCGGGCCTGCGGGCGCGGCCGGGCGCCGGGCCTGCGGGCGCGGCCTACAGTCCCAACGACCGCTTCAGGAAGTCCACCTGGAGCAGCAGCAGGTTTTCGGCCACCTTCTCCTGCGGGGTCATATGGGTCACGCCGCTCAGCGGCACCACCTCGTGCGGGCGGCCCGCCGCGAGGAGCGCCGAGGAGAGCCGCAGGGTGTGCGCGACCACCACGTTGTCGTCCGCCAGACCGTGGATGATCATCATCGGCCGGACCTGGTCGGCGGCGTGCGACAGCCCCTCGTCGGTGAGCAGTGAGTTGTACGCGTACACCTCCGGCCGGACCGCGGGGTCGCCGAGGTAGCGCTCCGTGTAATGGGTGTCGTACAGCCGCTGGTCGGTCACCGGGGCGCCCACGACCGCCGCGTGGAAGACGTCGGGCCGCCGCAGCACCGCCATACCGGCCAGGAAGCCGCCGTACGACCAGCCCCTGATGCCCACCCGGCCGAGATCCAGCGGGAACTGCTCCGCGAGCGCGTGCAGGGCCTCTACCTGGTCGTCGAGGGTGAGGGTGAGATCGTGTTTGACGGCCTTCTCCCAGCCGGGCGAGCGGCCGGGGGTGCCTCGGCCGTCCGCGACGATCACGGCGAAGCCCTGGTCCGCGAACCACTGAGAGGTGAGATGCGGATTGTGGGCGGCGAGGACGCGGCGGCCGTGCGGTCCGCCGTACGGATCCATCAGAACCGGAAGCGGACCATCCGATTCCTTGTATCCGGTGGGGAGCATCACGGCGCACGGAATCCGCCGTGCGCCCCCTTCGGTGAGCTGTGGCCGGGCGGACAGCACCGGCCGCTCGGCGTGGCTTGCGACGGTGGCGATCCGCTTGCCGTCCCGCAGCACCCGTACCGTCGCCCCGGGCGCGTCGAGCGAGGTGGAGACCATGACGGTCACACCGCCCGACCGGACCGCCGTGTGCACGCCCGCGCCCTCCGAGACCCGCTCCACGCCCAGTTCATTGACCCGGTACACATGGCTCTCGCCGATCTCGGCCTCGGCCGCCCGTTCACCCGCCGACGCCGTGACCAGGATGTCGGACTCCCCGATGTCCAGCACCTGCTGGATCTGCAGCTGGGCCCCGGTCAGTGTCCGGTCGCCCACCGCGAGAACCCGCGCCCCGCCCTCGTCCGCGATCCGTACCAGCCGCCCGTCCGGTGCCCACGCGGGCACCCCGGGGAACAGCTCCAGCCACACCGGGTCCTCGTCCGCGTGCACCGTCCGGGTCGCCCCGGTCTCCGGGTCCACCGCGAGGAAGAGCTGGCTCTGCTGGTCGCGGGCCTGCACCAGCAGCAGCGGCGCCCCGTCTGACGACCAGTGCACCCGCGCCAGATACGGGAACCGGGTCCTGTCCCACACCACTTCGGTACGTTCCCCGGTCAGCCCCACCACGAAGAGCCGCACCTCGGCGTTGGGCGTACCGGCCGCCGGGTAGGCGATCTCGGCGGGCCTGCGGTCCGGGTGCGCGGGATCGGCGATCCACCACCGCCGCACCGGACTGTCGTCCACCCGGGCCACCAGCAGCCGGTCCGATTCCGGTGACCACCAGAAGCCGCGCGAGCGCGCCATCTCCTCGGCCGCGATGAACTCCGCGAGGCCGTAGGAGACATGCTCGTCCTCCGGCTCCGCGAGCGCCCTGTCGTCCTCGCCGTCGGCGCCCACGACGCGCAGCGCACCCGTGGACACATATGCGATGTGTCGTCCGTCCGGGGAGGGGCGCGGATCGATCACCGGGCCCGCTACGGGCAGCGCGCGAGCGGTCCCGGCCCGCAGCTCGGCGACGTACACCTTCCCCGAGAGCGCGAACGCCGCCAACTCGGCCGCCGCGTCGACCGCGTAGCCGACGATCCCCGACGACCCCTCGCGGCTCCGCTCACGACGGGCCCGCTCCTGGGCCGAGAGCCGCTCCGCCGAACCGCCCAGCAACGTCGCTGGATCGGCGGCGACCCGCTCCTGCGGGGCCTCGCCGTCCCTGAGGTCCAGCACCCGGAGCTGCCCCGAGCGGTCGGTGCCCGACCCCGAGCGGAGGAAGATCACCCGCTCACCATCGGGTGAAACCGTGAACGCGCGCGGTGCGCCGAGGGTGAATCGCATGGTCCGGGCCAACTGCAACGGGAAGGTGAGCTCTGACGAAGTCATATGCCGAACCTATCGGCCGGTCCCGCAGTCCGTGCGCCCCTCGTGCTGCCGTGCCCCGATCAATGCCATGCCACGGATAGTTATGATCCGTAGCGCTCGGTGGGTATGTACCTGCTGGCTCCATGCGTGCTGCCTGTCCCCGACCGTACAGATGGAGGTGAACCGCTGTGGTGCTATCGATTTCGGCGGTGGTGCTGCTGGCGATCGTCGTCTTCCTGCTGATCCGGAAATCCGGATTGAAGGGTGGGCACGCGGTCGTCTGCATGCTGCTCGGCTTCTACCTCGCCAGTTCGTCCATCGCGCCCACCATCTCCGAGCTGACCACGAATGTGGCCGGCATGATCGGGGGCATGAAGTTCTGACTCCGGCAGCCGCCCGAGACCCCGCGGTGCCCGGAGTGCGGCCTCGGTCGGCCCCGGGGGCCGTCGGCTCGTAGGGTGGTCCCATGACGGATCTCCACGCCCGGCGTCTGCTCCTGGTGCACGCGCACCCCGACGACGAGTCGATCAACAATGGCGCCACGATGGCCAGGTACGCCGCCGACGGCGCCCTCGTCACGCTGGTGACCTGCACGCTCGGCGAGGAGGGCGAGATCATCCCGCCCGGACTCGCGCATCTCGCCGCGGACCGGGACGACGCTCTTGGCCCCTACCGCCGCGGCGAACTCGCGGCGGCGATGAAGGAACTGGGGGTCACCGACCACCGCCTCCTCGGGGGCGCGGGCAGGTACCGCGACTCCGGGATGATGGGCACCGAGCAGAACCGGCGCCCCGGCGCCTTCTGGTCCGCCGACCTCGACGAGGCCGCCGGGTACCTCGTGGAGGTGATCCGCGAGGTGCGCCCCCAGGTTTTGGTGACGTACGACCCCGACGGGGGCTACGGGCACCCCGACCACATCCAGGCGCACCGGGTCGCGACGCGCGCCGCCGAACTGGCCGCCGACCCCGCGTACCGCCCCGGCTCGGGCCCCCCGCACACCATCGCCAAGACCTACTGGAACCGGGTTCCGCGCTCGGTCGTCGAGGACGGCTTCGCCCGGCTGCGGGCCACCGCCCCGGACGCGTTCCCGGGCATCGCCGCGATCGACGACGTGCCGGGTGTGGTGGACGATGCCCTGGTCACCACCGAGATCGACGGCACCGGACACGTCGAAGCGAAAGCCGCGGCGATGCGGGCGCACGCCACCCAGATCGCGCTCGACGGCCCGTTCTTCGCCCTGTCGAACGACTTGGGCCAGCCCGTCCTCACCACCGAGTACTACGAGTTGGTGCAGGGCACCTCCGCCGCCCAGGGCGCCCCGGGCGGCGCCGGGGACGGTCGCGAACGCGATCTCTTCGCGGGCGTGCCGGAGGCGGACCAGTGAGCAGCAGCAGGTCGCGTGCCGCACGGGCGGGCGCCGCACCACGGACGGACGGACCCGCACGGGACGTTCCGGCCACCGGCCTGGCCGCGCCCCTCAACCCTCGCCGGATCGCCGCCCTGGTGGGCCTCGCGGTCCTCGGCGCGCTCGTCGGTATCGCCGGAACCCTGGTCCAATCGGCCTGGGTCCCCGGTGGATTGCTGCTGGCGCTGCTCGCGTCCGCCGGTCTCTTCTACGGCGGACGCGTTCTCATGGGCACGCAGCCGGGGGCCCTCGCGCCCGCCGCGGGATGGCTGATTTCGGTCATTGTTCTGCTGGGTGGAAGACCCGAAGGGGACTACGTCTTCGGGAACGAACTCGGCCTCGCCCTCTTCATGCTGGGCGGCATGGCCATCGCTGTGATCTGTGCCACCATGTCGCGGCTGCCTCAACTGGGCGCCGACAGCGGCCGACCTGGCAAGTAATGTGCCACGTCCGATCCCGTAATGCCCCCTGTCCGCCCGGGGGGCGCGCAGTCGTTTCCCCCGGTCGCGGGGTGTCTGTCGGCCGCGGCCAGTATGGTGGTCCGCGCGCCTAGTCGGGTGCTGAAGATCTTGACCGGGCTCGCGAGGCCTGGCACGTACAACTGCGGCGTTACCCAAACGCCCCAATAGCTTCGCCACGAGGGCCCTCCGGCTCCTCGTGGCCGCACGCACCAGGCGCCGCTCCCTCATCCGGTATCCGGCCAAGATCTTCAGTACCTTCTAAGCCGTCCCCCGGCCTGCGGGATGGGGGAAGTACGGGCGGCGGAGCCAATCGGGAGAACCTGCTTTGAGTCGTGAAACTGACAGTTCGTCCTCCGGTCCCCAGGGGCGCGGGGGAGCCGCGTACCCCTCGGGTACGCCGCCGTACGGATCCCGCCAGTATCCGTCGCTGCACCCTTCGCAGGATGGTCCGGAGGAGACCCCGGAGGCCACGGATCCGCCTCAGCCCGACGAGCCGAGGACCGAGACGACGCTGACGACGCGTATCCGGATCAACATTCCGGGGTCGCGCCCCATCCCGCCGGTTGTCATGCGTACGCCCATGAGCGATGCCGACGGTGCCGGTGGCGAGCGCACCGGTTCCATCCCGCGACCGGGCGCCTCCGCGTCCGGCGGCGGGCAGGCGGCGCCGGACGCGCCGGGCCCCGAGCCCCGGGAGCCCGGGGCGGAGCCCGCTGCCGAGAAGCCGGCCAGGGAGAAGAGCGGCAGCGACTGGTTCGCGCCGCGCAAGGCCCCGGCCGCAACCCAGGCAAGCGCTTCGTCCGGCACCCCGGCGAGCGACGGCACGGACGGAGCCGGCTTCCCGGCCGGCGGTGCGGGTGGTCCGGGTGATACGGACGGTGCCGGTTTCGCGGTCGGCGGCCCCGGCAGCCGGCCGGACGGCCCCGGTTCCGGCCCGTCGTTCCCGCCCCCGGGCGGCCCGCGTGCCGATCTGCCCTACTTCTCCGACGGGCCGCAGCGCGCCGGAGACCCGAGTGCGACCGGTTCCGACGGCTTCGGCGGCTTCGACCTGGCCCGTTTCGACGGCGACGGAGACGGCGGCGGTGACCGTGACGGCGACGGGCCCGGCCCGGACGGCTTCGGCGGCGACGGTCCCGGCGGGTCCCGCTCGACGCCGAACCTCGGCATCCGTACGCCCGGACCGGCCGGCCCCACCACCGGACCGGCCACCGGCACCTCGGCCCTCACCCCGGACCTCGACGCCCGCTCGCCCTTCGGCCCGGGTCCGGCGGGACCGGGTGGTCCGCAGGGACCGGGTGGCTCCGGCGGCGTACCGCCTCGGATGTCGGACGACACCGCCGTGCTCACCCCGCAGTTCCCGGCGGGCCCGGCCGGCTCCAGCGGCAACGTCTCGGGTGACACGCTGAACAGCGGAATCCCCGTGGTGCCCTCGGACCACCGTGTCTCAGGGTCTCCGTCGCCGTTCCCGGGCCCCGGCTCCGCCCAGGGGAAGCCGGGCGGACCGATGGGACCCGGACCGGCCGGGCCCGACGGCTTCGCCGAGCGGGCACCCGAGCCCGCCGCCCGTACCGCCCCCGCGACGCCGAGCGCCCCGGCGAAGAAGGGCCGCTCCAAGCTGGTCATGCTCGGTGTGGCCGCCGTCTGCCTGCTCGGGGTCGCGTACGGCGCCGGGTTGCTGATGAACCACTCCGACGTACCCAAGGGCACCACCGTGCTCGGCGTCGACATCGGCGGCGGGACCAGGGACGACGCCGTCGAGAAGCTGGACGCCGCGCTCGGTGAACGGTCCAGGACCCCGCTCCGGCTGACCGTGGACGGCAAGGAGACGAAGCTCGCGCCCGACAAGGCCGGACTCTCGCTGGACAGCCAGGCGACCGTCCGTGCCGCGGCGGGCAGCGACTACAACCCCGTCTCCGTCATCGGCTCCCTCTTCGGCGGCGAGCGCGCCGTCGACCCGGTGATCCCGGTCGACGAGGAGAAGCTCGGCGTCGCGCTGAAGGACCTGGCCGGCGCCTCGGGCTCGGCCGCCGACGGCACGATCAAGTTCGTTCCGGGCAAGGCCGTGGCCGTGCCGGGCAAGACGGGCAAGGCGCTCGACGTCAACCAGTCCATGGGATCGGTACGCGACGCCTACCGCGCCCAGGTCGAGACGGGCAGCGCGAAGATCGTCCAGCTGCCCGTCACCACCAGCGAACCCACCATCAGCCAGGCCGAACTCGACCGGGCGATGAAGGAGTTCGCGGAGCCCGCGATGTCCGGTCTGATCGTCATCAAGGCCGGTTCGAAGCAGATCCCGTTCGGTCCGGCCAAGTCGCTGCCGAAGATCCTCTCGATGGTCGCGGTCGACGGCAAGCTCGTCGACCACTACGACAAGAAGGCCATCGAAGAGCTCTGCGGAGGCGTCTTCGACGGGATCATGGTCACCAAGGGCGACGGTACGAAGCACCAGGTCGGCCCGGACGACGTGGCCTTCGCCATGAAGGGCGCGCTGGTCGGCAAGACCGTGGCCGAGCGGACCGTCACGATCGACCTCGGCGGGAACGGCTGACCGCCCTCCCCGTACCCGCTGCGCCGCACTCCCCGCGCCGCACTCTCCCCGCACCGCTCACCACTGCCCCCGGCCGGACCTCCGGCCGGGGGCAGTGGTGAGCCGCTGTGAGCCGGCCGCCGTGAGCCGGCCGCCGTGAGTCCGCCGTGAGCGTGCCGTGAACCCGTCGTGAGTCCGTCGTGAGGGTGCCGTGAGTCCGCCGGGCCTTGCCGTCATGCGTACGGCATGACATCTGTCATCCCGTATCCACGACCCGTGACCCTGCCGGGTGCACTCCCTGCTGAGCCAGGCTGGACGCATGACAACGACAGCCTCCGAAGTCACCGCGGCGAAGACCGCCGTGGTCAGCTTCGACCAGGTCAGCAAGGCCTACGGAGACGTACGCGCCGTCGACGGGCTCACCCTCGACCTGCACCCCGGCGAGACCGTGGCGCTCCTGGGCCCCAACGGCGCCGGCAAATCCTCCACCCTCGACCTCCTCCTCGGCCTGCGCACCGCCGACTCCGGGACGGTCCGCCTCTTCGGCACGACCCCGCAGGCGGCCGTCGCCGCCGGGCGCGTCGGCGCGATGCTGCAGTCCGGTGGCCTGATGGAGGACGTCACCGTCGGCGAACTGGTGGGGCTCGTCCGTGATCTGCACCCCAGGCCTTACCCGCTCCACGAGGTGCTGGAGCGGGCCGGCCTCGCACCGATCGCCGGCCGTATGGTCAACAAGCTCTCCGGCGGCCAGGAACAGCGCGTACGGTTCGCGCTCGCCACCGCCGGGGCCAACGACCTCATCGTGCTCGACGAGCCGACCACCGGGATGGACGTCACCGCCCGCCAGGCCTTCTGGGCCACGATGCGCGAACAGGCCGGTCAGGGCCGTACCGTCCTGTTCGCCACCCATTACCTCGAAGAGGCCGACGCGATCGCCGACCGCGTCCTGGTGCTGCACAAGGGCCGGATCCTCGCCGACGGAACCGCCGCCGAGATCAAGGCGAAGGCCGGCGCACGCAGGATCTCCTTCGCGCTGGAGGGTGCGATCGACGAAGAGGCCCTGCGCGCCCTGCCGTTCCTCTCCACCCTCGACATCACCGGCCACCGTGTCCGGATCCAGTCGCACAACGCCGACGCGACCGTGCACGCCGTCTACGGCCTCGGCCTCTACCCGCGCGAGCTCGAAGTCGCGGGACTCGGCCTGGAGCAGGCCTTCGTCGCCATCACCGAGGCCGAGGAGGCCAGGACCCGATGAACACCCTCATCAAGCTCGAAGTGACCCGCACGCTGCGGAACAAGAAGTTCATGTTCTTCTCGGTCATCTACCCGTCGGTGATCTACCTGCTGATCTCCGGAACCCAGAACACCACCGACAAGGTGCCGCACACCGATCTGACCCTGCAGTCCTTCTTCATGGTCTCCATGGCCTCCTTCGGCGCGCTGACGGCCGTCCTGATGGGCAACAGCGAACGCATCGCCAAGGAGCGCGAGAAGGGCTGGGTCCGCCAGCTGAGGCTGACCGCGCTGCCCAGCCGCGGCTACGTCCTGGCGAAGATCGCCAGCGCCGCCATGGTGACGCTGCCCTGCATCGTGGTGGTCTTCGTCGTCGCGGCCTCGGCCAAGCACGTACGGTTCGACCTCTGGCAGTGGTTCGCCCTCACCGGCGTCATCTGGGCCGGCTCGCTGGTCTTCGCCGCGCTCGGGGTGGCCATCGGCTACCTCGCCAGCGGAGACGCGGTCCGCCCGATCACCATGATCATCTACTTTGCGCTCTCGATCCTCGGCGGTCTGTGGATGCCGAGCGCGACCTTCCCCCGGTGGATCCAGAACATCTCCGAGTGGCTGCCCACGCACGCGTACGCTGCACTCGGCCAGGCCGTCGAGCTGGGGGGCGCGCCGCATGCCAAGGACGTCGCCATCCTCTTCGCCTACTTCCTGCTCTTCGCGGGCGGCGCCGCCTGGCTCTACCGGAAGGACACCCTGAAGGCGTGAACGAGGACGAGGACGAGACGCAGGTGGGCATCGGGCGCCCGCCCACGAGTGCCAAGCAGACCCGCGTCAAGCTTCTGTGGATCGGTGTCTGGCTCGCTTTCATGAGCGCGCCGGTCAAGGACCTCGCCGACGGCAACCACACTCCGTGGGCGACCGCGCTCGGCGTCCTCGGACTCCTGGTCTTCGTCGGCGCCTACCTGGTGCTGGTGTTCCGCCACACCTCGAAGCCGCTCGACCCGTTCCGGGTCCGCGCCGCCCTCGCCTTCCTCGGTGGGCTCGCCGTCCTGCTCTCCCTGACGTTCGGCACGCCCTGGCTGGTCCTGTTCGTGTACGTCTCCGTCTCCGTCGGCGCCACGCTGCCGATGCGGACCGCCCGTTGGCTGATCCCCGCCGTCACCGCCGTACTGGTGGTCATCGGCCTGACCGGTGCCCACCCGCGCGAGATCACCACGGCCCTGGTCTTCCCGGCGCTCCTCGGCGGCTTCGCGATGTCCGGTGTCCGGCAGATGATCCGCACCACCATCCAGCTCAGGGAGGCCCGCGCCACCGTCGCCCAGCTCGCCGCCAACGAGGAACGGCTGCGCCTCGCCCGCGACCTGCATGATCTGCTCGGCCACTCCCTCTCCCTGATCACCCTCAAGAGCGAACTGGCCGGGCGGATGCTCCCCGGCAATCCCGAACAGGCGGCCGCGCAGGTCGCCGACATCGAACAGGTCAGCCGCCAGGCCCTCGTGGACGTACGCAGCGCGGTCACCGGCTACCGCAGGCCGACCCTCCCCGGCGAACTGGCCGGGGCCAGGACCGCCCTCGCCGCCGCCGGAATCGCGGCCGAGATCCCGGCCGGGGCCGCCGACGACCTCCCCGACGACCTCTCGGAGCAGGCGGAGGAGGTGCTTGCCTGGGCGCTGCGCGAGGCTGTCACCAACGTCGTACGCCACAGTGGCGCTGACCGCTGCACGGTCACACTCGTCCCCCGTCAGACCCTCGACGGGCCTGTACTCCAGCTCACCGTCGCCGACGACGGCCGGGGCGCCGCCGGTACGAGGCGGGGCAACGGCCTCACCGGCATGGCCGAGCGGCTTGCCTCGGCCGACGGGACGCTTGTCACGCGGGCCACCAACTCCCGCTCGGGCAAGGGCTTCACCGTGGTCCTCAGTGTTCCGCTCGCAGTTCTCAGTGTTCCGCTCGAATCCGGGCGGGGGGCTGGGCGGGGGTGTGGGACGGGGGCCGGGGCCGGCTCGGAGGCCGGTCCGGGGTCTACTCCGGGGCTTGGCTCGGGGGCTGGCCCGGGGTCTACTCCTGGGTTTGGCTCGGGGTCCGGCCCGGGGTCTACTCCTGGGTTTGGCTCGGGGGCCGGCTCGGGGTCTACTCCGGGGCTTCGCTCGGGGTCCGGCTCGGGGTCCGGCTCGGGGTCTACTCCGGGGCTTCGCTCGGGGTCCGGCTCGGGGTCCGGCTCGGGGTCTGGCCCGGCGTCCGGTTCAGGGACCGGCGCAGGGCCCGGCCCGCGACCCGACCCAGGATCCGGCCTAGGATTCCGCGCGTGAGCATGATCAGACTCCTCCTCGCCGAGGACCAGTCCATGGTGCGCGAGGCCCTTGCGGCGCTCCTCGGTCTGGAACCGGACATCGAGGTGGTCGCCCAGGTCGCCCGCGGCGACGAGGTGCTGGCCGCAGCCAGGGAACACGGCGTCGACGTGGCCCTTCTCGACATCGAGATGCCGGGCATGACGGGCATCGAGGCCACGGCCGAACTGCGCCGCGCTCTGCCGGACGTCAAGGTCGTCGTCGTCACCACCTTCGGCCGCCCCGGATACCTGCGCCGTGCGATGGAGTCGGGTGCCGACGCCTTCCTGGTGAAGGACGCGCCGGCATCCCAGCTCGCCGAAGCCGTACGCAAGGTGCTTGCCGGGGAACGCGTCATCGACCCCACCCTCGCTGCCGCCGCCCTCGCCGACGGGGCCAGTCCGCTGACCGAGCGCGAACGCGATGTGCTGCGCACAGCCTCGGACGGTTCGACCAACGCGGAGATCGCCGCGGCCCTGCACCTGTCCCAGGGCACGGTCCGCAACTACCTTTCCATGGCGATCCAGAAGATGGCGGCGCGGAACCGGGCGGAGGCGGTCCAGCTGGCGCGGGAGAAGGGCTGGCTGTAGCCCCCCTCGGCCCGTAGCCTTCCTCGGCCTGTAGCTCTCCTCGGCCCGTAGCCTTCCTCGGCCTGTTGCCCAACTCGGCCTGTAGCCCACTCGGCCTGTAGCCCCTCGGCTATGGCGCTTCTCGCCGGGTGGCCGACACCAGATCTCCCTACCGGGCCGCCGACGCCAACTCTCCTCACTGGCCGGCCGATACCAGCCCCGCTTCGTACGCGATGATGACGAGCTGAACTCGATCCCTCGCGCCGAGCTTGGCGAGCAGCCGAGTCAGATATGTCTTGGCCGTGGCGACGCTGATGACGAGCCGTTCGGCGATCTCCGCGTTGGAAAGACCGCTGCCGACCAGCATCAGTACCTCCCGCTCCCGGCCGGTGATCGCGGTGAGCGGGAGTGGGGGCGGAGGCGGGGGCGGGGGTGGGAGTTGCGGGGAGGGGGAGGCTGGGCGGACCGCGAATTCCTTGATCAGCCGCCGGGTGACGCTCGGTGCGATCAGCGCGTCCCCGGCCGCCACCACCCGGACCGCCGCCAGGATGTCGTCCAGCGCCATGTCCTTGACCAGGAATCCGGCCGCACCGGCGCGCAGGGCGCCGTACACGTATTCGTCGTCGTCGAACGTGGTCAGGACCAGCACATGGGAGGCGACCGAGCTCGCGGCGATCCGCTCAGTGGCCTCGATACCGTTCAGCCCCGGCATCCGGATGTCCATCACGACGACATCGGGTGCCAGTTCGGCGGTGAGCCGGACCGCCTCGTCGCCGGTCCCTGCCTCGCCGACGACGTCGATGTCGGTGGTGTCGGCCATGACCATGCGCAGTGCGGTGCGCACGAGCGGCTGGTCGTCGGAGAGCAGGACGCGGATCGGGTCTGCGGGGGCGGCCGCTACGTCGCTCATGCCGCTTCCTTCGGTGCTGGTGCTGGTGCTGGTGCTGGTGCCTTTGCCGTTGTTCTCGCTGTTGGTATCGCGGGTGCGGGTGCGGGTGCGGGTGCGGGTGCGGGTGCGGGTGCCGGTGCGTGGGCGAGTGCGGCTGTGGCCGCGGTTGGGGGCGCAGCCGTGGGTGCGCCCGTGGGCGCGCTCGTGACTGTTGTTGCCGGAGCCGCAGCGGGCACGGGCAGCCGGGCCGTCACCCGGAAGCCACCTTTCGGGTGTGGGGCGGCGGCGAATTCGCCGTGCAGCAGTGCGACCCGCTCCCGCATACCGACGAGACCGAACCCGGCGTGCGTGGACCGGTCGGCGCCCCGACCGCGGTCCGTGACCTCGACGGTGAGGTCTTCGGCACCGTACGCGACGGTCACCCGGCAGGAATCGGTTGCTGCATGACGGACCACATTGGTCACCGACTCCTGGATGATGCGGAACGCCGACAGCTCGATGTCCGGCGGTAACGGCCGCTGCTCGCCGCACCACCGCACATCGACCCGGACCCCGGCGGCGGTCGTGGCCGCGGCCAGCCGGTCGACGTCAGCCAGGCGCTCCGTAGGCCGCAGCACCGTATCCCCCTCCGCCCCTCCGGGGACGGTATCTGCCTGACGCAGCGCGCCGAGCATCCTGCGCAGCCCCGACAACGTCTCCCGTCCCGCGGTCTCCACCGCGCTCATCGCCTCGCGCGCGGCGTCGGGCTGAGTGTGCACGACCCGGGCCGCCGCACCCGCCTGCAGGGCGATGATGCCGACGCTGTGCGCGACCATGTCATGCATCTCGCGGGCGATCCGCAACCGCTCATCCATCACGGCCTGTTCAGCGGCGCGCGCGGCCAGGCTCTCGCTGTGCCGACGGGTCTCGTACGCCGAGCCTCCCACCAGCCAGGCGACGATCGCGGTCAGGGCGACGACCAGCTCCGCCGACATACCGACGCTCCACTCGGCCAGTAGCCGGACGGACAGGAAGGCGGCCAGGACGACGAGCGCCATCAGGAGGGCGGCGAAACCGGTCCGGCGCGACCGGTTGGCCGTGATGAAGTACAGCGCTGCGTCGGCGGCCAGGAACTGGGCGAGCGGGATCTCTCCCACGCTCAGCGAGAACGTGGCGAGCGTGGCAGCGCCCAGCACCAGCGCCAGGCCTTTCAACGGACGTCGCTCCAACACCAGGCAGCCGGCTGCCGCCAGTGCCGTGGCGAGCAGTTGGGTCAGCAGACCGTCCCACCGATAGAGCAGCATCCCGGGCCGGACGGACGGCTCGGTCTCACCGGGCAGCCGCACTCGTACGAGGAAGGTGAGCAGCACGCCCGCGTACCAGGCCATGCCCACCCACCAACCCGGCGGAACACGCTTGAGCATGGGGTTCGAGGGCGAGGGGGACATGCGCCGATCGTAGCCACCGGCCGCCCGGTCCGGCATCGGACCACGGTTGTACAACCGTGGTCGACACCCGCACCGGACAGGTGTCACCGCTGGTCCGACGACGCAGGAGGGTCGCGGACAGCACAGTGGATCTCGTGATCGAAGTCAACGGACTGACCAAGAAATACGGCACGGCCACCGCCGTCAACGACCTCACCTTCACCGTACGTCCGGGCGAGGTCACCGGATTCCTCGGGCCCAACGGGGCCGGAAAGACCACCACCCTGCGCATGCTGCTGGGCCTGGTCGAGCCCACCGCCGGAACGGCCACTCTCCAGGGCCGGCCGTTCCGCGACCATCCGCGTGGACTGCGGTACGCAGGCGCCCTGCTGGACGCCGGCGACGTCCACGGCGGGCGTACCGCCCGCGCTCACCTCGCGATGCTGGCCCGTAGCAACGGCATCCCGCGTGGCCGGGTCGACGAACTGCTCCGGGAGGTTGGCCTTGCCGGGGCGGCCGGCCGCCGGATCGGTGGCTTCTCGCTAGGGATGCGCCAGCGACTCGGCATAGCCACCGCACTGCTCGGCGACCCGCCCGTCCTGCTCTTCGACGAACCGCTCAACGGCCTCGACCCGGAGGGGGTGCTGTGGGTGCGGGGACTCTTCCGGAAGCTCGCCGCCGAAGGCCGCACCGTGTTCGTCTCCAGCCACCTGATGACCGAGATGGAGAACACCGCCGACCGGCTCGTCGTCATCGGCCGCGGCAGGCTCATCGCCGCTGAGAGCCTGACCGCGTTCGCAGCCCGCGGGACGAGGACGGGGGTGACCGTGCGTACCCCCGACGCTGCCGCGCTCGCCCCGCTCCTCACCGCCGAGGGAGCCTCAGTGGTCCCGGACGGGGACCGGCTCGCGATATCCGGTCTGCCCGCCGCCCGGATCGGCGAGCTCGCCTTCCACCACCGCGTCCTTTTGCACGAACTCAGCACCCAATCCTCCTCGTTGGAGAAGGCGTTCATGGAACTCACCGCGGACAGCGTCGAATACCTCGCAGGAGAACCCCGATGACCACGGCACCGGCCACGACCGCACCACCCGCCCGCATGACAGATGACGAACCACGCGCCCGCTTCCGTGACCTGCTCGCCGCCGAGTGGCTCAAGACGTGGTCACTGCGCTCCACCCCCTGGCTGTACTTGATCACCGCGCTGGCCGTCATCGCCTTCAACGCCGGTACGGCCTATGACCACTACAAGTACTGGTACCAGTACGACGAACACGGCGGCGAGTCCTTCATCGCCAACGACTCGCCCCTGATGGACGCCTTCACCGGGAACGGGGCCATGGTGCTGGTTCTGGCCGTCGCCGCGATCGGTGCCGTATCGGTCACCGGCGAGCACGGTACGGGCCTGATACGCACCACCTTCACGGCCGTCCCGGCCCGCCGCTCACTGATGGCCGCCAAGGCACTCGTTCTCGCTGCGGTCACCACCGTCTTCGGCGCACTCGTCGCCGTGGCCTCGTTCGCCTCGACGCAGGCGATCCTGTCGGGCCGCGACGCCTCGGTCTCCCTCTCCCACCCCGGTGCCCTGCGCCTCGTCGTGGCCTCCGCCCTGCTCGCGCCCGTGGCCGCACTCGCGGGCCTGGCGATCGGTGCGGTCATCCGCCACACCGGAGGCTCCATCATCGGATGCGTGGTGGTGCTGCTTCTGCTCCCGATGGTCCTGAGCGATCGCCGCCATCTGACGGCGGTGCTTCAGCACTCCACGCCTTTCAGTGCGTGGGAGCGGTTGTCGGCCTCGGGACCCCGCACGTCCGTTCTCTATCCGTGGACGGCCTCCGGAGCCTGGACGGTATACGCGTTCTGGGCACTTCTGGCGGGAGCGGTCGCCGTGATCCAGGCGCACCACCGGGACCAGTGACTTGTGACCCTGCGACTCGCAGTTCATGACGCAACGCAGGACCTGCAAGGCATGACTGGTGAGGCATCACTCGCAAGGCGCGACTGGTGAGGCAGGACTCGCAGGGCATGACCACGACGCATGATGCGATTCATGACGCTGCATGTCACTCGCTACGTGTCACTCGCGATGCGTCACCGGCGACTCATTCCACAACTCGCCTCTGCCGCAAAGAATTTCAGAAACATGCTGGAAACTCTTGCGACACTCTTGACGTGTTCACCGCCGTGGCGGCAGGCTCCGAAGTCCCCCACGGTGGCCAGGCGCGTGGCGACCCACGACGGGTACGGACCCCACATCCGTGCCCGCGAACGAAGGAGCCGCAATTGAGTTCCCGCGTCGCTCGCGCGACCCTGGCCGGCCTGCTTGTCGCCGCCGGTATCACCGCCCTCGCCCCCTGGAGCTCCCAGGCCACGCCACCGGGCGAGAGGACCGTCACCGCCACCTTGTTCGAGTGGAAGTACGACGCGGTGGCCCAGGCCTGTACGGACTCGCTGGGTCCGGCGGGCTACGGATACGTAGAAGTCTCGCCCGCCTCCGAGCACATCCAGGGTGACCAGTGGTGGACCTCGTACCAGCCGGTCAGCTACAAGATTGCCGGACGCCTCGGTGACCGCGATTCGTTCCGGTCCATGGTGGAGAGCTGCCACTCGGCCGGGGTGAAGGTCGTCGCGGACGCCGTCATCAACCACATGTCGTCCGGCTCGGGCACCGGGACCGGCGGTACCGCCTACACGAAGTACGACTACCCCGGGTACTTCCAGGACCAGGACTTCCACGGCTGCCGAAAGGACATCAGCAACTACGGCGACCGCGACAACGTCCAGACCTGCGAACTGGTCGGCCTGGCCGACCTCGACACCGGCAGCGAAGCCGTCCGCGCGACGATCGCCGCGTACCTCTCCGACCTGCGCGGTCTGGGGGTCGACGGCTTCCGTATCGACGCGGCCAAGCACATGGCAGCCGACGACATCGCCGCGATCAAGGGAAAGATGGCCGACCCGGGTTTCTGGGTCACCGAGGTCATCTACGGTGGTGGCGAGGCGGTCCAGCCCGACGAGTACACGGGTGTGGGAGACGTCGACGAGTTCCGGTACGGCGGCCACCTCAAGAGTGCCTTCCAGGGTGGTTCGCTCACAGGCCTGAAGAACATCGCCGACGGCAAGCTGGCGAGCGCGAATGCCCGCACCTTCGTCGACAACTGGGACACCGAGCGCAACGGTTCCACGCTGACCTACAAGGACGGCGCGGCCTACACCCTGGCCAATGTGTTCATGCTCGCCTCTCCCTACGGCTCCCCGAATGTCTACTCCGGCTACGAGTGGTCGGACAAGGACGCGGGCCCGCCGAACGGTGGCGCGGCCGCGTGCGGCAGCGACGGCTGGACCTGCACCCACGCGCAGAGGGCGATCACAGGCATGGTCGGCTTCCACAACGCCACGGCGGGCACGGAGCTCACCGACTGGTGGGACAACGGCTCGTCGGCGATAGCCTTCGGCCGAGGCGACAAGGGCTTCGTGGCTATCAACAACGGTGACGGCGAGCTCCAGCAGACGTTCACCACGTCACTTCCCGCAGGCACCTACTGCAATGTGGCGCAGGCCGCGCCGGACGCCTGTGACGGCAACACGGTGCAGGTCGGCGACGGTGGCACGGTGACGGCGACCGTCCCGGCGAAGGGCGCGCTGGCGCTGCACAGCTGATCTCCGCAGCCGCCGGCGCACCACGCGGTCCGGGTGCCTCCTTGAGAGGCGCCCGGACCGGCAACCGGTTGGCCGAGGAGGCGGGGCAGGGGCAGCCGCCCCCGCCCCGCTCGGATCCCTACGGGAAGGACACCACGTTCGACGGGACGGTGGTGGTGCCGGATGTGGGGGATCCGGTGTTGTTGATGACGTGTTCGTACTGGCCCTGGCCGCCGAG